>NZ_QTWD01000003.1:189202-273258 GCF_003460955.1 Blautia sp. AF26-2 | reverse complement strand
TGCGGACAGCAGGCACACAGAAAGGAAATCCGAATTTCCCGAATCTGTGCCTGGAACACGAGCAGGCTTGCCTTTGATGGATCAGGAGAGATTGCCCGTGATATACGGGATCATCGTCTGTGTACGTTTCAGACTGGAAAAAGATACAACTGTGATTTGTTAGCATCGTATAATATCGGAGCGAGATATTTTATCCGTGAAATTTTAAAACCCTTGCCGGAAACGGAAAGGTCTTTGCTGGAGGCAAAAGTTCCTGCAGTAAAGCGTAGAACCTCATGTGTTTATGCAGATCTGAGAGAACTGATTTCAGAAATGGAACTGCGTAAAGCAGCATAAACACAGGCAGATATACCGTGGACTACCTGTTATGTGGAGACCTGCCGTATCCGGCATGGAAGAAGCGCGTATCCGCGCAAGATCTAAGAAACAGGCGTATCCGCCGATATTTTGTCTGCCGCCTAAAGCGGCCGGAAGCACGTGACTTTAGTCATGTGAGGTTCACTAGCGGTAGAGAATTTCTATAAGGGATGTTGTTGCTTTTTCTTTGATTTAAATCGAATGCATAAGAAAAATGTAAGAAAATTTTCACCAAACGTCATAGATTTTCAGAAGAATATATGGTAGTATAGGGCTAACAAAAAAGTATGTGAAAAAAATAACAAAGCGGAAAGGAGATGCAGGTGTATGAATAAAAAATCAGCAGGTATTTTTGCAATGTGTGCTCTGTTGCTGACTGGATGTCAGGGAGCGAAAGAGAGCAGCAAGGAAATTACGCCGCCGGATACCGGATGGGGGAAAACGGTGGATGAAGTGCTTGCCGACTGGAATCTGGATCGGGACCAGGTGGAAATTTTCTCCGAAACTAACAGTGCAGCCGCGATCGCAGTAGATACAGAAGCCACTGTTTTCGGCGAGCAAACTTCCAGAGTCATGTTTCAGTTTATCAACCTCGATCAGATCGGAGCGACGGGAAAACCAGTATTGTGCGAAGTAGACATCACCTACCCGGATGATGCCGATATGGATACCGTGAAAAAAGAGATGGAAAAATCCTACGGAAGTTCCAAAGACTCCATTACCCGCTATGAGCTGTACCAGTCGCTGGGCGACGATCAGCTCCCGGAATATACTTACAAAAAAGCAGATCAGCTTGCCGTCTGGTCCGGCGAGAGCCTGAAAGATGCGATTCCTTCCGATAAGAGCACCGAATACGAAACTGCCTGGGAAGCATACCAGCCTGGCCTTACTGCCGACAACTGGGAGAGCTACACTGAACAGACAAGCATGGCAACCGCCGTATGCGCATACGGCGCAGAAGCATTTCCAATGTTTGAAAAAAACGGTGTCAGCCTCGAAGCTTATCCGGGACTGGTATATGAGCAGGTGAAAAAGTAATATGAAATGTAACTATTCAGAGCCATGCGAAATGGAAGAAAATCGTGAATCATGCTTGCATGAATGAACGGTTTTCTGGAATTTCATATGGCGAGAAGCAACATCGAGATGCAGCGCAAGCGGAATCGAGATGGGGTTCTGAATAGTTACTATGAAATAAGAAAGTCATAAACTCCCGGCAGTGCCGGGAGTTTTTCCGTGCATAGGGAGAAGGAAAAGAGTGTGTCCCGGAAAAATTCATGATATACTGAAAAGAGAAAATTCAACTTTTGGAAGGTTCCCGGAATGTCTGTTTTGGAAGAGAGGTGATTTCCTTGAAACGTATGAAAAAGAGAAAAATCACTGTGTTAGCTGGAGTGATCCTTTGCGTGATTGCAGGATGTCTGGTAAAAAGAATGACGGCGGTGTATACACAGAAAGAAAATCCCATTGGTCCTGAGCGGGGTACGACAGATGTTTTCCTGACGGCAGCAGATTTCATCTCAGAAAAATCGGATCAGGAACTGCTGCAGGAAATCGAAACCTTTGATACGGACAAAGCCGAGATGATTTATCTTTATATCCCGGAAGACACCGGAGCCGGAATGTCCTTTGCGATCACGCGCGAGGATCATCCGGAGGAGATGGACGAAATTCTCTCGACCATTTACGGAGAAAAAATTTCCTGCCAGAAGCCAAAACAGGTATTCAACATGACAGAGAGGATTTTGTATGATTATAACTGGTATGTTCTGATCTACGATCATGAGATGAATCAGATGGCGCTTGTATTTCTGTATTCCGATGATGTGATTGTATACAATGGTCATGTACTTCAGACAACAGAAACGTATGATGAAAGCATTCGCCCGTGTATTTTAAAACTGAAAGAGGAGAATCAGGAAAAACTGAAAAGCGGAGAGGCAACACAAAGAAGGGTTACGATTCCATAGAAAAATAGAGAAAAGCGTGCCTGGAGAACAGACACGCTTTTTAACGTCATGCAGAATGAAAAAGTCTGATGAATATTTGGAAGTACGATTTTAATTTGCACAATTCCGCTCACACAGGAACGCCAGCCCTTTCAGCAGAAGGTTCGGGTCATAGATATGAGGATGTAAAACGAGCGGTTCGACGAAGCGTGCCGCGCCGCCGGTGAGGATGAGGGTGGCGGGGGAGCCGAGTTCGGCTTCGATGCGCTGGACCATTCCGTCGAGCATCGCGGCCATGCCGACGATGGTGCCGGAGAGAATGCATTCTTCGGTGTTTCTGCCAATGATGCGTTTCGGGATCTGGAGGTCGAGCCGCGGGAGCTGGGCGGTCCGCTCGGAGAGGGCGCCAAGTCCCATATCGAGTCCCGGTGCGATGGCGCCGCCGCAGAAGACGCTGTTTTCCCGGATGACATTGAAGGTCGTCGCTGTTCCAAGATCCACGGTGATGACCGGCAGCGGATAATGTGCGGCGGCCCAGGCTGCATCAACGAGGCGGTCGCGGCCTACTTTTTCCGGTTCCGGGATGGAAAATGTCATGCCGAGATCACTTTCGGATGTGACGAGCAGCGGTTCTGTGCCGAACAGATTACGGACACATTCCTGCAGAAGCGTCAGAACCGACGGAACAACGCTGGAAATGATGACGCCCCGAAAGTCGGACGGGGAAAGATTCTTGTCTTCAAAAAGCTGCTCGATCGCAGATTCATACTGGCTGGCAGACCAGGTGTGGTTGATGTCAATCCGGGCTGTGAATTCGAGGGAATACGCTTGCTGCGGTGCGATCCGGACGCCGCCGAGCGTAACGGTTGTGTTCCCGATATCAATGGCTAAAATCATAAAAATACCTCGCGATTATTTTAAAAGTAGAGTTCTTTTGTACTTTTATTATAAAGCCTTTTTGCATCAATGGCAAACAGGATTGGTTGTAATCTGTTTTTCTGTCTGCTATACTTAAAACTATCATAGGAAAAAAGCTGCTTCGAGGCAGCAGAACGGAGTTACAATGGAAAATCTTGACGGAAAATGTGTTGTACTTGGTGTGACAGGCGGAATTGCCGCCTATAAAATGGCAAATGTGGCGAGCGGTCTTCGGAAAGCCGGAGCAGACGTGCATGTCATCATGACCGAAAACGCGACGCAGTTCATCACCCCGCTGACGTTCGAGACGCTGACCAACAACCGCTGCGTGGTCGATACGTTTGCGCGTGATTTTAAATATGAGGTGACGCATATTTCGCTGGCAAAAGCGGCGGATCTGATTATGATTGCCCCGGCTACCGCCAATGTGATTGCAAAAATGGCACACGGCATTGCAGATGATATGCTGACAACGGTGGTGCTCGCAGCGAAGTGCAAAAAGCTGGTCTCTCCGGCGATGAATACGGCGATGCTGGAAAATCCGATTACGCAGGATAATCTGGCGACGCTGAAAAAATACGGTTTCGGCATCATCGAGCCGACCGTGGGAATGCTGGCGTGCAAGGACGTCGGAAAAGGAAAACTGCCGGACCCGGAGGTGCTGCTCGATTATATCGCGATGGAGCTTGCCCGCGAAAAGACGCTCGCTGGTGTGCGTGTCACCGTGACTGCAGGCCCGACGCAGGAATCCCTCGATCCGGTGCGGTATCTGACGAACCACAGCAGCGGCCGCATGGGATACGCGATAGCGCGGGAGGCGATGCTCCGCGGCGCGCAGGTGACGCTGATTTCCGGCCCGGTTTCATTAGCCCCGGTTCCGGGCGTTGCGATGCGACCGGTGACGACGGCGAAGGATATGCTGGAGGCGGTGCGGGAGACATTGCCGGAGACAGACATTCTGATCAAGGCGGCCGCAGTTGCCGATTACCGGCCTGCGACAGTGGCGGATCAGAAGATCAAAAAGCAAGACGGCGACATGAGTATTCCGCTGGAGCGCACCGATGATATTCTGGGATGGGTGGAAAAGAACCGTCATCCGGGTCTGTTTGTGTGCGGATTTTCGATGGAAACGGAGAATATGGTGGAAAACTCGCGCGCGAAGCTGGAGAAGAAGCATCTCGACATGATCGCGGCGAACAATCTGAAGACGGAGGGCGCCGGCTTCGGTGTGGCGACGAATGTGGTGACGCTGATCACGAAGGACGGCATCAAGGAGCTTCCGCTCATGGGAAAAGACGAAGTGGCGGGCTGCCTGTTGGATGAGATTGCGGCGCGGCGGTGATCATGTTGAAGAGTGACTTTTTTTCGTTTCCTGGTTGACGCGGGAAAAATGAATGCGTTATAATAAGCACAGGCGCAGCGGCGCACTTTACTTTTACGAAAACAACGAACGATAGGATGGATAAACGTGGAAACGGAAACAGGGGAAGGCTATGCAGAGCTTTCTTCCGTTTCTGTTTCGTTTTTTTAAGGAGAAATTCGGATATGATATTTGAAACACATGCACATTATGACGATGAGAAATTTGATGAAGACCGCGCAGAGCTGCTTTCCTCGATGCAGGAAAACGGAATCGGGCGTATCATCAATGTCTCGGCAAATCTGGAATCACTGGAAAATACAAGAAAACTGATGGAAGCGTATCCGTTCATCTACGGCGCGTTCGGCCTTCACCCGGATGAGGTGGGCGATCTGAACGAGGACGTGATGGCGCGGATGCGGGAACTCTGCCGCATGGAAAAGGCGGTCGCGGTCGGTGAGATTGGCCTTGACTATTACTGGGACAAGGAGAATCACGAGAAGCAGGAATACTGGTTCCGCCGTCAGATTGCGCTTGCTCGGGAAGAAAAACTTCCGATGATTATTCACAGCAGGGAGGCGGCGGCCGATACGCTCCGCGTCATGAAAGAGGAAAAATCGGAGGAGATCGGCGGCGTCATTCATTGTTTTTCCTACTCTGTGGAGATGGCAGAGGAATACCTGAAAATGGGATTTTATCTTGGCATTGGCGGCGTGGTGACGTTCAAAAATGCGAAGAAGATCAAAGAAGTGGTTCAGATGGCTCCGATGGAGCGCATTCTGCTGGAAACAGACAGTCCGTATCTGGCACCGGTTCCGTACCGGGGAAAACGAAATTCATCTCTGTATCTGCCGTACGTTGTGCAGGAGATCGCAGAACTCAAGGGAATTTCGGAAGAAGAAGTCATTGAGACGACAGAAAAAAATGCGGTCAGACTGTTTCGAGCAGAGGAATAGGAAGCGATACCAGAGGTGTTTCTTCTGTTTTATTTGTTCGGATCAATTCCGTCTGGCCGGACAAATTGAATAGGAGAAAGCGAAAATGGTTGATAAAACAATGATGGGCGACAAATGCGCCGAGCTGGTGCGCGCCGCGATGATCGGTGCGCTCGCAGTGACACTGGGAAACCCGACAGCCGTTTATGCAGCAGAAGAGGAAACGGCCGATCCGGGACAGATTGGAATTGAGATTGCAGGGGAAGCAGCCGTTGGGGCTGCTTCTTTTTGCGTGGAGGAAGATGCGGCGGAGGAGGCACCTGCGGAAGCGGAAGAGGTGACAGAATCGGAAGGTACGCAGAATGATGAGATGGAAGAGGAAAGTGGATCCGAGGGAAAAGAAGATGAGACAGTCCCGGAGGAACCGGAACCGCAGGAGCCTGACGGCGGAGAGAATGCAGGAATGACGGAACCGGGAAAAACGGGCGAGACAGAGCCAGAGGGGCCGGAAAATGCAGAACCGGGAGAGGCAGGCGAGACAGAGCCAGAGGAGCCGGAAAATCCAGAACCGGGAGATCAGGGAGACATGACGGAAACACCGGGAAACAGTGAAATGGATGGACCGTGGCCGGGCGAAGGGGAAGATATTTCCAACGATCCATGGCCGGGGCAGGAAGAAATCGGCGGCGGAGATGGGGAGCAGATGGAACCGCCGGAGGAAGAAAACGGATCTGCAGGAAGTGATGATGCAACTGGTGGGGACAAGACGGCAGAAGTCTCTTCGGATTCTGATTTATCACAGTCTGCGGAACTGCCAGCCGCCGAGGCTGAACCCGTCTTTTCGGCAGAGCAGGAAGCTGAGCGCACGCGGGAAAGCTACAGTGAGTGGCAGGCGGCAGAAGCTGAAAAAGTCACGATTTCCCGTATGCCGTGGCTGTTTCATACGGTTGAAAAAACATATGCTATCGCCGATGTGAATTCCTGGCTTCACGTCCGCGAAGGAAAAGGCACAAATCAGAAAATCGTCGGAATTCTGCCGAAGGGAAGCCTCAGTTATATTTTAGCGGATGCGGATTCTGACTGGGTTTATGTGGAATCCGGCGATGTCCGTGGATTTGTCTGCGCGCGGTATCTCCTGCGCGGAGAAGAGGCTGAAAAAGAGGTAAACCGTTGGCAGGAGGAAAGTTTTCCCATGGCGGAAATGTGGGTGAAGCCATGGAATAATAAGGCGTACACCTATACATATGCAACGACGAGAACACTTCTTTCTTCTGACGAAGCGCGCGGCGAGGTCCTGCAGTACGCGAAAAAATTCCTGGGAAATCCGTACGTCTGGGGCGGGACGAGTCTTACAAACGGCTGCGACTGTTCCGGCTTTGCCCAGCAGATTTTTGCTAATTTCGGGTATACCCTTCCGAGAACCTCACGCCAGCAGGCGAAAGCTGGAACACGCATTCCGGTGCAGGAGGCAAAGCCTGGTGATCTGCTGTTTTACCAGCGGGAGAGCGGGTTTATTTACCATGTCATGATTTATCTCGGTGATGGAAAAGTAATCCACGCTGGAAGCGAGGCGACGGGGATTCTGATTTCAGATTTTAACTATGAGAAATCGACAGAATTTGCTGTGCGGGTGATTTCGAAGGAAATGCGTGAGAGCAAAATAGAAACGGGAGATGTGGATAATGGGAGAAAAGAAGGAAACTCTGTGGATAACCAGACAACAGAAAACGGGAATGGTGGAAAACAGAAGGCAGGAGCAGAAAATGTGCAGAATACAAGTGCAGAAAACAGTACCGCAGGTGATCGGTTGGAAAGCGCTTCGGGAAAATATCTCGGCAATTTTAAACTGACCGCTTACTGCAACTGCGCCGTCTGCTGTGGCCGCTGGGCGGGCGGCCCGACCGCATCCGGAAAAATGCCGGTGCAGGGCCGGACCATTGCAACCGGCGTTCTGCCGTTTGGAACGAAGCTGAATATCGGCGGAAAAATTTACACGGTCGAGGACCGCGGCACGCCGTACGGCCACATTGATATCTATATGGAACGCCATGCAGACGCAGAGGAGTTCGGCGTGCGCTACGCGGATGTATATCAGTCAGAAGAAATCTGATAAAATTTGCCGATCACGGCGGCATGTGCATCCGTGCCGTGGCCGATATACGGAGTCCTTGCAATCGGGAGATCCGGTCCGGCCGCCTGGCGGACAAGCTGCGGCATATCCGGCGTCAGCTGGTCGCGTTCCATCTGGGAAAATGTTCCGAGGAGAATACCATTGATCTGTTCAAAGGCATGCATCATTTTCAGCTGGGACAGAAACGTAACCATCTGCGGAACGCCGCCGCCCATGGCTTCGAGGAGCAGGATTTTTCCGCGGAAATCCGGCTGAAAATCCGTTCCGGCGAGCTTCAGAAAACAGCGGATATTTCCGCCGATCATCACACCTTCCATGTGATCGCCCTGCAGAAATGTGCAAGGGAGGTCGAAGAGGCTGGGAGACTGCCCGGAAAAAGCGTTTTGGAACAGAGTGATCTGTTCGGCGCTGTGGTTGTACAGCAGATTTCGAACCTGATACAGCATCGACTCATTTCCAGTCGCAGTCGTGACAGCATTGACAATCGTTGTGAGATCACTGTATCCCCAGAAGCGCTTGCCGGAGGCGGCGATGACAGAAAAATCCAGATACGGCAGAACTTCATTCGCCATATCGCCGCCGGAAACATCAAAAATATCCGTGATTTCTGGGTCACAGTAAAGGTTCATCAATGCATCCGCCCGCTCCGCGCCCGTGCCGGAAAAGCCGGAACCGTTGTCGAAGAGGCAGGGGCTTAAAACAGGATCGAAGCCCAGCTTCCGCAGAATCTGACAGAGACGCGCCAGATCGGCGGAAAAGGAAGGATGCATGGGGTTGGAGCAGGCGGTAATACCAATTTTATGAGACATAAAGATTCCTTTCTCGGAGTAAAACAAGGAAAAATCTGCATTTTCGTGGCACACCGGTACAGCTTTTTCTTTGAATTTGCAAAGCAGATTTAGAGATCGCCGGTGTTTGCAGAATGCCGTTTTGGACAAAAATTATAAAGCTTTGAGGTCATCAATCAGTGTCTGCACTTCCTCTTCCGTCGTTGCCCAGCTGGTGCAGAACCGCGCAATATTTCCGCCGTCCGCGGATTTCCCCATTGGCTCGAAAATATAGCGTTTTTCCAGAGTTTCCTTCTGCGCATCGGTGAGAATCACAAACTGCTGATTCGTAAAACTCTCCACCCAGAATGGAATCCCCTGCGCCGCAAATGCTTTGCGGAGTTTCATGGCAAGTTCATCGGCGCGGCGTGTCGCAGTAAAATAAAGATCATGCCCCAGCAGGCAGTGGAACTGCAGTCCGAGCAGCCATCCCTTTGCGAGAACAGCGCCGTTCTGTTTCATGTAGGCTTTGAACCGCTTTTTCAGCGAGTCAGCTGTAAGCACAACGGCCTCACCAAACAGCGCACCGCATTTCGTTCCGCCGAAATAGAAAACATCTGTGAGAGCAGCGAGATCCTCGAGAGAAACATCATTCTTCTCTGATCCAAGCCCGTATCCAAGCCGTGCCCCGTCCACAAACAGATACATATCATACTTCCGGCAGACCTCGTGAATCTTCGTCAGCTCCTGCAGCGAATACAGCGTTCCCTGCTCAGTCGGAAATGAAAGATATACCATCTTCGGCTCCGTCAGATACTCCGGCTCACCGCCTTCATAATAAGCCGCCGCACACGCCGCAATCTGTTCCGCCGAAATTTTACCATCCGTATTCGGCAGCTCCAGAATCTTATGCCCGGTATTTTCAATCGAAGCCGCCTCATGGCAGTTAATATGTCCAGTATCCGCCGCAATCACACTCTGCACCGGCGAAAGCGCTGCCGCCGTCACAATAAAATTCGCCTGCGTCGCCCCCGGAAAAAAATGAACCGCCGCATCCGCACAACGAATCTTCTCCCGAATCAGCTCCGCAGCCTTCTCACACCATTCATCCTCCCCATATCCACCATAACTGTTCCCATTAATAGCCCCCAGCGCCTCCAGAATCTCCGGGTGCGCACCGTGATTGTAGTCATTATTAAATCGTATCATCAGTTTATGTTCTCCTTAATTTGAATTTGAAAAATGCTGTTTCCATTATACGGCATCTGAAGGAAAACAGCAATTGGAGAACAAAAAGAGAAAATGCAAAAAAATGCAGAAGGAGGATTATCTGCATCGTACAATATTGGAGCAAGATATTTTATCCGTGAAATTTTAAAACCCTTACCGGCAACGGAAAGGTCTTTGCTGGAGGCAAAAGTTCCTGTAGTAAAGCGTAGAACCTCATGTGTTTATGCAGATTTGAGAGACTTAATTTCAGAAATGGAACTGCGAAAAGCAGCATAAACACAGGCAGATATACCGTGGACTACCTGTTATGTGGAGACCTGCCGTATCCGGCATGGAAGAAGCGCGTATCCGCGCAAAATCTAAGAAACAGGCGTATCCGCCGATATTTTGTCTGCCGCCTAAAGTGGTCTGAAGCACGTGACTTTAGTCATGTGAGGTTCAGTTCGTATAAAAACAGTATCGGAAAATAAGAAAAGAACCGACAGAGAAATCTGAGAACTAAACTAAAGATTTCCCCGCCGGTTCTTTTTCTATGCATCTATTTTCATCCATTATATATTTCGCATTGACTTTTTATATACCGATTGGTATAATGATAACAGAAACACACATAAGAAACCTGCAAAATCCAACAAAATTCGTCAAAATTGCCAAAAACTCACGCAATTCGACCATCACACACAAAAGCAGACTTCTTAAATACAAAATCAACAAAAGCATTTTAAACCAAAACAAATGCCAACTCACACGTAACAAACAACCACCCAAACACACCGCGGCCAGGCGAACTCCAGAGAGCGTCCCTTCCGCAACAAAGAGGATTCAAAATGGACAATCGTCAGCTAATCATGAACTCAGCTCTGACCCTCTTCTACGAAAGCGGGTACGACGCC
This sequence comes from Blautia sp. AF26-2, assembly GCF_003460955.1. Lineage (NCBI taxonomy): Bacteria > Bacillati > Bacillota > Clostridia > Lachnospirales > Lachnospiraceae > Blautia > Blautia sp. AF26-2. The sequence goes on along the minus strand of NZ_QTWD01000003.1, from coordinate 262,718 downwards.
GTCGGTGTTCAGCAGATCGTAGACTCCGCCGGAGTATCCAAACCAACCCTGTACTATTACTTCGGCAGCAAACAAGGCCTCCTCGAAGCCCTGCTAAACGAGCACTTTCAGCCCATGGAACAAAAACTCATCGAAGCCTCCGAAACCGGGAAAAACATCCCCGAAAAACTGTACCGCATCGCGCGTGCCTTCTTCAACGGAGCCTCCGAAGACCCGAAATTCCATATGCTGATGATGGCACTGTTCTATTCCGGAAGAAAAAGCGAAGGCTTCCGCACCGTATACCCCATGATTGACCGGTTCTATCACCTGTGCGTCGACGTCTTCGACAACGCCAGCGCCGAACTCGGCAACATGAACGGCCGTCAGGAACAATTCGCCGTAGGCTTCTCCGGAATCCTGATGCACTACCTGATGATGACAGCAGGAGATCAATCCGATCTTTCCAACCTCGTCGTCCGGGACGAAGAAGTCTACCGTCTGGTACACCAGTTCATGTATGGAATTTACTCATAACCCAAAAACAAGGAGGACAAACAAAATGGCACCATGGTATGAAGAGGCAGAATTTTATCACATCTATCCGATCGGACTGACCGGCGCGCCGAGAAAAAATGAATCGGAAGAAACCGTACACCGCTTTTCCACACTGGAACAGTGGCTTCCGCACATCGCAGATCTCGGTTGTACCGCAATCTATATCGGCCCCTTGTTTGAATCAACCACACATGGATACGACACAAAAGATTACAAACAGGTAGACCGCCGCTTAGGCGACAACGCGGACTTTGCCGCATACGTAAAAAAAGCCCACGAACTCGGCATCAAAGTCGTCGTAGACGGTGTCTTCAACCACACCGGCCGCGAATTCTTTGCCTTCCGCGACATTCAGGAAAAAAGAGAACAGTCCCCGTACTGCGGATGGTACAAAGGAATCTGGTTCGGCGGAAACACCTGCTATAACGACGGATTCTCCTACGAAGCATGGAGAAACTGCTTCGAACTCGTCAACCTGAATCTCCAGAACCAGCAGGTCCGCGACTATCTCCTTGATGTCATCGACTTCTGGATCGACGAATTCGACATCGACGGCATCCGTCTCGACTGCGCCGACTGCCTGGATTTCGGCTTCATGGAGCAGATGCGCGCACGCACATCCGCCAAAAAACAGGACTTCTGGCTGATGGGCGAAGTCATCCACGGCGACTATGCGCGCTACATCGGAGACGGCCAGCATCTGCTGCACAGTGTCACAAACTACGAGCTTCACAAAGGACTTTATTCGGGACATAACGATCATAACTACTTCGAAATTGCACATACGATCCGCCGCGAATTTGACGAAAACGGCGGCATTTACAAAGGAAAGAAACTGTACAGCTTCGTTGACAACCACGACGTAGACCGTCTGGCCAGCAAGCTGAACGTAAAAGAAAACATGATTCCAATTTATGCGCTGCTGTACTTCCTGCCGGGCATCCCGTCCATCTATTACGGATCGGAATTCGGCATCGAGGGAAGAAAAGAAGGCGGAAACGACGATCCGCTGCGTCCGGCGCTGAATCTGGAAGAACTGGAGAAAAATCCGCCGGCAGAAAAACTTCCGGCATGGATCAAAACATTATCAGACGTCAGAAAAAAACATCCTGCAGCACGAACGGGAAGATACCGCGAACTCATGCTGACCAACCGCCAGTATGCCTTTGCACGCCTGGATGAGACAGACGCTCTGATCACAGCAGTAAATAATGATGAAAACCAGAGTGCGGGAGTCTGGATTCCTGCATCTTGCGACGGAACATGGAAAAACGCGGTAACCGGAGAAGCCATTTCTCCGGAAAATGGAAAACTTTTTGTTGAAGTACCTCCGTGCGGCTGTGTTCTGATTGAAAAAGAATCATAAAGGGGATTTTTTCTATGAAGGAAACTGCAAAAACAACAGCGAAAACCAGAAAAGCGCCAAAAAAACCGGCGGGCTATCAGCCAAGATTTTCTGAACTGGATCAGTACTTATTTGGCCAGGCAACCCATTACGATATTTTCCGGAAAATGGGTGCGCACCTGGACAAAAAAGACGGCAAAGTAGGAGCCTGGTTCACCGTATGGGCTCCGCATGCGGCGGAAGTATCTGTCATCGGCGAATTCAACGGCTGGGATGCCCATGCCAATGTGATGCGGAAAGTCGGCGAGGACGGCGTTTATGAAGTGTTCATTCCGGGCGTGACCGAGGGAATGATGTATAAATATTACATCCGCACACCGGACGGAAGAGAACTGTACAAAGCAGATCCATACGCATTTGCATCCGAAAAACGGCCGGGTACCGCGTCAAAAGTAGCGGAAATCGAAGGCTACCGCTGGGGTGACAGCGAATGGCTGACGAACCGCAAAAAATTTGACGTTCAGAAATCCGCGCTCTCCATCTACGAAGTGCACCCGGGCTCCTGGATGAAACATCCGTGGTCCGAATCCAACCCGGACGGATTTTACAATTACGTTCAGTTCGCACATTCGCTTGCCGATTACGTAAAAAAAATGGGCTATACCCACGTAGAGCTGATGGGAATTGCAGAGCATCCGTTTGACGGTTCCTGGGGCTATCAGGTAACGGGCTATTACGCACCGACCTCCCGCTACGGAACACCGAAAGAGTTTAAATATCTTGTTGATTATCTGCATAAAAATAAAATCGGTGTTATTCTGGACTGGGTACCGGCACACTTCCCGAAAGATGCGCACGGCCTTGCTGATTTTGATGGCCAGCCGCTGTATGAGTACGCCGACCCGAGAAAGGGCGAGCACCCGGAGTGGGGAACGAAGATCTTTGATTACGGCAAAAATGAAGTGAAAAACTTTATGCTGGCAAATGCGCTTTACTGGGTAGAAGAGTACCACGTAGACGGTCTCCGTGTCGATGCTGTTGCTTCGATGCTGTATCTCGACTACGGAAAAGAGCCGGGCCAGTGGGTGCCGAACAAGAACGGCGGAAATGAAAATCTTGAAGCCGTCGAGTTCTTCAAACACCTGAATACCCTGGTGCGCGGACGAAACAAAGGTGTCATCATGATTGCCGAGGAGTCCACAACGTGGCCGAAGGTAACGGGAAGCGTAGAGGACGGCGGCCTGCATTTCTCCTACAAATGGAACATGGGATGGATGCATGACTTCCTCGATTACATGAAGCTCGATCCATACTTCCGCAAATACAACCATAACAAGATGACCTTCGGCATGACCTATGCATTTTCCGAGAACTACATTCTGGTGCTCTCGCACGATGAGGTTGTCCACTTGAAATGCTCGATGATCAACAAAATGCCGGGCGATCTGGAGGAAAAATTCCAGAACCTGATGGTAGGCTATGCTTTCATGTTCGGGCACCCGGGCAAAAAACTTCTGTTCATGGGACAGGATTTCGGACAGCTCCGCGAGTGGAGCGAGGAACGCGAGATCGACTGGTTCCTGCTGGCAGATGAGGGGCATCAGCATCTGCAGACCTTCTTCAGTGACCTGCTGAAAATGTACCGCAAGTACCCGGCACTCTACGCGAACGACTGCGGCTACGAAGGCTTCCAGTGGATCAATGCCAACGACGGCGACCGCAGCATTTACAGCTTCGTCCGCTGGTCACCGACAGGAAAAAACAACCTGTTGTTCGTCTGCAATTTCACACCGGTCGAGCGTCCGGATTATATGTGTGGCGTACCGCGCAAAAAACAGTACCGCCTGATACTCGACAGCTCCGATATGAAATACGGCGGCCCGACCGAAAAACGCCAGGTAGCCTACCGTGCCAAAGAGGGAGAATGCGATGGCCAGCCATATCGGATTGCATATGCACTTCCGGCGTATGGTGTGGCGGTGTTCAGCTTCTAAAATAAGATAGCTACTAATTTTCATTAATATCATGACCGGCAGAGAACGAAAGAGATTTCTTAAATCTGTCGGTCATTGTGTTTTGTGTTCGAAGGAAAAGAGGTGTTGATTTGATGAAAGAAGAAAGAAAAGAGCCGATACAGATTCCGCACATCCAGACAATCAACGATCACATTTCCTATCTTACACCGACAGAACATCCACTTTCGGCAAATGTTGTGATCATCGAGGGTGATGCATTTTTCTGGGTATATGACGTGGGAAATCATCCTGCGGTTTCAGAAATTCTGCAGAAAAAGTCAGAACAGACAGGAAAAGAAATTCGGGTGATTTTATCCCATTTTCATCCCGACCATATCGGGAATCTGTCGGAGATTTCGTGCGAAGCGGTTTACCAGGGGAAAAATACGTTTCGTTATACAAAAACAGGAACTGTGATAGAAGAAGATACGTGGTTTCAGGACGGTGACGTGTGGTTACATTTATTTCCGATTCCATCGAGTCATGCCAAAGGATCGCTTGCATTGGAAGTGGATGAGACGTGGTGCTTTCTCGGGGATGCGGCATATGCGACGCAGAAAAACGGACAGACCGTTTATAATGCCGAGCGCCTGCTGGCAGAAATCCGAGTTCTGAAAAACGTGCGTGCGCCGCATTTTTTCCTAAGTCACAGCGAACCGTTTCAGCAGAACAAAGAGGATGTGCTGGAATGGATGGAAGCGATTTATGAGAAACGGAAACGAGATGAATCATATATAAAAACACCCCAGCGCTTATGACAGGGAGTCCTTCGAGGCTGAATCAGTTATGCCACTTCGGCAATTCACTTTCTTTCACCGAAACTGATTCAAGATCCATATTCGACCAATATGAGCCGATATCTGAACTTGTGAAGTATTCAAAATTGCCCGTGGAAGATTTCAGCTTTCCATTCTTGACTCCATTGCAGACATAAACCAGTTCGTAGTTTGTCCCATCCGAAAGGTTAAATCGAAAACTGGTCACATCTGCGCCTGTGATTTCCTCGACTTGTTTGTCTGTCAATGATAAGTTTTCAAACATATGATACAAGTCTGTTATATCAGTTTTTGCAACGACTATTTTCTTTTCTGCTGATACCGGTGCTCCCGCATAGTGGTACATTTCGACATTTTCAACATCTCCAACTTCAAAAGGAAAGTCGATATGGACCGTTTCTTTGCTACAGCCGACCAGTACCATCATTAAAATCAGAAAGGATATCAAATTTGTCGCTTTTTTCATATCATTGCACTCCTCGTCATGTTTTTGACAGGTCAAGAGTTCAAAAATCCTCTTGCAAGCGAGCTTGCATTAGCTTTTTGAGCCTGGTATCATGATGATTTGAGTATATCATAGTTTAACCGAATCAAGCAAGTCACCTGCTTCCATTGCGAAAAGTAATAAGCAGTGGGTGGGGACTTGCTTGTATCAGGAGTGGTACAAGCCACTTCTGATAAGCTGCGAAGCAGCTATTCGGTTATGAGCAAGTAGCGAAGCGGATTGCGAATATCCGCTTTGACCCGAATCAAGCAAGTCACCTGCTTCCATTGCGCGAAGCAATAAGCAGGGGGTTGGGACTTACTTGATTCGGTTAAAAAAACAAGGGAGATGAAAAAATGAATGAAATTATAGCTTTACAGAAATATGAAAACGAAGCACAACTTGCAAAAGAGCTGATTCGAGGCTTTTGGCTGGCTCATGGTGATTATGTTATAACCGACGAAGAGGCCGCGGAGAATCTTGCTGCCTGGACAGACAAAGGGCATGTGTTTTATTTTATCTTAAAAGAAGAGATCCCCATTGGATTTGTGCATCTCGGAAGCCGCGGGGCGGAAGTTGACTGGATCGAAGATCTTTTCGTACTTCCGGAATACCAGGGAAACGGATACGGAAGTCATGCGATTGCGCTGGTCGAAGCCGAGATAAAAAAGTATTCTGAATCTGTCTATCTTGAGGTAGCTGCACGAAATTTTGGAGCGATGAAACTCTATCATAGATTGGGATATCATTGCCTGAACACTGTGACGTTACGCAAAGATTTTCAACCGGAGAATTTTGAAGTGATTCGCAGCGAAGAGCTTTTGGGGTATCCGTTGGAAGTTAAGAAGTATATTAAGTAGAATCTCACGCCGATTTGCGCAGCAAATCCAGACCTCCCCACCGCCCGCCTCAATGTCAGCCCGGAAGTGCGTCTGTGTCGTCTGGGACTGTGCCCCAGGGCACAGTCCCAGGCGGCGCAGGTGCACTTCCGGGTGTCCGTTTTTTAAACAACCGCAACCCCCGCCATCCCCAGTACCGCCGCAATCGCAAACAGCACCAGCAGATGCACCGGATAAAACGCATAAAACGGATACTTCAGATTCAATCCTCGTTTTCCGTTATAAAAATGCACCGGGATCATCGCCAGAAAACAGGTGATTTCATTCAGGCTCAGCAGCGTAAGTACGGCGCAGCCAATTCCAATACAATACATCTTATTGTTACGCAGGTTATACATCAGAACAATCGTCAGAATTCCCATCGCACTGTAATCGGTTTTCAGCAGTGTAGCAACAGTGCATGCCGCTACGATCACCAGCAGTTTTCCAATGGAAACTTTCCAGTTGGCTCCCCGCCAGTTTGTACCGTCCTGATGCGTTTTTTCATCAATCTTCTGCAGGAAAATCATCATCACAAGGCCGATAAACAGAGTGAAAAATACATTCTGATAATTCAGATAAAACGGTTTTCCCGCAAATGCAAGGTCAAACGGAACTTCTGAAACCAGTGCGAAAATACCAAGATTCAGAGCATACTTTTTCACATCATGTGTATGTAGAAATCCCTCAATTAACAGAAAACAGAAAATTGGAAAACTGATTCGTCCGATGGCACGCATAATCATGTCCGCGTAATAAATCACAGCTGTGTTTCCTGTGGAGAGAAATGATGCGCCTCCGTCCGAAGCGTTCACCGCATCCAGAAGACCACGGGAAATCAGGATTCGGTCGAAAAGTACAGCTGCAGTGTGGTCGATCAGCATACAGACCATCGCAATGATTTTCAAGGTACTGCCGGGAATTTTACCGGCGCTTTTTACGGGTTTCGCAGTAGTAGCTGCCATATAAAACATCCTTTCTGGAACGCAAACGAAAGGCAGACTGTGCAAGCCGTCTGCGGATCAGGTTCCTGTAACGACAAACAGCAGAAAATCCTGCTGTTTTGCCAGAGTTGTAATACTATGATTATACGTTCTGAGGAGGTTAATGTCAAAGAAAAAACAGTTCTGAAATAACGCAGAGTATGGTAGAATCTGCCAGTCGGGTAAATGAAAATAGAAAGCGTCTCCGGGCTCATCCCAAAACGAACGGGGCAGCGTACCAATTCGTAAACCAGAATTGGTACGCTGCCCCGTATTTTAAAATACATCCAGGTCTTTTCCGTTCACGACATATCCGTCATACCCTGCATCCCGGATTTCATCCAGAATCGCGGCATCGCGCCATGCCATCTCGGCGGCAAGGTTTTTGTGGTTATCCTGTACATTCATATGGTAAATCCGGTGATACGTAACGAGCAGTTTCGGATTTGCCTTTTTTGCAACACCGGCAAGATCCGTGCTTAACGTATGCACTTCCCGGTGGTATTTCTGCCATTTTGGTTCGCGGCAGGAGATTCCGGCGGCGTATTCCACTTCGTGCAGCAGGATATCACAGCCTTTCGATTTTTCTGCCACGAGATCCAGCGGAGCGGTATCGCCAGTGATGACGATCGTGCGGTCCGGTGTGGTGAATTTATAGCCGTAGCATTCCAGTGTTCCGTGGCTGACCGGAAAAGCCTCCACCGTAACCAGGTCATCCCGGTAGATAATGCCGGATTCAATTTCTGTTACCTCAACGCGGTAGCCGGATTCGTTTGCTTTTTCGAAACCGTGAATTCGGAAATCAATGTCGGTTTCATAGGCCTGTAAGATATGATCGGTCATATGCCGCAGGCCTTTTGGTCCGTAAACTTTCAGCGGAACCGGACGCTCCAGCACCCACGGGGTAAAAATCAGATCCGGATATCCGGCAGTGTGATCTGTGTGCAGATGCGTACAGAACGCAACGGTCAGAAGATCCGGCCGCAGGGCATCCACGCCGTTAAAATAGGCGGCTGAGGCCTGGCGGACAACGCCAGGGCCAAAATCTACCAGATAAGCACGGTCACCGACCACGACAGCGGAGGAAGGTCCGTTGGCATTCGGACACGCATTTGGTGTGCCGGTTCCGAGAAGAACAAGTTTTGTCTGCATTCTTTCTCTTTTCCTTTTCTTTTTTTGTTTCTGTTTCTGTTTATGATTTTCTGTTACGATTTCTGCTTTTGCCTTATTTCTCTTCTTTTGATTCATTGTTTTGGGTTTCCGGAAGATGCTTAATGGAAATTCCGGTAAATCCATAGAAAATACTGAAAACCGGGGTCAGGTAAAGCAGGAATAAGTACGGGAAAAATGCCGACCATGCAACACCAAGTGTGCCGGCCATGTATACGCCGTAGCCATGCCATGGAATCATAGGACCAGCCATAGTTCCGGAGTCTTCGAGGCAGCGGGAAAGAATTTCCGGTGCAACCTTGCGCTCTTGAAAGACAGGTGCCATCAGACGGCCGGTCAGAACGTGTGCCATCGGCTGGGAGCAGCTGATGAGGCTGGTCACGTAACCGACAATCATCGTTGCAAGGATCATACTTCCATCGCTGTTGATTCTCTTTACAATCGCTTGAAGAATGTGATCCAGTACACCGAGTTTTTCCAGCATGCCGCCCATGCCGACAGCAAAGCAGATAATGGCTACGTACTGGAGCATGCTTCCCATGCCGCCGCGGTTTAAGATGGATTGTAATACCGGTTCTTCGATTGTGGTTGTGTAACCGTTGTAAGCTGTGCGGATGATGCCCTGCAGAGTATCGTGCTGCACAAAATAGGAAACAAATCCGGCAGCGAAGCTGGAAAGACCAAGTGCAGAGATCGCATTTACTTTGCAGAGGAGCAATACAATAATCAGGATGGCAGGGATCATGGTAATCCATCCGAGCTGGAATTCATCGTTTAAAGCATCGATGTAAACGGTAATGCTTCCCTCGGTATAGCTTCCGCTGGTCTGCTGGAAACCGAGAATAGTAAAAAGAATTAAGGTAATTACATACGTTGGAAGGGTGGTCCAGAGCATCGAGCGGATATGATCGCCAAGTTTGGCATCTGCAACGGCCGGAGCAAGGTTTGTGGTATCGGAAAGAGGACTTAATTTGTCACCGAACATGGCACCGCAGATGACAGCACCGGCTACCATGCCAGGATGGATACCCATGGCGTTTCCGATCGCCATCATGGCAACACCTGCGCTTCCGACGGAACCATAGGAAGTACCGGTTACAATACTCAAAATGGAGCAGAACAGCAGCGTCAGAGGCAGCAGCCAGGACGGGTTAATTATTTTTAAGCCCCAGGAAATGATGGTGGCAATGGTGCCACTCTGCAGCCAGGTGCCGATCATGACACCGATGGCCATCAGAAGGCAGAGCGTCGGGACGACCATACGGATGGCATCGTATGCGCCGGCAACAATTTTGGCGTAAGAAATACCGAAAATCTTACAAAACAGATAGATAAAAATCCAGCTTGCAAACAGGCCGATCATAGGACCGCCGGTTTTCAGGCGGATACAGACTGCGACGGATACGATGATCAGCAGCAGCAAAAGCAGTGACTGTGGCAGATTGAGTTTTTTTTCTTTCGTTCCACTCATAAAAAAATCCCCCATTCATAGGTAAAATAATTTGCCCATTCAACGCGTTAAAGTAGAAAAGACATGTAATATATTATAATGGTGAAATGCAGAAAAAGCAAGGGAAATTCTCTTGATTTTTTGTTCTATGGTTGCTATAATAAGCGTGAGTGTGGGGCGGAGGATAAACTTCGGCCCTTTTATAGCTAACTATAAACGGAATCAACAAGATAAAGAGGTTAAATCAATGACAAGAATAGACATTATTTCAGGTTTCCTGGGCGCAGGAAAAACAACCCTGATCAAAAAACTCCTCGGAGACGCGCTGAAAGGCCAGCAGGTTGTCCTGATCGAGAACGAATTCGGTGAAATTGGAATCGACGGAGGCTTCTTAAAAGATGCCGGTATCGAAATCCGTGAAATGAACTCCGGCTGCATCTGCTGCTCTCTTGTGGGAGACTTCGGCGCAGCATTAAAAGACGTTATCACCAAATATCACCCGGACCGCATCATCATCGAGCCGTCCGGCGTAGGTAAACTCTCCGACGTCATCAAAGCGGTAGACGGCGTAGAAAAAGAAGCAGGCGTAGCCCTGAATTCCGCAACAACCGTAGTCGACGTTATGAAATGCAAAATGTATCTCAGAAACTTCGGCGAATTTTTCGAGAACCAGGTAAAGAGCGCAGGAACCATCATCCTGAGCCGTACCGATAAAGCCGATACGGAAAAAGTAGAGGCAGCTGTAAAAATGCTCCGCGAACTGAATCCGGAAGCACACATTATTACCACACCGGTTGAAGTACTGGGTGGTAAGAAAGTACTCGATACGATGGAAGGTGCCATCATCAACCTTGCGCAGGTAGAAGAGGAAGAGCATCATCACCATCATCATGACCACGACGAGTGCTGCTGCGGCCATGACCACGATGAGGAGCATGAGCACCATCATCACGATCATGATGAGGACGAACATGAACATCATCACCACGACCATGACGGCGAGTGCTGCTGCGGCCATGATCACGACGAGGAGCATGAGCATCATCACCACGACCATGATGACGAGTGCTGCTGCGGCCATGATCACGAGCATGAGCATCATCATCACCACGATGGCGAGTGCGGCTGTGGTCATGATCATCATCACCATCATCACGCAGACGAAGTTTTCACAAGCTGGGGTCAGGAGACTGTGAAGACCTTCACCAAAGAGCAGATCGAAGGCATCTTAAAGAAACTTTCCGAGGATACCGCTTATGGTATGGTTCTTCGTGCCAAAGGTATGGTAGCAGGCGCCGATGGACAGTGGATCTATTTCGATATGGTTCCGGAAGAGTACGAAGTACGTGACGGAGCACCGGAATTCACCGGAAGAATCTGTGTCATCGGTTCCAAATTAGCAGAAGATAAGCTGGCAGAGCTGTTCGGACTGTAAAAATACAAAGTAGCTGCGAAAATTACGGTCCGCAGGGTACCTGTGAACTGTAGTGAAGCTGCCGCATCAGAAACAAAATCCGATGTGGCAGCTTTTTTCTTGATTTAGAGACAAAGCAAAAGGTACGCCCGGAATCTTAGCCGCAAAAGCAAGTGCAGAAAGATTCCGGGAGTACGTCAAAGACAACGGAGGTACAAAATGTACGAAGAAGACGAAGTAGAAATTCCGATTTATCTCATAACAGGATTTCTGGAGAGTGGAAAAACCTCTTTTATCAATTTTACCGTAGCACAGGACTATTTCCAGATCGACGGACCGACCCTTCTGATCACAACCGAAGAAGGTGAAGTAGAGTACGACGAAAAAGAACTGCTCAAACACAACACCGTCCTGGAAATCGTAGAAGGACCAGAGCAGTTTACCCTGGATTACCTGAAAAAACTGAACCGCAAATACCGCCCGGAGCGAATCATTCTCGAATACAACCCGCTCTGGAGCGTAAAAAAACTCGAAGAAATGGAACTGCCGCGCGGTTGGGGCATCGTACAGGAGATCGTGACCGTCGACGCAAGCTGCTTCCAGATCTATATGCAGAATATGAAATCCGTCTTCATGGAGATGGCAAAAAATGCGGATATGGTTATGTTCAACCGCTGTCGTCCGGAAGATCCGCTTCCGGCATTCCGCCGCAGCATCAAAGTAGTCAATCAGGCATGCGACGTTCTGTTTGAGAATGAAGAAGGCGAAATTGACAACATTTTTGAGGATCAGATGCCGTTTGATACCGATGCCGATGTGATCGAGATTGATGACGCCGATTACGGGATCTGGTATGTCGATATGGGCGACAACCCGGAGCGTTACGAGGGCAAGACTGTTCATTTCCGCGGTATGGTATTAAAGAGCAAGGATGTCGGAGCCGATTTCTTTGTTCCGGGTCGTATGGCAATGACCTGCTGTGCAGATGATACTTCTTTTATCGGCTATGTCTGCAAATGCGCAAGCGCCAAATCTCTCGTAATGGGTTCCTGGGTTGACGTGACTGCAACGGTAAAATGGGGCTATATGAAGGTTTACGATGGCGAAGGCCCGGTTCTGTATGCAAAAGAAATCAAACCGGCCAAAAAGCCGGAGAGCGAGCTGGTATACTTTAACTAAACATTGCCGAAGCATTTCAGCGAATAAAAGAGCAGGAAAAAGGCTGCTCTTTTGTTCGTGTTCTTTCTTTATGACAGATGGAAAAACAATATATCATTTTTCGGTGCGGCGAAGCAGCTATTCGGTTATGCGCAAGTAGCGAAGTGGATGGAGAATATCCGTTTTGACCGTGACGTGAACAAAAACTGCGCCGGAAAATGGTCTGATGACAGGAGAATTTATGTATATTATAGTAGGTCTGGGAAATCCAACGCGCCAGTACGAAGGGACGAAGCACAATGTCGGATTTGATACCATCGATTATCTGATCGATGAATATCAGATCCCTTCCTCCGGTACAGGCCACAAGGCTCTGTTCGGAAAAGGCATGATCGCAGGTCAGAAGGTTATCGTTGCAAAGCCGATGACATATATGAACCTGAGCGGTGAGTCCGTGCGGGAGCTGGTGAACTATTACAAAGTGGATCCGGAGAGCGAGCTGATCGTGGTTTACGATGATATCAGCCTGGCGCCGGGACAGATCCGTATCCGCAAAAAAGGAAGCGCGGGCGGCCACAATGGCATCAAAAACATCATCGCCAATCTTGGCACCGACCATTTTATGCGTGTGAAGGTCGGCGTCGGTGAGAAACCGAAAAACTGGGATCTGGCGGACTACGTGTTAAGTCCGTTTACGAAAGACGAACGTCCCCTTGTAAATCTGGCGATCGAGCATGCGGCAAAAGCAATCGAGCAGATGCTGAACGGGGATGTGGACGCAGCTATGAATGAGTATAACCGCAAATCTGCAAACCCGGCAGAGTAAGGAAAATGAAAGCGTTATTAGAACCGATCAAAGAAATTGCCCGTTTTGACGAGCTGTTCCGTGATCTGAAAAAAGGAACCGCAGGTGTGACGGTGATCTCGGGCTGTCTGGAAAGCCAGAAAGCCCATATGATCGCAGGTCTCTCCGAGGATGCCCCGGTGCGGCTTCTGATCGCGGAAAATGAATTAAAAGCAAAAGAATTATATGAGGATTACCGGCTGTACGATGCGGAGACGCTGTATTATCCGGCGAAGGACCTGATTTTCTATCAGGCAGACATTCACGGAAATCTGCTGATCCGGCAGCGGCTTCAGGTGATCCAGGCACTTCTTGAGCGGAAGGAAGTTACCATCATCACCAGTGCAGGGGGATGTATGGACTTTCTTCTGCCTCTTGGCGTGTTCGAAAAACATTGCATCCATCTGCGCAATGACAGCGAACTCGATCTGGATAAAATAAGAAAAGAGCTGGTGCGGCTCGGCTATGAGAGTACCTTTCAGGTGGAGTCGACCGGTCAGTTTTCCGTCCGCGGCGGCATTCTCGATATTTATCCGCTGACGGAACAGAACCCGATCCGGATTGAGCTCTGGGGCGATGAGATAGATTCCATCCGAAGCTTCGATGCGGAGAGCCAGCGGTCGATTGAAAACCTCGAGGAAATCACAATCTATCCGGCATCGGAGCTGATTTTAACAGAGGACACGATTGCGCGCGGCGTAAAAGCTATAAAAAAAGAGGCGAAAGCGCAAAGCACAAAATTCCGCGACAAGATGATGACAGAGGAAGCGGCAAGGATCCGCCATGCGGCAGAGGAAATCTGCGATCAGATCGGCGAGGGCGAAATTCTGCAGGGAGCGGAGCAGTATCTTCATTATTTTTATCCGGAGACCGTCTCGTTTCTTGAGTATCTGCCGGAGAACAGCCGCATTTTCCTCGATGAGCCGAACCGCATCATCGAGTGTGCCGATGCGCTGGAAGCAGAATTTCAGGAGAGCGTGAGCCACCGTCTTGAAAAGGGATACCTCCTGCCGGGACAGGCGAAGCTGATGTGCAGTACGGCGGAGCTTGTGGCAAAACTGAACCGCCGCGGCTGTGTTGCCGTATCGCTGATGGAGCCGCAGAAGGGCGAGTGGAACATCCGCGATGAGTTCAGTGTGACGGTGAAATCGGTCAATTCGTATAACAATCAGTTCCCGCTTCTGGTAAAAGATCTGAAATCCTGGAAAAAAGCGGGTTACCGTATTGTACTGGCGAGTCCGTCGCGGACGAGGGCGCAGCATCTGGCAGAGGACCTGCAGAATGAGGAGATTCCGGCCTTCTACAGCGAGAATGAGGAGCGTGTTCTGAAACCGGGCGAGGTCATGCTGATCCACGGCGCGGCCCGCAGAGGCTTTGAATATCCGATGCAGAAATTTGTGCTGATTACAGAGACGGATATTTTTGGAAAAGAGAAGAAGAAAAACCGGAAGAAATCGGAGTATTCCGGTCAGAAAATCCAGAATTTTGCGGATCTTTTGATCGGTGACTATGTCGTGCACGAGAGCCACGGTCTTGGTATTTACCGCGGTATCGAAAAAATTGAGATGGACCGCGTAACGCGTGATTATATGAAAATCGAGTATGCGGGCGGATCGAACCTCTATGTGCTGGCCACCCAGCTCGATACGCTGCAGAAGTATGCGTCCGGCGAAGCTGCAAAGGTGCCGAAGCTGAATAAAATCGGCGGTCAGGAATGGAATAAGACGAAAACACGGGTTCGCCATGCGGTAAAAAATATCGCACAGGATCTCGTGAAGCTGTATGCCGAGCGGCAGGCGTCATCCGGCTATCAGTTCGGAAAGGATACGATCTGGCAGAAGGAATTTGAGGAACTGTTTCCGTTTGAGGAGACGGACGATCAGCTTGCGGCGATCGAGGCGACAAAGGCGGACATGGAGAGCAAAAAGATCATGGACCGCCTGATCTGCGGCGATGTCGGATACGGCAAAACCGAGGTTGCAATCCGTGCAGCGTTCAAGGCAGTACAGGAGAGCAAACAGGTCGTCTACCTCGTTCCGACCACCATTCTGGCACAGCAGCATTACAATACGTTCGTTGAGCGCATGAAGGACTTTCCGGTGCGCGTTGATCTTCTGTGCCGGTTCCGCACGCCGGCAGAGCAGAAAAAAACGCTGGAGGATCTGAAAAAAGGACTCGTGGATATTGTCATCGGAACACACCGCGTTCTGTCGAAGGACGTAAAGTTCAAAGATCTTGGCCTTCTGATTGTCGATGAGGAGCAGCGGTTCGGCGTGACGCATAAAGAAAAAATCAAACAGCTGCAAAAAAATGTGGATGTTCTGACACTGACGGCGACGCCGATTCCACGTACCATGCACATGAGCCTGATCGGCATCCGGGATATGAGTGTGCTCGAGGAAGCACCGCAGGATCGACAGCCGATCCAGACCTTTGTCTGTGAATACAATGAAGAAATGGTTCGCGAGGCGATTAACCGTGAACTTGCGCGGGGCGGGCAGGTTTACTATGTCTATAACCGTGTCCAGTCGATTGCGGATATGGCGAACACGATCCAGAAGCTCGTGCCGGATGCAAATGTGGGCTTTGCGCACGGGCAGATGAAGGAGCGCGAGCTCGAGAAGATCATGTACGGATTTATCAACGGAGAGATCGATGTGCTCGTGTCAACAACGATCATTGAGACAGGACTCGATATTTCGAATGTCAATACCATGATTATCCATGATTCTGACCAGATGGGACTGTCACAGCTCTATCAGCTCCGCGGCCGCGTCGGACGGTCGAACCGGACTTCCTACGCATTTCTGATGTACCGCAGAAACAAGATGTTGAAGGAAGTGGCGGAGAAGCGTCTCCATGCGATCCGTGAATTTACGGAGATGGGAAGCGGCTTTAAAATTGCAATGCGTGATCTTGAGATCCGAGGCGCCGGAAATCTGCTGGGCGCAGAGCAGTCGGGCCATATGGAATCGGTTGGATACGATCTCTATTGTAAAATGCTCGCAGAGGCTGTCCAGGAGGCGAAGGGCATCGCACCGGCAGAAGCGTTCGAGACAACGATTGATCTGAATGTCAGTGCCTATATTCCGGACAGCTACATCAGCAACGAGTCTCTGAAGCTTGACACCTATAAGCGAATTGCGGCGATTGAAAATAAGGAAGAGTATGAGGACATGACGGAGGAGCTGACCGACCGCTTCGGGGAACCGCCGAAAAATGTACAGAATCTTCTGGCTGTTGCAGAACTGAAAGCGCTGGCGCACTGTGCGTATGTGACGGAGCTGAAACAGATGGGCGATTCGGTACGAGTCACCTTACAGCAGCATGCAAAAATCGATGTGGCGCGGATTCCGGAGCTGCTGCAGAAATACCGAGACGAACTGAAATTCCAGATGGAGTCGCTGGCGTTTGTCTACACGCCGCGGCGGAGAAATTCAAAGGAAAAGATCGATCTGCTGGAGAAGAGCCATGCACTGGTGGAAGATCTGCTGCAGATCACACAGGAGTGAAATACTCGCATAACCACAAAATCGTGTGAAAAAGGCGTGAACAGGGAAGAAAAAAGTTGCCCTGTATCAACAAAAAGGGTATAATAGGAAAAGCGTTTATAAAAATCGATGCAGGACCGGAAATTCGAACGTGTAAAAAGAAAAACTCTTTTTGAGCATACATTTCGCCCTGCATGAGGAGGAAGTAATGAAAAATTTAAAAGCAAAAGCAGTCTGCGTTATGCTGAGTGCTTCGATGGCAGCGATGGGACTGACTGGCTGCGGTTCCGACAATGTGGACGGAACAAAAACGGCAATTACTGTAAATGACGAGTCGATTACACTCGGACAGGCAAATTTCATGCTGAGATATCAGCAGGCAACCATGTACAATTATTATTCCAAGATGTACTCGATGTACGGAATGCAGATGCCGTCTGAGATGTACGACAAGGAAGGCGACGATGGAAAGACTACCGGGGAAACGTTCAAGGAGCAGTCTCTTGATACGATCGAAAAAGAGCTTCTGATGCGGCAGCACGCAGAGGAATACGGAATTTCCCTGACAGACGAGGAAAAACAGCAGGCGAAAGAGGCTGCACAGGCATTCGCAGATAAGAACGGTGACGATGTGATGAAAAAGTTGCACGCAACCGTTGAGGACATCCAGGATGCACTGGAGCTGTATGTTATTCAAACCAAAATTTATGATCCGATCATCGCAGATGTAGATACCGAGGTATCCGATGAAGAGGCAAAGCAGACCTCCATCAGCTACATCACGGTATCCACAGCAGGAACCGAGAAGGATGACGATGGAAAAACGATTGATTTGACGGACGAGGAAAAAGCGGCAAAGAAAGAAATCGCACAGAGATTCCTGGATCTCTTAAAAGAGTCTGAGGATCCTGCAGCCGCATCGTTTACCGATCTGCGCAAGGAGCTGAACGATCAGTTAAATGCGGAGAATACCGCAGATTCCACCGATTCTGCCGACAGCTCCGATGAGAGCAGCTCTTCTTCCGATGCTTCCGACACAAGCGCATCCGACGCTTCAAGCGCGAGCACATCGAGCAGTTCCGCCAGCGATTCCTCCTCTGAGGTTTCTTATCTGACCTCTTCCGAGACATCCTTTGGAACCGGATCGGAGAAAGACGATGACGATACCTGTTCTCTTGGAGATAAAGTAGCGGAAGAAGCAGCAAAGCTGAAGGATGGCGAGTATTATGACGGTGTCATCGAAGGCGACGATGCATATTATGTGATCCGTGTAGATAAAGCATTCGACGAGGACAAAACCGAGTCCAGAAGACAGACCATCATTTCCAACCGCAAATCGGATAAGTACAACGATACACTGGATGGATGGGTAAAGGAGAGCGATATCAAGGTCGCATCCAACTGGAAAAAACTTGAAGTAACGGACGCAGATCTGTATACGATGACAGTTGACAGCGCTTCTACAGATTCCACAGATGGAACCACAACCGACAGCACAACAACGGACAGTACCGCAACGGACAGTACAACGTCTGACAGCACGACATCAGGCAGTACCGAAACGACATCGACAAGCAGCACAGGCACTGCTTCAACGTCTTCAAGCACTGCAGAATAAAAGCATACGATACAGGACAAACGGCAGCCGGATCCGGGAGAGGGGTCCGGCTGCTTCGCGATTTTTCTTCCATTTCGCATGGCTCTGAATCGTTACAAAAAAAGAAAATAATAGGGAATTTGTAGAGTAAATTGACAATAGTAAGAAGTTCATTTAAAATGAAATTACAACCAGAGTGTATCTCGCAAATTGCGGAAATAATTTTTCAGACACGCTCTAATGTTCAGGCGAAAACGATGTACCAGGAAAGAAGGTGGAGAAATGAAGAAGGCAGTAATTTCCGTACTTGTCGGTACAGCAGTATTGGCTTTCGTTGCGTGTGGAAAAAATGCTGCAACGGAAAACAGTTCCGATTCGGGTGTTTCAACGGTATCGGCATCCTCGCAGGTGGAAAATGGACAGAAAGCAACCCGTGTGAACCAGGGAACAAATTTGTCTCCGGGGTCACCGAAAAATACCACATCCGGTGGAGGGAACAGCTCGGGCAGGACACATCATTCGGAGACGCATCATTCGGAGACACATCATTCAGACGCGCATCATGATTGAGAATGTCGGGGTTTGCTGAACATTCGTGAACAGAAACAGACGAAGGGGTATCCAAAACGGATACCTCTTTTTTTACTTGTCGGGAAAACAATACAATGCTATACTGAACATGAATTTGACGCGAAAAGCGCGGCAGGTTCAGAAAAAAACAGCCGGGATTTGTCAGTATACGCGGACATGTGCTGCAGGGAACTCGGGCAGAATGGAGAAAAGAAAATGACAAGAGAAGAATTTGAACAGCTTGCCGGAGCAGGTGTCATTTTATTGGATGGCGCAACCGGATCAAATCTGACAAAAGCGGGAATGCCAAAAGGAGTCAGTACAGAACTTTGGGTTCTGGAGCATCCTGATATTCTGGCAAATTTACAGAAGGCTTACGTGGAGGCGGGAAGCCAGATTGTCTATGCGCCGACCTTTGGTGCAAACAGATTGAAATTAGCGGATTATGGAAGAGAAAACGAGGTGGAGGAGCTGAATGCACGCCTGGTGGACATTTCGAAAAAAGCGCTTGCCGGAACAGGTGCGCTGATTGCGGGAGATTTTTCCACACCGGGAAGAATGCTGCAGCCAAAAGGCGATCTCTCTTATGAAGAGCTGCTGGAATCCTACACAGAGCAGGTAACAGCGGTAGCAAATGCGGGCGTTGATCTTCTGGTAGCGGAGACGATGCTGAGCGTAGACGAAACGTGTGTCTTTATGGATGCTGCACTTTCTGTCTGCGATCTGCCGATTATGTGTTCTCTGACGCTGGAAGCAGACGGTTCTGCCCTGTTCGGCGGAAACGCTGTGGAAGCAGTTGAGACACTGCAGGAAATGGGAGCATCCGCCGTAGGACTGAACTGCTCGGTCGGACCGGATCAGCTTGAGGCAGTCGTAAATTCCATGAAAAAAGTGGCAAGAGTACCGGTTATCGTAAAACCGAATGCCGGCCTGCCGAAAATCATGCCGACCGGTGAGGCAATCTACAGCATGGATGCGCCGACGTTTGCAAGATATATGAACATTCTGGTAGACGCGGGTGCAGGCATTGTCGGCGGCTGCTGCGGAACGACACCGGAGTATATTCGTCTGGTGAAAGAAATGCTGGATGCGAGAAAGTAAATCAAAGATTACAATTCGCAGGAAACTGTGAGATGTAATGAATTCCCCTGTTGCGGACAAAATCTGTACGGGGGAATTTTTTTGCAAAACAGAGTTCAACGATCTGGTCTGATGGAAAGCCCGGGTGGAGAAAAAGATAGGAAGTCTGGAAAAAAGACATGGAATTGTGGAGAAAAGTCTGGTAGAATACGTGTCGTGTGGAAAACTTTCCGTAAGAAAGGATGATGAAGGATGTATCAGAATTATATTTTTGATTTATATGGAACTCTGGTAGATATACATACGAATGAAAAGAAAGCGTATCTCTGGAAAAAAATGAGCCTGTTCTTCGGCATGAAAGGGGCCGCCTATGAGCCGAAAGAACTCCGGATGGCGTATGAGACAAAAATCAAAGAGCAGGAAGCTGCGCTTAAAATGGAATGCCGCGGCAGCCATGTACCGGAAATCGACATTGCGGATGTGTTCCGGCAGCTGTTTGAGGATCAGGCTGTTTCGGTAACGGAAAAAGAAATTGCAGATCTGGCGAAAATGTTCCGTGCGATTTCGATAGAAGAACTGAAACTGTTCCCCGGCGTGCCGGAAATGCTGCAGCGTTTAAAAGACGCAGGAAAGAAGGTTTTTCTGCTGTCCAACGCACAGGCGCTTTTCACCGCGCCGGAAATTTCCCTGCTCGGCCTTACGAAATACTTTGATGGAATCCTGCTCTCATCGGATGCCGGTGTGAAAAAACCGGATCCGGCGTTTTATGAGATGCTGCTGAAGCAGTATCACCTCGATCCGGCAGAATGCCTGATGACAGGAAATGACGATATCGCTGACTGCCACGGTGCAGCCTCTGCCGGAATTGCAAGCCGTTACGTGGCAACGCGCCAGTCACCGAAAATAAACGACCCGCTGCCGGAAAACTGTGAGAAGATCGCGGCGATTGCGGAGTTATTTTAACTGAAGAGCATTCAGCAGCACTCCTGAAAAAATAATGCGAAAAAAGGGGCTGTCGCACTACGTTCATTTTCTTAGTGCAACAGCCCCTTTTGCTTATGTCAGGAAAGGAATCCTTCAGCTTTTCCGCATTCCTTTATCCCACCGGAATTTTCGATAGCAGGCATAAATCAGAACACTGCATACCAGCCATCCCGCCGGATAACCAAGTGCAATCGGAATGATGGAATCAAATATATGAGACATCACAAACAGGTAAATCTGGCGGAACACGACGAAGCTTCCGAGCATTACGATCATTGGTGTTCTGGTGTCTCCTGCGCCACGCAGGACGTTGGAATAAACCTGGTTGACGCAGCAGAGAATGTAGAACGGGGAGAGCAGATACAGGAACAGGGTTCCGTAACGAATCACAGCTGTCTCCTGGTTAAACAGATAGACCATTTGCGGGGCGAAAATCAGCAGAGGAATCATCATCACAATGGTTACAAGCTCAGCAAGCAGGAATGCGGTTGTAGCACCCTTCTTTGCACGGTCAATGTAGCTGGCACCGACGTTCTGTCCGGTGAAGGTGGTCGAAGCAAGACCAACACTCATCATCGGCAGCATCATAAACTGGTCGATTTTCATGCAGGCACTCCAGCCTGCCATAACATCCGAGCCGAATACATTGATATAGGACTGCACGAAAACGTTGGAAACGGAAGTCACCATCTGCTGGATCGCTGCCGGCAGTCCGACGCAGACGATGCGGTACAGCAAAGACCAGTCCATGCAGAGCTTTTTCCAACAGATGCGATAGGGGCCGTCTGTTGTGGTCAGCACATACAGCGTCAGAACCGCCGAAAGGCACTGTGCAATAACGGTTGCAAGCGCCACACCCTCGATTCCCATGCCGAAGGAAACGACAAACAAAAGATCGAGCACGGTATTGATAACAGCGGAAAAAATCAGGAAATACAGCGGATGGCGGGAATCGCCGACAGCGCGGAGAACGCCGGAGCCCATGTTGTAGAACATCAGACCGGCAACACCGCCAAAGTAAATTTTAAGATACGTTGCTGACTCGCGGATGACGTCGTTCGGCGTACTCATCATGCGGAGCATGTACGGTGTAATGAAGATGCCGAGAATAGTAAAGACAATAGAGAGAAAAAATGTCATCACCAGTGTCGTGCTGACGGTGCGGCTGACCTTTTCATCCGCCTTTGCGCCATAATACTGAGAGATAATGACACCGGCACCGGTGGAAAGTCCCATGAAAAAGCCGATCAGAGAATTGATGATCGGACCGACGGAGCCGACGGCGGCGAGTGCTTCCTTGCCGACAAAGTTGCCGACAACGATGCTGTCAACAGTGTTGTAAAGCTGCTGGAAGAGATTTCCGGCCATCAGCGGAAGCGAGAAGAGAAGAAGCTGTTTCCAGATAGAACCCTGGGTCATATCGCGGGCTTTGCTCTTTTGTACTGTTTTCGTCATAGTAGTCCCCTTTTTTACGTTGATTTTACCTTCTTTTTTATTGTAGCACTTTGAAGTTGTGATGGAAATATCCATTTTTGACGCGATTTTCGGACTTTATTGATATAAACAGCCGAAAATAAAAGTGAAAAGAATTGTTTCTGAAAAAATTGTCTGGTATAATAAGGAGCAGATGCGTAAATGCAAAAACAACAGATGCTTCAAAGACCGGTGCAAAAACGGAAAGATCAGGGGGATTTTGCGGTGGTTTTTTGGAAACTGCGCGTCACAGAACAGGATAGAAAGAAGGTAACTGAAATATGGGAGATTATTTTGTATGCAGTAAAACAGATCCGGTAGTAGAGACAAAAGCAGGAAAGGTACGCGGTTTCCGACTGAACACGACGTATGCCTTTCATGGAATCCATTACGCCGAGGCGGATCGTTTCCAGATGCCGCAGCCGGTGAAACCGTGGAAAGGAATCAAAAATGCACTGGCATACGGCTATGTATGCCCGCTTTTAAAGCAGGATGAGCCGAACATGGAGGTGCTGGTACCGCATCGCTACTGGCCGCAGGACGAGCATTGCCAGAACCTGAATGTCTGGACACAGAGTCTTGATCCGGGTGCGAAAAAGCCGGTCATGGTATGGCTCCACGGCGGCGGCTTCAGCGCCGGCTCTGCGATTGAGCATGTGGCATATGAGGGGGATCACTTAAGCGAGTTCGGTGATGTCGTTGTTGTTTCCGTGAACCATCGGCTGAATATCCTCGGTTATCTCGATCTCTCGCCGTTTGGCGAAAAATACAAAAATTCTGCGAATGCAGGAAACGCAGATATGGTAGCTGCATTGCAGTGGGTACATGACAATATCGCGGCATTCGGCGGAGACCCGGAGAATGTTACGATTTTCGGTCAGTCCGGCGGCGGTATGAAGGTGGCAACGCTGATGAATACGCCGGCAGCAGACGGCCTGTTCCAGAAGGGTATCATCGAGAGCGGTGTTTATGAGGCAAAGGTTTATCAGAAAGAGGACGGAGACGGCACCGCGATTGTGAAGGCTCTGTTAAAAGAACTGAATCTGGACGAGTCCGAGGTGGAGAAGCTTGAGACGATCCCGTATTATGAGCTGTCAAATGCGTACAATAAAGTTGAGGCAGAGGTTGCTGCGAAAGGCTGCTATATCGGACAGGGACCGATGGAGAACGGCTGGTTCCGCGGAAATCCGATCAAATGCGGATTTACGGATCACGCCAAAACGATTCCTGTGCTGGCAGGAACCAACATCGGTGAGTTTGATTTTGGACCGGTTGTGCCGGGAAAACATGAGATGAACCGTGAGGAACAGATTGCGTTCCTGACGAGAAAATATGGTGATGCAACGCCGGAACTGATTTCTCTTTTTGAAAAAGCATATCCGGACAAAACAATTGCCGATTTGTGGTCTGTGGATACGTTCTTCCGTCCGGACACGATCGAATTCATTCGTCAGAAATCGGAGTTTACAGAAGCGCCGACTTATTCCTATCAGTTTACCTATGAATTCCCGATCGATGGCGGAAAAGCCGCATGGCATTGTGCCGAGATTCCGTTCGTATTCCATAACATCGACCGCATCGCCGTATGCAATGTCCCGGGCGAAACAGACCGTCTGCAGGAGCGTATGGCCACCGCCTGGATCAACTTTGCCCGCTACGGAAGTCCGGAAACCCCATCCCTCCCGAACTGGCCGGCATGCACCCAAGGGGATGAAGCAACCATGATTTTCGACAGAACCTGTGAAATCCGCCGCAACTTCGATCACGAGCTGGTGAAAAAATTGGTGGAAACCGAGTATAACCCGATGACACCGGTTGTGGAAGACGAGGAAGAGGACGCGTTCTTTATTCATTAATTAATTGACTCATAGCAATCCCAGAAAAAACAGCCAGAATGTTTTGCCTCAGTTAAAAACATTCTGGCATTTTTCAACTTATGCTAAATTGAACTTAAGGCAAGAATATCGTATGATAGAGGTAGAAAGAGAAAGGCGCAGGTGGAATATGGGAGTTTATCTGAATCCGGGAAATGAAAAATTTGCAAAAGCGGTTCAGTCCGAAATTTATGTGGATAAAACAGGGCTGATCGAGTATACCAATCAGGTGATTAATACTGTGCAGAGATATGTCTGTGTCAGCCGTCCGCGGCGCTTTGGAAAATCTATGACGGCGGATATGCTGACGGCTTATTATGGGAAGGAATGCGATTCCAGAGAACTTTTTTCTGGATTGAAAATTTCTCAAAATGCTGTATTTGCACAGCACTTAAATCAATATCCTACGATTTTTTTGAATATGCAGGAATTTCTGAGCCGGAGCAAGGAAATTGGCCAGGTGATTGACCGTGTTCGAAGAATGCTGCTGCGGGAACTGAAAAACAGTTATCCGGACGTGGACTACTTTGACGATACGGATCTGGTAGAATCGCTGCAGGATATTTATGCGGCAACAAAACAGTCGTTTATCATTATCATTGATGAATGGGACTGTGTTTTCCGGGAATATCAGCAGGATAAAAAAGCACAGGAAGAGTATCTTGATTTCCTGCGGGATTTTCTGAAAGATAAGGTTTACGTAGCACTTGCCTATCTGACGGGTATTCTGCCGATCAAAAAATATGGAACCCATTCTGCACTGAATATGTTTGATGAATTTACAATGCTTGATCCAGGGCCGCTCGCAGAATATGTAGGATTTACGGAGCAGGAAGTAGAAGAACTCTGCGGCCGGTATCAGATGGATCTGGCAGAAATTAAAAACTGGTATGACGGCTATTCGTTCCCGGGAGAAAGTTCGGTTTACAGCCCGCGTTCGGTTGTCAATGCCATGCGATTCCGGAAAATCGGCAATTACTGGAATCAGACAGAAACATTTGAAGCACTACAGTGGTATATTGATCTGAATTTTGACGGCCTGCGGGATGACGTACTGCAGATGATGGCAGGGAAAAAGATTCCGGTGAACACGGGCAGTTTTACGAATGATATGACAACTTTCCGGACAGAGGATGATGTGCTGACACTGCTGATTCATCTTGGATATCTTGGTTATGAGGAACAGAATAAATATGTTTTTATTCCGAATGCCGAGGTACAGTCAGAATATGCCAGTGCGGTAACCGTTTCCCAATGGGGAGATATTTCAAAGGCACTGAAAAATTCCGCAGATCTTCTGCAGGCTGTGTGGGAAAAACAGGAAACACAGGTAGCAGAGGGAATTCGGCTGGCACATTTTGAAACGTCACAGCTTCAGTACAATGATGAAAATGCGTTGAGCTATACGATTTCACTGGCGCTGTATGCAGCACGGAATTTTTACACGGTTTACCGTGAACTGCCTGGGGGAAAAGGGTTTGCGGATCTTGTTTTCGTACCAAGAAAAAGATACCAGGACAAACCGGCGCTGGTTGTAGAACTGAAATGGGACAAAACAGCAGAGGGTGCGCTTGCGCAGATTAAGGACAAAGAATATTGCAGAAGTCTGGAAGAATATCAGGGAAACTTGCTTCTGGTAGGAATTAATTATAATAAAAAGACAAAAGAACATGTTTGCAGAATTGAGGAATATCAGAAGTAAAAGGGAGAGGAGGTATTATGAATATTGAAAATCGTAATATTCGTTTTACTTCAACGGTAATTTGCAGGATCTTTTTGGGGATTTGCTGTTGTTTTTTAGCTGCATGTTCCTCACAGAGTTCCCAAAATAACAGCAACATCTTTCTGTATGCCGTTGATTTCAGCCATTCCACCCTGTCGCCCGGGAATGTGAAATTTGATATGTCTATGGAAGATGTTTTGCAGAAGACGCAGCTTTCGGAAGATGATGTTGATACCACGTTAGGAGAAGCGTATCCGCGAATCATTCATTCGATCAGCATTTCCAGTCTGTCGGATGATATTCAGGAAATCTTTTCTTTTCAGAATGATCAACTGGTATCTGTGGAATATGCCATAACGGTTCCGGAATCTGAATTTCAAACGGTACTGCAGACGCTGGCTCATCAGGCGGCAGAATTACTTGAAGATTTGCTGGTGGGAGAGAATCAGATTCTTGAGGGAAAGACGACAAGGTGGGAAGATGAGCAGAAAAACAGTCTGATCCTGTCTTTCCCGGACACGGATACATCGGAAGAGCGCGTTATTTTTCTGGGCTTATACAGGACGAAGGCCTGATTCGGGACAGGATGAGTGGTGTCCTGAAATCATGTAATAGAAAAACCAGAGTCGGATGAGAATGTTTTCACCGGCTCTGTTTTTGCGTTTCCGGTAACGGTTTTGAGCGGTAAATGCTATGCAATTCTGCCGCGGGAATGGTATAATAAAACCAGTATGCGCCGCTTTAGGCAGGCTGCTTAGAAAGAGGATCGATGCATGTACACATATCTGATTGTAGATGATGAAATGATAGAGCGAAAGGGCATTCGAATGCTGCTTTCGCGGATGAATATCCGGGAGAATATTCTGGAGGCCTCCAATGGAGAGGAAGCGCTGGAGGTGTTCGAAAAAGAGAAAATTGACGTGCTTCTGACCGACATCAATATGCCGTTCATGGATGGAATTGAGCTTCTTTCCCGGATTCATGAGGAGTATCCGGGGACGGAAACGGTGATTTTCAGTGGGTATGATGAGTTTTCCTACGCGAAAAAGGCGATTTCTTACGGTGTTTTCGCCTATATTTTAAAACCGGTCAACCCGGAAGAATTTGAAAAGGTGGTTGGTGAAATCAACGAAAAGCTTGCAAAGAGTGAGCGTGAGGAAAAACGGAAGGACGAAAGTATGGAGTTTCTGCGGGAACATTTGCTGTATCTGATGGTCAATGGGCAGAGCCGCAGCGCAATGCAGGAGAAAACACAGACGCTTCTCGATATGAGCTTTGTCCGGGATTTTTGCCGTATGGTACTGCTGGAGTGTGCCAACAACTATTTTGAACAGGTAAACAGCGAACAGATTGAAAAGATGCAGAGCGATTTGCAGATGCCCTTTCACTATCTGAACCTGAACCCACAGCAGTCCATCCTGTTTTTTAGCGAGGAGCCGGATGGCGGCTGGGAAGCGTTCGGACGGAAGCTGTACCATTATATTCGTGAAATGTGGGACCAGGAATGCTTTCTGGCCGTGTCGGGTGAGATCACGCCGGACGTTGAGCTTTACGATGCATTTGCACAGACGGAGCAGCTCATGGAGCGTCGCTTTTATCACACGGGAAACCATGTTTTTCTTCCCTTTCAGGAGGAGCAGTCCGAGGTGCTGGTGCAGATTGATGCTGAAATCCTGATCCGCCAGATCCAGCAGGACATTCGCATGAAGGATCTGGAGAGCCTGCGTGAACACTTTGACCAGTTCTGCGAAAAGTATGAGCACCAGACGATTTTTTCTCAGATTTACATCAAATTTATGTTTTCCAACTTATTGAAAGAGATTTACGACAATCTCGAGAGAAAAGATGAGCGGGAGCTGGACCGTGAGATCGACGCCCTGTATCACAGCAGCAACATGACCGGTGTGATTCAAGCGGTCCGTATGGGTATTGACCGGCTCGAAACGGTCTTCCGCGCAGACGGCGGTGTTGCGAAACGCAGAGAAGTCGAGCAGATTAAACAGTATATCTGTGAGAACTATTCTGACAGTGGCATGGGTGTTGACCAGCTTGCGCGCGAGGTTGGCATGACACCGAATTATCTGAGCAGCATTTTCAAGAAAAATACAGGAGAAAACCTGAGCCGCTACTTAAAAGGTTTCCGCATGGAGCGTGCGCGGGAGATGCTTGAAAATACGAATGAGAAAATCGGTATAATCTGCGAAAAATGCGGTTTTGTGAATGTGTCCTATTTCTGTCAGAGCTTCCGCGAATATTTTGGAATCAGCCCGCAGAAATACCGGGATCAGGGGGAGTAAGATGACATCATTTGCCGGCAGAATAAAAAAAGCATTTTCAGATATGAAGGTACACCGGAAACTTATCGTGGCTTACGTTCTCACAGGACTTTTCCCAATGTGCCTGATGTTCACACTGTTTTACACCCAGATGCGCCGTGTACTTGTCGAGCGTGAGATCAAAAATCTGCAGACCACCTTTGATCAGGCAGTGGACGATGTGAATACGGAGCTTGCGCTGCACCAGAGTATGTCGGACTATCTGGCATTCGACCAGACGATTGTTCAGATTATAAAGGCAGAAGACAAAAACAGCTTCGAAGCATACGAGCGCATGGTGAAAGAGTTTGATCCGATGATGGATTCCTTAAGTTATTTTTACCCGGAAATCCGACAATCTACGGTCTATGTGCGTGATTTCGTCATTCCGCACGGCACGTATCTGCGTCCGGCGCAGGAAATTGAAAATGATGAATGGACAGCACCGGCGGACAATGACGTTCACTGGTATGCCGATATGGATCAGGGAACGGTGACGATGGTGCGGTCTATGCCGCTGATTGATGACGGAAAAGGCGGTTTTTTATACATTTCCATGGACTACAGTAAGATTTTTGGCTCCATGGAGCTTGCAGTCAATGAGGATTACGGTGTTTTCGTCTACAATGAGGACAAAGAAGTGCTGTATGAAAATCAGAAGATGACCAGGAATGCGAAATACCAGATGGAATTTTCAGACTTTCAGAAGATACAAAAAAAAGAGAAGCAGAATACAGCGAACTACATTCTCCTGGAAAAGGAGATTGAGCAGAATGGATGGCATGCCGCGTGCTATCTGCCGAAAAAAGGCATCATCAGTCCGATGCAGCCGATTCTTCTGATAGTTCTTCTGATGTGGGCGGGCTGCGTCCTTTTCTCTGCGGTCGTGATTATGAGATTCTCCGGAAATATGGCGCACCGCCTTGAAAAGCTGAAAAAGACGATGGCCGAGGTAGAGGAAGGAAACCTGGAAGTGGAAATGGTTTCTACGGAAAGAGATGAAATCGGTGATCTGACGCGTGGCTTTAATCAGATGCTGTCGCGTATCCGTCAGCTGATTCAGGAAGTCTATGAGAGCCGCATCCGCCAGAAGCAGTATGAAATGACGGCGCTCCGTGCGCAGATTAACCCGCATTTTCTGTATAATTCCCTGTCGCTGATCAACTGGAAAGCATTGGAAATCGGTTCGGATGATATCAGCAAGGCTACGCTGGCGCTTTCGCGGTACTACCGGACTTCTCTGAACAAAGGCAAAAATACGATGTCCATCCGCGAGGAGATCGACAATGTGCGTTCGTATCTGCAGATTCAGGAAATGTTTCACGACTACAGTTTTACGGTCAAAATGGATGTGGCGGAGGATATTCTGGATTACCGTACACTGAACCTGATTCTGCAGCCGCTTGCCGAAAATGCGATTGCACATGGAATTGACCGGCGGCGCGGCAGTGAGCCAGGCGTGATCACAATCAGCGGACGGCGCGACGGAGACTGTGTGGTGCTTTCCGTGGCGGATAATGGCGTTGGCATGGAACAGGAAAAAGCACAGACCATTCTGACGGAGAAGAGCAGCGGCTACGGTGTGCGGAATGTCAATTCCAGGATTCAGCTCGAATACGGAGAAGCGTATGGTCTTTCGATTGAGAGTGAGCCGGGAAAGGGAACGAAAGTGACGGTACGGATTCCGGGTGTGGAAAGGGAGGTACAGGCATGATGCAAAAAAAAATTGCGGCAGGCCTCGCTGTATTGCTGGCAGCGGGAACGATTCTGGGTGGCTGCGGAGAAAGTGGCGCAGCAGGGAATGATTCTGTTTCCGATGCTGCCGGAAATGAGGCTGCGGCTCTTACGGAAGCGAAAACAACGCCGTACGGACGTTACCCGGAAACCATCACGTACACGCTGGCAAAAATGACGGGTGTGAATAATTCCAATCTCCCGGAGGGAGAAACCTATGAGGACAATGCCTATACACGCCTGATCCGCGAAATCATTAATGTACAGAACGAGGATGTTTATGAAAACTACGGTGATACCTATAACGTTGGCATTTCTACCATGATTGCAACAGGAAACATTGCCGATATCATGGTTGTGGATCAGAAAACGATGAATGCCATGCAGAAAAACGATCAGCTTGCCGATCTTACAGAGGTTTATGCAAATTGTGCCAGCGACCGTATCAAGGATATTTATGCAAGCTACGGTGAGGAGATTCTGCAGGGCTGTACCTTTGACGGAAAGCTGATGGCATTCCCGGAAACCAACATTTCGGACGGTCCGAATCTTCTCTGGGTGCGGAAGGACTGGATGGAAAAACTGGGACTTTCCGTACCGGAAACGATCGATGATGTGAAACATATTGCGTTGACGTTTGCAGAGGAGAATCCGGCAAACCAGGAGATGGGTAACATCGGCCTTGCAGTCAGCACAACTCTGTACGGCGGCACGGGCATTTCTTCGGAATACGGCATGAATCTTATTTTTGCCTCATTTGGTGCATATCCGGGAAGATGGCTGACGGATGCGGAAGGAATGCCGGTTTATGGTTCCGTTCAGCCCAATGTAAAAGACGCACTTGGCATGCTGGCCGACTGGTACCAGGAGGGCGTCCTTGACCGGGACTTTTTGATCCGCACACAGGATGACATTGCCGAGCTCATTGCCCAGGGACGCTGCGGCATTTTCTTCGCACCGTGGTGGGCACCGAACAACCCGCTCTGGCGCTGTCATGAGACGGATCCGGAGGCCGACTGGCAGCCGTTTCTGATTCGGACCGGGAAGGATGGAAGTGTGCGATACTGCAACGAAAAGCTGACCGGAAATTATGTGGTAGTGCGAAAAGGGTATGAATATCCGGAGATTGTGCCGAAGATTCTGTCGGTGATGTTTGATTATATGCGCTATTCCTACGATGATCCAAGGGGAGAATTTCAGCAATATTATACGGGAAATATCGATCCGACGGCACGCCCCTTAGCAATCAATCTCGACTATAATCAGGCACTGACGATCTGTTACGAAAATCTGCAGGCGGCACTGAACGGGGAAAAATCGGAGGATGAGCTGGAGATTTTGGAAAGATCGTTCGAAAAGGTATGCCGCGCCTATCTGGAGAACCCGAAAACAGCGAGTGCGGAGGAGTGGAGCGCGTATTTATCCCGTATCACAGCCTGCTCGCTTTTAAGCGACGAAAAGATTCAAAGAGTGAATACGATTTATCCGACCCGGACGAAGACCACAGAAACATATCGTTACACCTTAAAAGAACTGGAATCGGAGACCTTTTTAAAAATTATCCGGGGCGAGTCTGAGCTTTCTTCTTTTGATGATTTTGTAAAAGAGTGGCAGGAGGAAGGCGGAGATGAAATCATTCAGGAGATGATTCAGGAAAGGAAAAGCCTGAGTTCACAGGAAAATCAGAAGACAGAAGAAAAAGCCGAGCAGAAGGCGGAATAAAAAACAGAAGAGGAGGCAGGACGCACCGGAAAAACGGTGCGCGGCCTCTTTTTTTGTTGCGGAAAAGAATTCTGCAGATTGCGGAAATGATTTTCCGGATACGCTCCGGTGTAGAAATGTAACGTAGAAATCCAACATAGATCATAGATTCTTGATATTTCAGAAAAATCCGCCGACTGCTATAATAAAATCAACAAGAACGAGAGATACCAAGCAGCAAATGCGATATGACAGCAGACGTTCCAGAAAGAAAAATCATATAAGGAGGATTTTCAATATGAAAAAGAAAGTAGTATCTATTATGATGACCGCAGCACTTGCAGTTGGCATGCTGGCAGGATGCGGAAACAGCGACAGCGGTTCTTCAAATGCCGCTTCCGGAAACGATTCCAAGAGCACATCCGAGGCAGGAAGCACAAGCGCATCTGCTTCCAACGCAGCAGAGGAAGAGGAAATTACCACAACCCTTACCGTATGGTCTCCGTCAGAGGATCAGGCAAGCGACAGCGGTGAGTGGCTGCAGACCATGTGCAATCAGTTTGCAGAGGAGCATCCATCCTGGCACATTACCTTTGATTACGGTGTATGCGCAGAGAGCGATGCAAAAGATACCGTAACACAGGACGTTGAAGGAGCAGCAGATGTTTACATGTTTGCAAACGACAACCTGACATCCCTGATCGCTGCAAACGGAATTTCAAAACTCGGCGGACAGACAGTTGAGGAGGTAAAAGAGAACAACTCTCAGGCAATTGTAGATTCCGTATCCGTTGACGGCGATATCTACGGTGTACCATTCACCACAAACACCTGGTTTATGTACTATGATAAATCTGCATTCACTGAGGATGAAGTGAAAAACCTGGATACCATGATCGCAAAAGACAAGATTTCCTTCCCGATTACAAACTCCTGGTACATTGCTTCCTTCTACGTAGCAAACGGCTGTACGCTGTTCGGTGAGGACGGAACAGACGAGGCAGCAGGCGTTGACTTCGAAGGCGATAAAGCAAAAGCAGTGACCGATTACCTGGTTGACCTGGTAAACAATCCGAACTTCGTATCTGATGCAGACGGATCCGGTCTTTCCGGTCTGCGTGACGGTTCTGTAAAAGCAATGTTCTCCGGTTCCTGGGATGCATCCGCAGTTAAAGAGGCACTCGGTGATAATTACGGTGTTGTACAGCTTCCGACCATCACCATCAACGGCGAGGAGAAACAGATGAAATCCTTCTCCGGTTCTAAAGCAATCGGTGTGAATCCGAACTGTGAATATCCGCAGGTTGCAGTTGCTCTTGCAAGATATCTCGGAAGCGCAGATGCTCAGAAAGCACACTATGAAATGAGAAACGTAGTTCCGTGTAACGAAGAGCTGCTTTCCCAGATCACAGACGATGCACTGGTAACTGCTCAGAACGATACCTTCAACAATACTTCTATCATCCAGCCGTTCGTTAAGAATATGAGCAACTACTGGACTCCGGCAGAGAATTTTGGTAAATCTCTGGTCAACGGTGAAGTTACCCATGATAACGCTGCAGAAATGACAGAGAAACTGAACACAAGCATGAATACTTCTGCAGTCGAGTAAGCAAGACAGGCACTGAAGTGTTCGGAAATCAACAGGATTGAAACCACAGGCATTGTCAGACACCAGGATTGACAATGCCTGTCTTTCGGAAAGGATAGATTATGGCATCATTGAAAAAACGCGCCAAAGAGTTTGAGACTCCCTATCCGGTGACAAAAGCCATCACAAAGGGCGATGCGGTCACGAAACTTTCCATGTTTGTCATGGGACTGGGAAATCTGGCTCACAAACAGATCGTAAAGGGTATTTTATTTCTGGCAGTAGAAATTGCGTATCTCCTGTTTATGATCGAAGGCGGTATCAACAATCTCTATCATCTCATCACCCTGGGCGGCCGTGCGCAGGAAGAGGTGTGGAACGAGGCCAAGGGTATTTATGAATATACCGGCGGCGATATGACAATTCTGTTCCTGCTCTACGGAGTAGCAACGATTTTTATTACGGTTCTCTTCTTTATGATCTGGCGTGTCAATATGAAGAGCGCTTATGAGGTAGAGTGTCGTGCAAAGGAAGGGAAACATATCAACACCATCAAAGAGGATCTGGAAGCACTCGTTGACAAGAGACTGCACTGGACCCTGCTGACACTTCCGATTCTCGGTATTGTGATTTTCACAATCCTTCCACTGGTCTTTATGATCTGTATGGCTTTCACCAGCTACAGTAAAGTCGGCGACCATCTGACGATTTTTCACTGGGTTGGACTGAAAAATTTCAGTACGGTTCTTGGCATGGGCAACTCGATCGGCAAGACATTCTGGTCTGTTCTTGGATGGACCCTGATCTGGGCTGTGCTCGCTACATTCCTGAACTATATTCTTGGTATGATTCTTGCGATTGTCATCAATCGTAAAACAACCCGCATCAAGGGATTCTGGAGATTCTGTTTTATGCTCTCCGCTGCAATTCCGCAGTTCGTTTCTCTTCTTCTGATGCGTACGATGTTAAAGGACAACGGCCTGATCAACAACCTCTTGGTTCAGGCCGGTCTGATCAGCAGTCCGCTTCCGTTCCTGACAAATGCGACCTGGGCGAGAGCAACGGTTGTTATCATCAACCTCTGGGTTGGTATTCCGTTTACCATGATGCAGGTTACCGGTATCTTACAGAACATTCCGGGTGAGCTTTACGAGGCAGCCCGTGTGGACGGCGCAGGCCCTGTGACAATTTTCTTTAAAATTACGCTGCCGTATATGCTGTTTGTCACGACTCCGTATCTGATTACAACGTTTACGGGTAATATCAACAACTTCAACGTTATCTATCTGCTGACTGCAGGAGCACCGGTTCCGGTCGGAGCAACCGCCGGAAAGACGGACCTTCTGGTTACCTGGCTGTACAAGCTGACGGTTGACTTACAGTACTTTAACGTTGGTGCGGTTGTCGGTATTCTTACCTTTGTCATTCTGGCGGTAGTTTCACTGATCACGTACCGGAATACTGGTTCTTACAAGAACGAGGAGGGATTCCAATAATGAATAACAAAGAGAAAAAAACACACTCCATGAAAGCGCGCGGAATGATTTCCGATGTGGTTGTACATGTGGTTCTGGCACTGCTTGCGATTGTATGGGTGATTCCGGTTCTGTGGATTGCACTCTTAAGCTTCAGCACACAGAAGGGATCTTATGTTACCAGCTTTTTCCCAAAGGGATATACGCTTCATAATTATGTGCGTCTGTTTACAGATACGCAGGTTTTGGACTTTCCGCAGATGTTTAAGAATACGTTTATCATTGCTGTGTTCAGCTGTCTGATCTCTACGGTATTCGTGCTTTCGGTTTCTTACTGTATGTCGAGAATGCGTTTTAAAATCCGTAAGACTTACATGAACATCGCGATGATCTTAGGTCTGTTCCCGGCATTTATGTCGATGGTTGCTGTCTACTATATCTTAAAGGCAGTTGGTCTTTCGGAGGGATCAATGATCCGCGTGGCATTGATTCTGGTGTACTCGGGCGGTTCCGGAGCGGGATTCCTGCTTGCAAAGGGATTTTTCGATACGGTTCCGAAGGCACTGGATGAGGCGGCTTATCTGGATGGAGCGACGAGATTCCAGGTGTTTACGAAGGTGACAATTCCGCTGAGTAAACCGATTATTGTGTACACGGTTTTAAGTGCATTCTTAGGACCATGGCTGGATTTTATTTTCGCGAAGGTTATCTGCCGCGCGAATGCGAAATATTATACGGTGGCACTGGGACTTTGGAAGATGCTGGAGAAGGAGTATATCGACAGCTGGTATACTTGTTTTGCGGCGGGCGCGGTTTGCATTTCGGTGCCGATTGCGATTTTGTTTGTTGTAATGCAGAGATATTATACAGATGGGCTTTCAGGAGCCGTCAAAGGATGATTTGTGGAGCAGCCGATGAGGGGTCGGCTGCTCTATTTGTGTGTGGGGGGGGGGGGGGACGGATCTGGCTCCGGCGCCGTGGCACCTGCCGCACAGACGGGCGCGGTGGCATCGGCGGGCGGATGATGACGTGTGGGAGGCGGTGGATTGAGGAACCGAGGCTATTCGACAGGAAATCTGATGATTTCCCGTCTCAGAGCCTCTTGACTTCCGGCCTGGATGGCCGTCCGTCATCCTCACTCCACTGCCTCCCACGCGTGCATCATCCGCATGCTGCCGATGCCAATGCGCCCGTCTGCGCGGCAGGTGCCACGACGCCGGAGCCAGATCCTGGGGTTGGAGGACGGGAGGATGGGCTGGATTCGCCCGGAGGGCGAATCGGCGTGAGTTTGTTGACTAGTGCAAAGTTTGGAGATAGAATGAAAAAAAATATTTTCGGAGTTTTTTGTGATTGATTTATGAGAACAGAAAAGTTCCGGGAACACATTGTACGAATTATGGAGGTTTTGGGGCATGGATAGGATTCGACTGAATGCTTCGGAGTGGATGGATTTCCGGAGTGGAGAAAAGAAGTGTTTTTTGCTGACGAACGGACTGGGAGGTTATTGTTCGCTGACGGTGATGGGGAATGCGGCGAGGAATGATCAGGCGCTGTTGATGGGGGCACTGAAGGCGCCTACGGTGCGGGAGCATCTGATTTCGAATGTCTGGGAGACGTTGGAGGTGGATGGAGAGGAAACGGAGCTGTTTTCACAGGAGTTTGTGAATCGGACGCAGAATGTGGAGGGGTTTCGGTTTCTGGAAGGATTTGAGATGGGGAGTCTGCCGGTATGGTTTTACCGGGTGAAGGGGATTGAAATTGAGAAGACGATTGGGATGGTTCAGGGGGAGAATACGGTTCTTGTCCGGTATCGGGTGAGAAGTGGGAAGAAGGGGAGTTTTTCGGTTCGGCCGATGATGCGGTTTGCGGCGAAGGGAGAGCAGCTGCAGGAGGGGCAGAATTTTGCGGTGGACCGGAAGTGCATTGCGAGTAATGGTGTGATTCTTTCTTATGGAACGAATGGGGAGCTTCAGATGGAGAAGGAGAGGATCTGGAGGGATTTGTTTTTTGAGCAGGATGCACGGGATGGAAGAGATGGTATCGGAAGTGCTGTCGTGAATCATCGGATTCGGTTTGAGATGACGGGAGACGGCAGGGAGCAGGTCTTTTTTGTTGTGTATAGTCTCGCGGATGATGTGGATAAGTGGGATGAGGAAAGGATTGCGCTGTGGATAGAAGAGGAAGAGAAGCGGCAGGAGATGATTGCGGAAAAGTCCGGGATTTCTGATCCGGTGGGAAAGCGGCTGGCGGTGAGTGCGAGTCAGTATATTACGGAACGTGCATCGACAGGTGGGAAGAGTATTATGGCTGGTTTTCCTTATTTTGCGGACTGGGGGCGGGATACGATGATTTCGCTTCCGGGATGCACGCTGGCAATTGGGGAGTATGAGGAGTGTAAGAGCATTCTTCGGACCTTTATGGCGTATACAAAAGAAGGACTGATGCCGAACCTGTTTCCGGAGGGGGATGCGCTTCCGATGTATAATACGGTGGATGCGGCACTTTTGTTTCTGGATGTGGTGTATGAGTATTACCTTGAGACAGGAGATGTGGAGTTTGTACGTGAGGCGTTTCCGGTGATGGAGGATATTGTGTTCTGGTATCAGAAGGGAACGGATTTCCATATTAAAATGGACAGTGACGGGCTGATTATGGCCGGGGGCGGTCTGGAGCAGGTGACGTGGATGGATGTGCGGATTGAAAAGGAACTGCCGACACCGCGTCACGGGAAGCCAGTGGAGATTAATGCATACTGGTATAATGGTCTGAGGATTCTGGAAGAGCTGGCACCGTTTGTCGGAAAGGATGGATCGGCGTATGGGAAGCTTGCGAAGCAGGTGAAGAAGAGTTTTCTCGAAAAGTTCTGGATGGAAGAGGAAGGATATCTGAAGGATGTGCTGAACGGCACGTATGAAGAGAAGCAGTTCCGATGCAATCAGGTCTTTGTGCTGGCGCTTCCGTTTCAGATGGTGAGTCAGAAGCAGGGGCAGCGGATCTTACAGGCGGTCAAAGAAAAGCTGTATACGACAGCAGGACTGCGGTCATTGGAGATGGAGGATCCGGCGTTTCATCCATGGATCGGCGGAAGTCAGCCGGAGCGTGACAGAGCATATCATCAGGGGACAGTCTGGGGATTTCCGCTTGGGGCGTATTTCCGTGCGGTGCTGAATTATTTCCCGAAGGAGGGAAAACAGGAAGTGCGCCGCGGACTGGACCGTCTTGCGAGCTGGATGCAGGAAGGATGCCTGTTTCATCTGGCGGAGATTTATGATGGTGCGGCGCCGGTGATGTCGAAGGGCTGCTATGCGCAGGCGTGGAGTGTCGGAGAGATTCTGCGAGTTTACAAAGAAATGGAGGGAAAGAAGATGAATGCGGTGGTGAAAAGAACGCCGGCGGAGTGGAAAAGTTTTTTTGAATCGGAAGAATTTGTGGAAAACTTTACGTATGAAGGGGATGACCTCGGTGTTTCGGTAAAAAAGAGCGGGGAATGCGATGAAAACTGGCAGATGCCGAAAAAGGATGAACAGTTTGTGACAGAATGGAAGCTCTGGGCGCCGACAGCGATGGAGGTTTCGCTGGAGCTGTTTTCCCGCGGCAGCAGCCGGGAGAACGGGGACCGAAAAATAGCTTCGCTTGCGATGACACGCGGCGAAAAGGGTGTCTGGAGCTGTGCAATGCAGGGAGCCTGGTATGGAACGTATTATACGTATCATATCCTGCACTCGGATGGTGTCTTTGATACGACAGATCCGTACGGCGTGGCTTCCGGTATTGATTCGGAGCGGAGCATGGTGGTGAATCTTGCAGAGACGGACCCGGCAGGCTGGGAGCAGGATGAAAGGCCGGAAATCCGGCCGGAGGATCGTTGTGTGTATGAGCTTCATGTGAAAGATTTTTCGAGTGATCCGCATTGCGGTATTTCGGATAAACACCGTGGAAAGTTTCTGGCGTTTACGGAAGAAGGCACGACGCTGAACGGCGACGGGATTCATGCGACGGGGTTCGATTACCTGAAATCGCTTGGCATTTCTCATGTGCATCTGCTTCCTGTTTTCGATTTTGGCAGTGTGCCGGAAGATGATGCGGAAGCGTTTAACTGGGGATATGACCCGGTGCAGTACAATGTGCCGGAGGGATCCTATGCAACCGATCCGTTCCACGGGGAGGTACGTATCCGGGAAATGAAGGAAATGGTTCAGGCGCTGCATAAGGCCGGCATCGGTGTGATTATGGATGTGGTATACAATCATACGTACAATCTCGATTCGCCGTTTCAGAAAACAGTTCCTTACTATTATTATCGTGAATGGGAGGACGGCACGATTTCCAATGGCTCCGACTGTGGAAACGAGACGGCAAGTGAGCGGGAGATGTTCCGCCGCTTTATGGTTCACTCGGTTTGTTACTGGGCGAAGGAATATCATATCGACGGTTTCCGCTTCGATCTGATGGCACTGCATGACACGGAGACCATGAATGCGATCCGCACAGCTCTGAACCGGATGCCGCGCGGCGAGGAGATTCTGGTTTACGGTGAACCGTGGAAAGCAGCGGCAAGCGCAATGCAGGAGGGATATTTCCCTTCGGATAAACAGAATATCGGAAAGCTGATGGATGGCATTTCCATGTTCTGTGACGATACGAGAGATTCCATCAAGGGAAGTGTTTTCATTGCCGCAGAGGGAGGCTATGTCAATGGAAAAGAGCGTCTTTCCGCAGGAATACTTTCCGCGACAGACGGCTGGCTGGACGGAAAAGGAGCCTACGAGCCGCGCAATGCGAGCCAGCTGATTCCGTATGTGTCGGCACATGATAATTATACACTGTGGGATAAATTAAAACTGTCCGATCCGAAGCGGAAGGAGGATGCGGAGCCGGATTTTGACAAGATGGATGAGCGGACGCTTTCGATGAACCGTCTGGCGGCGGGCATTGTGATGACCTGCAAGGGAATGCCGTTTTTTCAGGCGGGTGAGGAATTTGCGCGCACGAAGCATGGCGAAGGAAACAGCTTCAAATCGTCGTGGCAGCTCAACAAAATTGACTGGACACGCGCCTTAGAGCAGGAAGAGCTGGTGGACTATTACCGTGGTCTTCTCGCTCTGCGCCGAAAATTTCAGGCATACGGAACGTGCGAGCCGGACTGTAAAAAGACATTTTTCCGTGAAAACCAGATCGCAGGTTACGAACTGGAATACCCGGATGGCCGCGCAGTCTGCGTCTTCTACAATCCATGGGAAAAAGAAGCTTTGCAGAAACTCCCGGAAGGAAACTGGAAACTGCTCTGCGATGGAAAACGCTGTGCAGAGGATGGAGCAGAGATGAAAGAAAGCATGATGCTTCCGGCAAAATCGATGGTTCTGCTGGCGCGGGAGTAAAATTGTAAATTTTGTCCCTTTTTGTCGGAATGCTGTCTGCGGAAACGGGCATCGATCATTCTGCCAGGCGGCGAGCGGGAATCAATTGTTTTTCGTTTAACAGAAAAATGCACTGTGGAATTGTCCGACGACGTTCCACAGTGCATTTTTATGTTTATGTGAGCAATGAGTCAGGATCTGTGCTTACATGAGATCCTGGCGGTATCTAAGAGTTCGGATCATTATTCGTCCACAACTTCCAGTACATCCATCGGGCAGGCTTTCGCGCAGATACCGCAGGCGATACATTTGGAAGCCGGATTTCCCTCGGTTTTTACGATCAGGCCAAATGGACAGGCCTTCGCACAGGCTCCGCATCCCGTACATTTTTTCTTGTTGATCATGTAAACGCCCTTCGGGTTCTGGGTGATGGCGCCTTCCGGACAGGCCTCGGCACATTTACCGCACTGCGGACAGGCGATCGGGCGAACAGCCTTTTTCTCTACGATCTGCAGACATGCCTTGTCCGGATCAAATACCTTATAAAATGCCTCAGAACATGCTCCCACACAGGCAAGACAAGCCATACAGGTGCTGCCTTTTTTTACTTTCAGTTTTTTCATTTTGTTTTATCCTCCGCTTAAAGATGTTGTTTTTCCTATTTTACCATTTTTGAACTTTTTTCTCAATGATATTTCCGGAATTTGCCATCTTTTTCCTGCTTGCGGTTTTGCTTCCGTTTCGCATGGCTTTGCACAGATACAAAAAATCTTAAGAAAGCAGACGGAAAAAAAGTAGTTTTTCTTCGGAAAATATACAAAAAGAAAAATCGGAAATTTGTTATGATGAAAAGGAAGAATGTACTCTCAATCAGCTCACAAAATCAGGCACAGAAAGATTTTGGGAGTACACCATAAGATCGGGAGGGGGATTTTTCATGATCCGTGAAGACAATACACTGGAATGGCAAGAGACAGCAGAACAAAAAAGAATGACACAAAGAAGGATAATACAAAGAAGAGAAAGAGCACGGAGACGAAAAAGAAAGGTATGGCGGATCCGCGGGCTGCTATTGCTGTTCGGCTGTCTTCTGTTTTTGGGCGGTGTGCGGCGCTTCCGGCAGAATCCGATCCAACGGTATGCGAAAGCAAACGGCATTTCAATGGATCAGTACCCGGAGGAGCTGTTGTCGCTTTACGAGAGAAACAATGAGACGGAGACGTTCGTCGAAGAATATCCGTTGAAAAAAGAGGAGGAGCCGGAGATTGACCTGAGCGACCTGTCATCCGCATCGGAGGTTCCGCTTCTCTTGCAGTGGGATCAGAGATGGGGCTATCACCGATATGCCGGTGAAGTGATGGGATTAAGCGGCTGCGGACCGACAGCACTTTCCATGGTTGCCATTTTCATGACCGGCGATATCACAAAAAATCCGCGCTGGGTCGCCGATTTTGCCTCACAGAACGGCTATGCCGTAGACGGCAGCGGAACCGCCTGGTCTCTGATGCTGGAAGGAGCCCGGCAGATCGGCCTTTCCAGCAAAGAAATCCCTGTGGAACGGGAACGGGTGGAAAACAACCTGCAGGCCGGAAACCCCATCATTGCCCTGATGGGACCCGGGGAGTTTACCAGCAACGGTCATTTTATCGTTCTTACCGGATTGCAGAATGGCAGACTGAAAATCAACGACCCAAACAGCAGAAAAAATTCCGAAAAAACCTGGGATATCGATCAGGTGCTGGAACAGACAAAAGCGGTATGGGTATATTACAAATAATAAAATAGAAGACATACCCATCAAAGCCTCCGAATACACTGTAAAAACAGCGTCTTCGGAGGCTTTTTGTGAGGGACTATATCGAAGAGCGTGCTGTGGAGACAGCAATTTACATGATTGAGACGAAAGCGACCGTACGGCAGACGGCGAAAAAATTCGGAGTGAGCAAAAGTACCGTGCATAAGGATCTGACATCACGTCTGGTACAGGTGAATCCGGGTCTGGCGGCAGAGGCGAGGAAAATTCTGGATGTGAACAAGTCTGAACGCCACATTCGCGGCGGCATGGCAACGAGAGAAAAATATCTGCATCAGAAGCAGAAGTGAACGAAAGTGAAACAAAGAAGCTCTTTCCTAATTGCCTCAAATAGGGTATGATAGAGAAAGAAAATTACGAAAACAGAGGGAATTTTATGAACGATTATATCCTGGAAGTCTGCGTGGACTCGGCGGAGTCGGCGCTTGCGGCGGCAAAAGGCGGGGCAAGCCGGCTGGAGCTGTGTCAAAATCTGGTGATCGGCGGAACAACGCCGAGTCCGAAGCTGTTTGAGGTGATCCGCAGACAGACAACCATTCCGATTCATGCATTGATCCGCCCGCGGTTCGGGGATTTCTGCTACACCCCATATGAATTAGAAGAAATCCGCGAGGAAGTCGCGATGTACCGCGAACTTGGTGCAGAGGGCGTTGTGGTCGGTGTACTGAAAGAGGATGGAACGATGAATATGGCGGCAATGGAACAGCTGATGGAGGCAGCCGACGGCATGTCCGTGACGCTGCACCGCGCGTTTGATGTCTGCCGCGATCCCAAAGAAGCGCTTGAGCAGGCGGTATCGCTTGGTATGAACACCATTCTCACCTCCGGTCAGCAGAACAGTGCGGTAAAAGGAGCAGAGCTTCTCGCCGAACTGCAGCGCCAGGCGGCGGGACGCATCCGTATTCAGGCGGGCGGCGGTATTTGCGCGGATGCGATCCGCGAGCTGTATCTGAAAACCGGCGTGACCGCCTACCACATGTCCGGAAAAATCGAACTGGCGAGCCCGATGCAGTATCGGAAAGAAAATGTGAACATGGGACTTCCATCCTTAAGCGAATACACCCTCTACCGCACCGATGTTAAAGCCGTGCGCAGCGCGAGAGCGGTACTGGAAGAACTTTAAGAAAATAAAAAAAGAAAAGAAAAGGACATAACATTATTATGAAAGCAAATACCATCAGCGGCCAGCGGCAGTATGCGTTCGTCAGCCAGTTTAACTACATCCGCGAAGCCGGAACGAAAGGCGAAGAAAAAGCAGCCTGCCGGATCGAAAAAGAACTTTCTGAAATCGCAGAAAAATGGGGGCAGGGCGAATTGCAGATCCGCCGCGAGCCGTTCGAGATTGAGACATGGCAGGTTGACGAAGCTGTCTTTACGGTCACAGAGCCATATGAGAAAACATACACCGTCCGCGGCTGCTTCGCGGCAGCCAATACCGCTCCGGAAGGCGTGGAGGCACCATTCCTCTACGTAGAAAACGGCGACCCGGTCAGCCTTTCCCATGCAGAAGGGAAAATCGTCCTGATCAACGGCGGTGCCAATGCAGAAAACTATGAAAAACTGGAAAAAGCAGGAGCCGTCGGATTTCTGATCCTGACCGGAACGCCGCTGGACAAAGACGAGGACCGTCTGCCGGACTACCGCACCCTGCGCGGCGTAAAAAATCCGAAACTGCCGTGCGCCGTCATTCATTATCTTGATGCGATGGAACTGGTAGAACGGGGAGCGAGCCGTGCACGCCTCGTTTTACAGCAGAAAAAAATCAGGAGAACGTCGAAAAATATCATCCTGCGCATCACGGGAACCGAGCAGCCAGAGGAAATCCTGACGCTGACGGCTCATTACGATTCCGTTCCGCAGGGACCTGGTGCATACGACAACATGGCGGGCGCAGCGATCATCATGGAGCTGGCACACTACTTCGCCGAAAACCGCCCGAAACGGACACTGGAATGCATCTGGTTCGGCGCGGAGGAGCTGGGTCTCTGCGGAAGCCGGGCATATGTGAAAGCGCACGAAGCCGAGCTGGCGCAGCACCGCTTCAACATG
The DNA here is from genome assembly GCF_003460955.1 of Blautia sp. AF26-2. NCBI lineage: Bacteria > Bacillati > Bacillota > Clostridia > Lachnospirales > Lachnospiraceae > Blautia > Blautia sp. AF26-2. Next base: position 218,837 of record NZ_QTWD01000003.1, on the reverse strand, counting down.
AACGTCGACCTCGCCGGACAGGCCATCGGCGGAACCGTGCTTGGCGTGGCAGCAACGAAAGAGGCATGCGACGCGATCATGGAGCACTTAAAACAGGCGGACAAAGGCGTATCGCTCATCAACAACATCTGGAGCAGCGATTCCAACACCTTCGCATGGAAGGGCATCCCGGCGATGACGCTGAACCGCGATGGTTTCGGCATGCACACCTGCCACGATACGATCGACTGGATCTCCGCCTGGTCACTGAACCGGAGCGCCGGTGTCCTGGGCGAAATCGCCGAGTATCTGGCGGATGCAGAACCATTTCCATTTGAAAGAGAAATCCCGGCAGACTTTGCGGAGAGATTAAAAGTTTATTTTGGAGAATAAAAAGGAGAGAAGATCATGAGCAAAAAACCAGTATTAGTCATCATGGCAGCAGGAATGGGAAGCCGTTACGGCGGATTAAAACAGATTGATCCGGTTGACCCGTACGGAAATATGATTATCGACTTTTCCATTTATGATGCAAAACAGGCAGGCTTTGAGAAAGTCATCTTTATCATCAAAAAAGCCATCGACGAGGCATTCCGCGAGGGCATCGGCAAGCGAATTGAGAAATACATGGATGTAGAGTATGTTTACCAGGAACTCGACGTTCTCCCGAAAGGCTACGAAGTGCCGGAAGGCCGCGTCAAACCGTGGGGAACCGGTCATGCGATTCTCTGTGCGGCAGAAGCCATCGACGGCGCACCGTTCGCCGTCATCAATTCCGATGATTATTATGGAAGAACGGCATTCGAGGAGATCTACCGCCAGCTGACAACCGAGCAGGACGGCGCGACCTATCAGTACGCGATGGTTGCCTACGACCTGTACAAAACCCTGACCGACAATGGCCACGTAGCCCGCGGCATCTGCACCGCAGACGATCAGAATCACCTTGTCGGCATTCATGAGCGCACAAGAATCGAAAACCACGGCGGACAGGCCGAATACACCGAGGATGACGGCGCAACCTGGACCGGATTGCCGCAGGGAACCGTCGTTTCCATGAACCTCTGGGGCTTCACACCGAGCATTCTGATCGAGCTGAAACGCCGCTTCCTGCCGTTCCTCGAGAATGTATACAAAACCAACCCGTTAAAAGGCGAATACTTCCTGCCGTTCGTTGTCGATGAACTGCTGCAGGAGAAAAAAGCGGAAGTCACCGTACTCCGCTCCTATGATAACTGGTACGGCGTAACGTACAAAGAAGACAAAGAAAATGTCATGGCAGCACTGCAGAAATTAAAAGACGAGGGCCGTTATCCGCAGAAACTGTGGGAAGAATAACAAACGAACGGTACTGGGAAATTTTCTCCATGAGTGCATCTTTCGCAATGAAAAGAAATCCTGTATAATGGATGGAAGGAAATGCAAGGAGAATACCAATGGATACCTTATATATTGTAATACCAGCCTATAATGAGTCGGAAAATATCAAAAGAACGATCGAGGAATGGTGTCCCGTCGTGGAGAAGCATAACGGCGGCGGTGCGTCCCGTCTTGTGATCATCAACGACGGAAGCCGCGACGATACGTATGAAATTGCTTCAGCAGAGTGCGAAACCCACCCGTTGCTCACCGTGCTGACGAAGCCAAACGGCGGCCACGGTTCCACCGTTCTGTACGGCTACCGCTATGCACTTGAAAACGGTGCGGACTATATCTTCCAGACCGATTCCGACGGTCAGACCGATCCGGAGGAGTTCGAAAAGTTCTGGCAGATCCGCGAGGGCTACGACGCCATTTTCGGAAACCGCACAAGCCGCGGCGACGGCTTTTCCCGCGCTGTCGTGGAAAAAGTGCTGTGCGCGGTGCTCTGGACCTATTTCCACGTATCCGTGCCGGATGCAAATGCCCCGTTCCGTCTGATGAAAACAGACTACGTGGCCGAGTATCTGCCGCTGATGCCGGAAAACTACAATCTGCCGAACGCACTGATGACTGCCTTCGGAGCGTATTTTCACCGGAAAATCCGTTTCATCCCGATCAGCTTCAAGCCGCGTCAGGGCGGAACAAATTCCATCAACATCCGTAAAATCGTAAAAATCGGCCGTCAGGCGCTGCACGATTTCTGTGAGATTCAGAAAGCGGCTGCGAAAAAAAGAGGATAAAAAATAATATAAGAGAAGGAACGTATCCCATGTTTCATGAGATACGTTCCTTCTTTTTGTATGCTTATTTTTTATTATGGACCTTATTTTTAATAGAAGCGATGCGATCTTTCCTGATTCATGGAATCCTTTAGTGCCAGAAGTGATTCGATCAGGATCAGAAGCAGGATCACAGCAATCATGACTGCGAGGATCTGATTTGTTCGCTGATGGAACCAGGAGCCGATTCCTGTGTGTGCAGTCTGTGTATTCTCGGCCTGTGCGGCATTTTCAAGAGCTGCAGTTTCCGAAGTAAGAATCTGTGCATCCGGGTCTGTTGTTCTGCCAGATGGTACAATCTGCGTTGCAGCTGGAAGCTGGCTGGAAGAAGTAACAGCGGATGCGGTAACTTCCGGGTGGATGGTGGAAAGATCAACTTCTTCGTCTTCTGTAACAACTGCGCTGGCAATCGGTTCTGCTGAGATCGGTTCGGATGCAGGAACCTGTTCCGGTGCGGTTTTGGATGCAGGAGCTGCGGTTTCCAGAAGAATATTTTCCTGTGCCGGCTGTTCCGAAGCAGATGGCTGTACCACGGTCGGGGTTTCTGCCGGTGCGGATGGCTGTTCCGGAACGGATGGTTCTGGAGCGGCCGGTTCTTCCGGAACTTCCGGTGCAGATGGCTCTTCTGGAAGAGATGGCTCCGGGTCAGTTGCCGGTGTTTCCGGGATTGCGGTACAGTAAACAAGAGAAGTCATCGCCGCCGAAGAATCCGTAATCACAACGGAACCGCCATTGGAAACGGCCTGTCCATTAACATAGAAGGAAATCTGATCCATATCCAGTGTGTAGCCAGGTTCCGTAACCATCGATACGGAGAACGTTCCGTTTACTTCCTCGACCGGTTCGCTGTTCTGATACAGGACATAGGAACCATCATCGGAAAGATATGACATGGTGACCGGCGCATCCATTGTGGAATCCTGAAATGTCAGGGCAGCATCGGTAAAAGCAAGAGCCGCCTGATCGGTGTTCAGATAGAATTCCAGGTCCTGTGCATCGTAATGGGTGAAGTGAATGGTAATTTCACCGGCGTCTGTATTTTCTGCACTTGGAACTGTCTCGGCTGCTGCCGAATACGGAGCGGAAAAAAATAATCCGGCCGCCAGGAGGCCTGCCATTCCGAATCTCAGAATCAAATTTCCTGTGTGTTTTTTCGTTGTCTGTGTGCTGTGTAACATATGACATCCTCCTTTCACCTGATCGGTTTCTAATGTCGGTCTGTTTTATTTTCCTGCGGTAAGTTTCACGTATAAATTGAAAGAAAAATAATTGATAAAATATAAATTTTCTTTCTTTTTAAAGATTATACCATATGTAGAAAGAAATATCATGTAAAAATAAAAAGTTAAAAGAAAATTTGAAAATGCGTCAAAAGTGGAAAAGGTTTGTAATGCATGTCGAAAAATAGAAAAAGAACTGTCACAATTTCTTAAAAAATATTTGCGGAAAAAGAGGGCAGAAAGGGTAGAATGTGAAACAAAAGCAAAATAAAAAGAAGGAAACAAGACACGGAAAAGTATTCCAGGCAGGCCGCATGCAGAAGAAAAAGTGGGAATAAAAACCGATCCAATTCGTCAAAAAAGCGGAAAAGTGGTGAAAAATTGTGGGTTCTATGAAAAAAACGATGGGAAAAGACAGGAATGTTGTCGAAATATTCTAGTTGACAAAAAGATGTAACACTGGTAGAATCGGTTTGTAACAAGATGTAACAAAAACGTAATAATTGTTCAGGAGGTAAGTATGACATTCAAAAAAAGTTATGTGCCGGGCATCCTGGGGAGCGTGCTCACACTGACTGTCATCATGGCTGCACCCGTAAAAGCAGAGACAAAGGAAGAAACCATTTTAAATAAAACAGACTGGAGCACAATGGCTGCAGCAAACGTAGAAGGATATGTCAACATCCGCAGCGAGGCAAACGCAGATTCCGAGATCGTCGGAGTTCTGATGCCGGGCTATGCGGTTACTGTAACAGAAAAAGGAGACGAGTGGAGCAAGATCTCTTCCAATGGTGTAGAAGGCTACATAAAGAATGAATATCTGGTATTTGGGGAAGAGGCAAAAGCACATTACCGCAATATGTGCGGTATCACCGGAGTTGTTCAGGCGGACAGCCTTCGTGTCCGTGAGGCAGCATCCACAGATTCCGCGCAGGTTGGAACACTGACACAGAATGGTGAAGTCAGCATATTCGGCGAAGAGGCTGACTGGTATCAGATCCAGTACAGCGGAAGCAGCGCATACGTTCATGGAGACTATGTGACACTTTCAGAGGAGTTAAAAGGTGCTGTTTCCATGGAGGAATACCAGGCATCACAGGCCTGTGCGGCAAGCAGCGCAGCAGCAGCCTCCACAGCAGGCAGTGCATCGGTAATTTCCGCAGACAGCAATGATGTGGCAATGCTTGCAGCACTGATCGAGTGCGAGGCAGGCGGCGAGAGCTACACAGGAATGGTGGCAGTCGGAGCGGTTGTAGTAAACCGTGTCAACAGCGGTTCCTTTCCGAACAGCATTTCCGGCGTTATTTATCAGGGTGGACAGTTTACACCGGTTGCGACCGGAACATTCCAGAGCGTGCTTTCCCGCGGAGCAAGAAGTGACTGTTATGCAGCTGCACAGGCAGCACTTTCCGGCGAGAGCCCGGTTGGCGGATGCCTGTATTTCAACAGCGGCTACGGCAGCGGAATTCAGATCGGATATCAGCATTTTTATTAAAAACAGGCGTGGAACCTTTGCAAGGGGATAGGCGGAGGGAGCATGCATTTCCATAGATTGTGATCGGTTCAAAGTCATGAAAAATGAGATGGAATCGACGGTATAGAAAAAAGAGTAAGTGAACAAGGGGAGACGTTCACTTACTCTTTTTTTACTCTGAAACAAATACTACCGGATAGTCAAAAAGTGCAGACCATCCTTATGGAGTTTTACAGGAAATGTTGTTGGATTTCCAGTTACGGGACATCGTTATTTTCAAAAATTTTCAACAGCTTGGTTTTCTGGTTATCGGCGCGGAAGTCTGCTAATGTCTGACGCAGTGTTGTATGGCGGACGCGGTAGGTATTGGAGAGAAAACAGAAAAAAGTGATTCCCCAAAATACCGGCCAGAGCAACACACATTTATGAAGCTTGGAAAATCGAAGCTTCATCTGAACATGCCCTTCGTGGAACCAGGCACGGACACCGGCGTGCCGGTAAGAGCCGCGGCTTACGATTTTCCGCTCCGTGTCACTGCCAAAGTCGCCGTCTGCGAGAATTTGTTCCAGAAAGGCAGCACAGTCAGCGGCAGAAGAACGGATCTGCGGGTCAATCGAAGCGGAAAGACCGAAATAAAGATGGCAGGATCCGAGAATCAGCTCATAAAGATGAAAAATTTTTGATTCCCGGCACCAGGAGTGGATTTTCTCAAAATCAATCTCAGATGCATACTGCTTCAGATACAAGGTAAAATCGCAGAGCAGACGGCTGCCGAAACCACTGTAGAGATAGTGTTTGAGCATATGGTGCAGCATATAAAATACATTTTCCGTGGGCGGAAGAACAGGGTAGGTCTGACCGTAAAGTTCCACGAAAGACGGCTTCAGATGATCCGGGGAGAAGATCTCATCTATCAGCTCGTTGGCACGGGCAAACTGATAGATGCCAACGATACGGTAATGGAGTTCCAGGGTAAAGGAACGGCCGGTTTCCGGAAAGGTAAAGCGGTAGGTAACATGATGATCACTGTCTTCTGGCTCCTCTGTGTATCCATTCGTCTCGAGAATACGACAGGCACGGGAAAAAGCCTCTTTTTCGAGAATATAAAGATCCAGATCTCCCAATTTTCGGTATTCGGGAACAGGATAATTGGCGGCGAGGCTCATACCCTTTAAGAGGAAACAGGGAATCTTCTCTGCAAGGAGGAGCGAAAAAGTAAGGCGTGTGAAATGTTCCAGCTGATAATAGGAGAGCAGCATCTGTTTTGTCTGCTGTTTTATCCCGGAAAACGATGGCTGCTGTTCAAAATAAGGCAGAAGAAAAGGAAGTGAACAATGTTTTTCTGCCAGACGGTACAAAGCAGCGGTATCCACCCCATCGAGTGGGATCGGTTCAGACGAATCGGTGCATAAATTTTTCAGAATCTGTAGATAAACGGTATCAAGCGGCTGCATGAGAGACTCCTTTGAAGATTTTTTGTGAAAAGAGAGATATGGTTCAGTATACCACAAAAATGCCGAAATTTGAGCGATAAAATAAAAAAATATTACAGATAACGATAAAAAATAAAATAAAGTTTACAATGAAATAAGTTGGGGCTATAATAAATCTGTTAGTACAGCATTTCATAAACAGCTGTATCAAACACTCAGACAAGTGTAGGGTATAGTCATTTTGAAATGTTCTGGAATGATGGCTTTTCCCACCATCGGGAAGAAAAACGTAAGTGAATGGAGAGAAAGATGACCAGAAAAGGTGAGTTTGTACTCAGACAACTCGCAGATGAATATATTCTGATTCCTTATGGGACAACGACAGAAAAAATGAATCGGGTACTTACCCTAAGTGAAACTGCGGCTTTTATTTATGAACAGACAGGTGATGCCGCGTCTGAGGAGGAGATTGCCAGACGGCTTGGAGAAGCTTATGATGTGCCGGCGGAGGACGTGCAGGAGGATGTAAACGCCGTGCTGCAGACATTGCAAAATTGTGGGGTTCTGGAGTGTGCCTGAAAAACGAAAAATCATTTTCGTAATCTGCAAAAACGAAGAGGATAGTATATGATAATATTTTTGGTCGGTGGCGAGAGCAGACTGATGGATGATCTGATTACCAAGATGGAAAAAGAAGGACATAAGACGTATCTGTTAACGGGAAAACGGGACAGAAGAGGAAAATACCGCCGTGTCTTTGAACGCTACGATTTTCCTTATGACAGTGTGAGTGTGCAGGAAATATTCTCGAATGTCAATCCGGATCTCGTGCTTTTTCTCGGCGCCTATGATACAAATTATGACTGGAGTGATGCGAGAAAAGAGTCTGTCCGCTATACGGCGGATCTGACCAATATTCTGTCGGCGTATGCATTTAAGCAGGATGGCCGGTTTATTTATTTGTCGTCCGAAGCAGTTTATGGCCGTTCCTACAGCAGTGATATCCACGAAACGGAACCGGCATCCGCGAAAAGCTTTCAGGCAATGGCGCTTCTGCAGGGAGAAAACATCTGCAGAAGCTACCGTGATACCAGAGGGATGGACACGCGGATTCTTCGTTTTGACCATATGTACGGCATTCCGCGAAAAGGAAAAACAGACAGAAATCCGTGTTTTTGGATGACACTGGAAATGCTAAAGACGAATCAGATCGCAGCCAACAGCAGAACTGTTTTTTCCATGATTTACCAGGATGATGCCGTTGCGTTTGCCTATCGCGCAATGATGGAGGAGAGTCCCAAATATCCACTGTACCATATCACATCCGGTGAAGCGATCACACAGATGGATCTGGCGGAGCTGATCCGGCAGAACGCAGACGGCGTGGAGATCCGTGACGATACAGTCGGTGAAGGTTTCCGTCTTGTGCTGGATGGCAGCCGGTATCAGGAAGAGTTTGACGGAAGGATTTTTGTCCCATATGAGAAGGGCGTGAAAGCCGTTGTCACATATATGCAAAAACACAGCAGCTCATTTCTGCAGCGTGATGATGCGGGGGCGGGTTGGGGAAACCGGGTATGGAGTCTGTTGTGCCGGATTTTCCGTATGCTGGTTCCGTACATCGAAAATCTGATTTGTTTTATCCCATTTTTTATGATCAACAACCGTGTAGTCGGCAGCCAGTATTTTTCAAAGCTGGATGCGTACCTTCTCTATGTGTTGCTGTTTGCCATCGTATATGGTCAGCAGCAGGCGATTTTCTCGGCCCTGCTGGCGACTGTGGGCTACTGTTTCCGCCAGATGTACCATCAGAGCGGACTGGAGGTGCTGATGGACTACAGTACCTACATCTGGATGGCACAGCTTTTTATCCTGGGAATGGTTGTCGGTTATATGCGGGATCAGATTCTCCAGATTAAAAAGGATGATGAAGAGGAGATCGGGTATCTGCGCGGACAGCTTGGCGATATGACGGAGATCAATGACAGCAACGTGCGCATGAAACAGCTTTTTGAGCTGCAGCTTGTCAACCAGAAGGACAGTCTTGGAAAAATCTATGAAATCACATCGTCGCTGGAACGCTACGGCGCCTATGAGGTGCTTTTCTATGCGGCGCAGACGATTTCGAAGCTGATGAATACAGAGGATGTGGCAATTTATACCGTCGCCAACCGCGTCTATGCGCGTCTCTTTTCGTTCACATCACCGACAGCGCGGAAAATGGGAAATTCCATCCGCTATCCTGAGATGGAGGCAATGTATGAAGACCTCAAAGAGCATCGCGTTTACATCAACAAAACGATGGATGAGCGCTATCCGCTGATGGCGCAGGCTATTTATGCAGAAGATGAGATGCAGATCATCCTGATGCTGTGGGGACTTCCGTGGGACCGCATGAATCTTGCGGAATCCAACCGTCTGGCGGTCATCAGCTATCTGATCCAGAATGCAGTGGTGCGGGCAAACCGCTATCTGGAAGCGCTGCACGAACACAGGTATCTGGAAAACAGCAAAATTCTCGAAAAGGATGCCTTTACGCAGCTGGTAGCGGCATTTTTCGAGGCAAAGCGAAACGGTCTGACAGAATGCTCACTGGTTCGGATTGTGTGCAGCAGCGAAGATTATAAAAAAGCAGGTGAGATTCTGGAACAGAAGCTGCGTCAGACGGATTATATCGGGATCCTGGATGGCGGGCTGCATGTATTGCTTTCCAATACCGATGAAGAAAATGCGAAAGGTGTGATCTTACGCTTCGGGGAAGAGGGTCTGAAAAGTATCCTTGTGAACAGGGAGGTGGCAGCGTGATGAGCCATGAAACCCTGACTTTTGTGGTTCTGTGGATCGTCAATGCCCTGATCGCCCTGATCTATCTGCTGATCGGAGCTCTGGTTTATGTTCCGGCGTGTGATTTGAAACAAGAGCAGGGAGAAGAGGTGCAATACGATAACCGGAGAGCCTTTTTGATCCGTTTTATCGTCATGGTGCTCTGCCCGGTCGTCGGTCCGGCGTTTTTTCTGTGCAGTTATCTTCTTTTCAAAACCGTATTCCGTCAGGCAGTCGATCTGGAGGATGTTGTGTTTGGTAAGGAACGTGTGCGGACACATCTGAAGGCGGATGAGGAGCGGGAGCGCAACATAGCACCGCTCGAGGAAGCACTTGCCGTCAGCGATAAACGGAATCTGCGTATGCTGATGCTGAATGTGATCCGCGGCGATCTGCAAAAATCGCTGGAATCGATTACTATGGCACTGAACAGCGAGGATTCCGAGACATCGCATTACGCCGCATCGGTGCTCTGCGATGAATTGAACAAGTTCCGCTCACAGGTACAGAAAATGTATACCGGGATGCAGCAGGAAGGCGAAGAAGAGACGGATTACGAGAAGATGATGCTCGACTATATGAACAGAGTTTTAAGCCAGAAAGTCTTTACAACTCTGGAGCAGACGAAGTACGTCAAGATGCTGGAGGAGGCCACAGAATCGCTGTATCGGAAAAACAGAGAGCGGATCTTCGTAAAACAGTATGAGGGGCTCTGCCTCAGACTTCTGGAACTGAAAAAATTTCCGGAAACTGAAAAATGGTGCCGGCGTCTGGTACAGCAGCATGGAAATACACTGGAGGCGTATACGTGTCAGTTAAAGCTGTATTTTACCATGGGTGAAAGAGAAAAGTTTTTTCAGGTGATGCAGGAACTGAAACAATCGGACGTTATTATCGATAATGAAACGCTGGAGCTGATCCGCATTTTCAGTTAGAGCGTGTTTGAAAAATCATTTCCGCGAAAGGAGGGACGAAGAGATGTCCATGAGATGGCTGACAATTTTACAATTTCTGGAAATTTTTGCTGCCTATGGCATCGTAACCCTGTTTCTTCCATGGCGGATCCTTGGGAAGAGGTTTCATCGGTTTTCCGTTGCAGAACAACTGATCGCTTATTTCTTCGCAGGGAATTTTTATATCATTTATCTCGTTTATCTGCTGCAGTTTCTTCGGATCAGCAGCCGTGTGACGCTGCTCCTCGGAACTGCAGGGCCATTCCTTTTTATCTGGATCTGGAAAAGAAAAAAACAGATCCCGGGAGCAATGGAGAGCCTGCTGGTGCGGATCGAACGATTGCTTGATGGAGAGCGGGGCAAAAAGACATCTCTGGCGCAGCTTCGGAGAACCGTTTACGAGCGGTGTTTTCGGGGAAAACGAAAGCAATGGCTGCATGCGCTGCCGGAAATAGCAGTGCTGCTGGCGGCAATTGCAGCGATCACGTATGTGTATGGACCGAATATGGTGGAAACGTTCGGCTACAAAGCAAGTGATATTCCGGTGCACAATTACTGGATCAATGAGCTTGAGCGGAATAATATCTGGGTTGCGGGCGTGTATCCGTATGGATTCCATATTGTGATTTATTATCTTCATATGGTATTTGGAATTCCTACCTATGTGCTGCTTCGGATTTTCGGCGTAGTGCAGACGTATTTTGTGTATCTGGCACTGGTCGCGGCGCTGAAAATGGTGTGCAGGGGAAGGTTTACGCCGTATTTTGGGATACTGTTTTATGTGATGGATATCTTCAACCGGAGTACGTACGCCCGTTTTGAAAGTGCACTGCCGCAGGAGTTCAGTATGATTTTTGTCCTGACCTCTGTCTGTATGGCGATCCGTTTTTTTCAGGAATTTGCAAAAGAACGGAACGGAAACTGCCGCTGGTATCTGGTACAGTTTGCGATTGGATTTTCGCTGACGCTGACCGTTCATTTTTACGGTACGATGGCTGCAGGCCTGTTTTGTATTGGCGTTGCTGTTGGCTTCTGCTTTCGTTTTTTCCGGTGGAACTATTTCAGAAGAATCCTGATTACGGGAATATTAAGCGTCCTTCTCTCAGTCCTGCCGATGGCGGCGGGCGTTGCGATGGGAAAGGGGCTGCAGGGATCGCTGTACTGGGGAATGAACGTCATTACCGGTGATAAAAAGCAGGAGGATGCGGATACAGCAGGTACTTTATCACAGGACGGTGTATCCGACAGTCTGACGGCCGGCGAAGCAGAAAGCAGCGGCAACACAACCAAGAACGGTGAAACCGGTTCTGTGCTCAGCCAGTCCCGGATAGAAGAGCTGCGAAAAGCGGCAGAAGAAAGAATACAAAAGCAGCAGAAACCGCTGTCGGAGAGGCTCAAAGAAAAAGGATCGGCAGTGCGGGAAAGCATCCGCGTTAATGTCATGAATGTAAAACCATATATCGCAGAAATTACGCTGGGAAGTATTGCAATTTTGCTGCTTCTTGGCATCCTCCTGGCAGTGCTGCGTGAAAACGATTTTGCGGGAGCTGTTTTGTCTGCGGCTGTTTATCTGCTATGCATGTGTTCTTTGCAGTGTGCATCGCTGCTGCATCTTCCGGCGCTGATGGATGCCAATCGCTGCGGCATTTTCCTGTGCTATGCCATCTGCTTTGCCTGGGCGCTTGGCGTAGATACAGTGGTGTATCTGGCGATACGCCGGTGGAAGCGAAGATGGCTTGGCGGGATTGCTTCCCTCCTGACACTTGTGACGGCTGTAACAGCCGTTTTATCGCAGGGTCTTATAAGAGAGCCGGTAAAGGTCGGAGCACTGGAAGATAACGGAGCCATGGTATGCGTTACCAATATCTTGCGGGAAAATAAAGATTTTACATGGACAATCTGTTCAGCGAATGATGAGCTTCGCATGACAGAATTTTATGGATATCACTATGAGACCATTACCTTATTAAATCAATTGAAAGATCTGGGGCAGAATCCGGAGATTATAATACCAACGAAATACGTGTATTTTTTTATTGAAAAGATACCAGTTGATTATGGGGAAAGTACGAAACACGAAGAAGTCACAGCCAAGGGAGCGGAAACGCCACTTCCGTTTACCGGTGGACTTCATCCCTACACAGGAGAGAATCGCTGGATCACGATGAGCCATATGTATGAGTGGGCACAGAGGTTCCAAGAGCTTTACCCGAATGAAATGGAAGTTTACTATGAATCCGACAGCTTTATCTGCTATTGCCTTCAGCAGAACGTTAACAGTCCATACAACCTTGCGATTGATTATGGCTACAACAATCCAATGCCAAAGTAGAGAAGACGGGAAAAAACAAAGAGACAGACAGGGCTGAAAAAACTGAAATTTCAACAAAAAAGACTTGATGACAGAAGGAGGAAGAAAAAATGGTTTCCCGCAGAAATTTTGCAGCGATCACAATGCTTATGGCAATCATCCTCTTTTTGTTTCAGGGTCTGAATCTGGCAAAGGAAAAACTGAACCACTATGAAAAAAATGCGTATGCGGCAGAGAAAGAAGATCTGGAAGATGGCAGCGGCGCATTTGGAACAGAAGACGCATCCGGCGAGAAAAACATAACAGGAAGCCGGGGAACGATCGTCTATATCGGAGAAGCCGAGGAGCATTCTGTGGGGGCGGTTGTCTGTGAATGGTGCCGGTATATGAAGTACGAAGCTGCAGTTTATCCATCCATGCGCAAATATGAGCAGGCAATGGAGAAGAAAGGTGCAAAGCAGCCGGAGATGATTGTAGTGAATTCAGAAAGCATCGACTGGACCGCCTTAAAGGATGTCGTAGATCTGCAGAACAGTGTGAATGAGGGGATCCATGTTGTGTTTGCAAATCTCCCGGAGGTGTCTGTGATCCGGAAAAATCAGAAGCTGCGGGAGCTGGTTGGAATTGCAGAAGTAAAAGAGGATTCTACAACCGTAACGGGGTTGGATCTGTATGACAATCTGATGCTCGGCGGAGAAAATATTTACCGGGCCGAAAATAAGGAAGAAGAAAACAGGCAGGATCTTAAGCTTACGTTTCCATGGTTTAAGCTTGGAGATGGAACCAAAACTTATATGAAAGGCTTTCCGGAGGATCAGACGCTGAAAACCCAGGATTATCCGGTTGTGATCTGGCGGAAAAATTTCGGGACAGCCAGTGTATTTGCCGTAAATGGAGATTATATGGGGGATGAAACCGGGCTGGGACTGCTGACGGGAATGGTGTATGAAACCAGAAATTATCTGATTTATCCGGTTGTAAATGCGCAGAATCTTGTTGTGCAGAACTTTCCGTCACTTGCAGAGGAAAATACGGACAAAATGCAGGAGATTTACGGAAACGGAACAAAAGGTGTTAACCGCGATATTGTCTGGCCGTCGATTGCAGCAATCTACAGAAAAAATCATTTCGGTCTTACCTGTATGGTGGCACCAAAACTGGATTATGATGCTCCGGCAGAAGCAGATGGCGAGCTGCTGCATTATTATGCGAAGCTGCTCAACGAAGAAAAAGGCGAGATGGGACTTTCCGGTTTTACAGAATCCGAAACATCCGTAAAGGAAAAATTAGACGAAGATCAGAGCTTCATGCAGAAAAATCTTTCGGATTTTTACTTTTCCTCCTTTTTCAGTGGAAACCTGAGTGAACAGGAGATGGAAACAGCTTTACAGCAGTCTGCTCTTGGGAGTGTCCGCACCGTAGTTAAGAGCAAAGATACGGCTGGCGATCTGGTCAGCTACCTGGATGCACAGACGACACAGCAGAAAATTGTCACGGAAGATACCGGACGTTTTACCTATCGTTCCTGGATGAAAATGAAGAGTATTGAAAGTGCGCTCGGCTATGCCAGTGTAGAGCTGGATTTAAGCAGAGTGATTTATCCGAAAACAGAGGAGGACCGCTGGGAAAAAATCGTCAAAGAATTTGCCTCCAACCTCGGAACCTACTGGCAGCCATTTTCCGGATTTGACGGTACCACGGTTTCCACCTGCGATTCCAGAATCCGCACCTTCCTGAACTTACGCTGCGAGGACGAAAGAGAGGGCGACACCATCACCTTAAAGACCACGGGAACAGAGAAAACTGCGTACTATGTGATTCGGACACACAATGAAAGCGTTGAAAAGGTCACGGGCGGAACGGCAGAAAAGCTGGAGGATTCTGCATGGCTGATCCGCGCGGAAAAGAGTGAAGTAACGATTACACTTCGTGCATCCGACCGGCGGTATTACTATGAAGAGGGGGTGAAAAACGAATGAAAGTCTGTATGGTAGCGGAGGGCTGCTATCCCTTTGTGGTAGGCGGTGTTTCCAGCTGGGTACACAGTCTGATCCAGCTTTTCCCAAAAACAGAATTTATCATCCTCGCCATTGCGGCAAACCGTTCCCAGCGCGGAAAGTATGCGTATGAGCTGCCCCAAAATGTCTCCGCCGTCTATGAACTCTATCTGGACGATGTGGACTGGGGCGGAAGTAAAAAACGACATAAACATCGGCTGAAGAAAGAGCAGTATCAGGCACTTCGAAGTCTGCTTCTTGATCAGGATATCGAGTGGAATGTCCTGTTTGATCTGTTCCGGAAAGAAGATGTTTCCCTGAATGCGCTCCTGATGGGAGAGGATTTTCTGAATGCCGTGAAAGAGTGCTACAACCTGAAATACAGCCAGATCGTTTTCTCTGACTTTTTATGGACTATGCGCTCCATCTATCTGCCGCTGTTTCTCACAATGCAGACCGAGCTCCCGAAGGCGGATCTTTATCACTGCGTTGCAACCGGCTATGCCGGCGTGCTTGGCGCCATGGCAAAGCATTTCTATGGAAGCCGTCTCCTGATTTCGGAACACGGTATTTACACCCGGGAACGCGAGGAGGAGCTGATTAAAGCGAAGTGGGTTGCGGGAATCTACAAAAATATCTGGATTGACCAGTTCCGGAAAATGTCAAAGCTGGCGTACAACGAGGGAACTCTGATTACCTCCCTGTTTGAGCACGCGCGGGAGCTGCAGGTTGAGCTTGGCTGTCCGGTGGAAAAGACGATGGTCACACCGAATGGAATCCGTGTGGAAAATCTTCAGAATATCCCGGGAAAGACCGAAGAGGATACGGGAATGGTGAACATCGGTGCAGTTCTTCGTGTCACACCCATCAAGGATGTGAAAACGATGATCCAGGCATTTGCCTTTGCAAAAGAGCGCGACAGAAGACTGAAGCTCTGGATCATGGGACCATGGGAGGAGGACCGGGAGTATGCCGAGGAATGCTTCCAGCTCGTATCGGATCTGGAAGTTCCGGACGTGGTATTTACCGGAAGAATCAATATCCGGGATTATCTGGGAAGAATGGATGTGACGATTTTGACCAGCATCAGCGAAGGCCAGCCGCTGACGATTCTGGAGAGCTATGCGGCACACAAGCCGGTTATTGCGACAGATGTCGGAAACTGCTATGGTCTGATCTACGGTGAGAGCGATGATTTCGGCGCAGCCGGAATAGTTACGCATATCATGAATATAGAAGAAATCGCACAGGCAATGCTGGATATGGCGGCCGGTGAGAAAAAACGCCTCGAAATGGGAGAAACCGGATACCGCCGTGTTATGCAGAAATACCGTGTGGAATATATGCAGAAAACATACTGGGAGATTTACCGCGATTTTGCGGAGCAGATGGGCCAGAAATGGCAGGAGGAACCGGTAAAGCTGCCGGAAAAACAGAAATAAAATAAACACCGCAAGGTGGAAAGGGGATAGATGGCATGGCAGGAATCGGCGTTCGCCTGAATCGGATTTTTGAAAAAAATACCATTACGACAAATTTGATTGGATTCTCCTACAGTACCGTTGTAACGATTGCGCCGATGATGGTCGTCATTTTCAATCTGATCTTAATGGAGGAGCTGCTCGAATTTTCCAGTGTCGGATATGCTACGCGTGAGCTGTTTTCCTGTACGATTCTCTATATCTTTATTTTTGCGTTACTGACGGCATCACCGTTTAATGCGGTGCTGTCCCGTTATATGTCCGACGTGATCTACGAGGAACGGTATCAGGACATCCTGCCGTGCTATCAGATCGGAATGCTTCTGAATATCGGATTGAGCTGTCTGGTCGGCATTCCGTTCTGTCTGTGGGAGCATTTTGTCGGGAAGGTGTCAACGGCGTATGTATTTTGCAGTTTCTGTGGCTATATCAGCCTGGTGCTGGTTTTCTATTCCATGATTTATCTTTCCATCTGTAAGGATTATCAGAGGATTTCACAGTATTTCTTCTTTGGAATGCTGGTTGCATTTGTCCTGGCATTGATTCTGCATTTCCTCATGAAATGGGAGACGACGCGCAGCATGCTATTTTCCCTGACGGTTGGATTTTTTGTGACGGCAACACTGGAAAACGCCCTGATCCGGCGGTATTTTGTCAAAAACAGTAACCGCTACCGGCCGGTGCTGCAGTATTTCAGAAAATACTGGAAACTGATTTTTTCGAATTTTCTGTATATTCTGGGGCTGTATATCCATAACTTTGTGTTCTGGACAACCGATATGCGGATGGAGCTGGTAAAGAGCTTTGTCTGCAATCAGCCATATGACATGGCTTCCTGCCTTGCCATGTTTACCAATCTCTCGGCATCGATTATTTTCATTGCGCGCGTTGAAATGCGTTTCCATGAGAAATACAAGCTGTATTCCGAGGCGGTGATTGGCGGAAAGGGAGACGATATCGAAAATGCAAAAAAGCGTATGTTCCGCCAGCTTTCCAGTGAGTTGATGACGCTTGCACGCCTTCAGTTTATGATTTCCGTTGTGATATATCTGATTTGCGTGATTTTCCTGCCGCAAGAAGGCTTTTCCGGCATGACCATGAAAATTTATCCGTCCCTTGCAGTTGGATATTTTATTCTGTTCCTTATGTATGCGGAAATCATTTTTCTGTATTATTTCGATGACCTGACCGGCGCAATCCTGACGGCGATTGTGTTCTGTCTTGTTACCTGGATCGGCAGCCTGATTGCTACCCATCTGCCGGCCGTCTGGTATGGAGCTGGGGTCATAGCAGGATCGTTTGCAGGATGGAGCGTGGCGTTTGCGAGACTGCGATGGGTGGAAAAAAATATGGATGCGCACGTTTTCTGCCGCGGAAATCTGATCAGGCACGGGAAAGGAAAGCGCCCATCCGGTCTGGTATTTCAGAGGGCAGAAGAGCAGAAACAGAAGGATGAGATGAAACGATGAGTACAGCGACAATTATAAAGGTTTGTGTGATCCTGGCAGGGCTTGGGATTATGGCAGTGACGTTTGTGCTGCATGCGAAAAAGAAACTGACGATAAATCTGGCGGTTACCTGGGAGCTGCTCGGCCTTGCGGCAATCTTAAGCGGTGCGGTTCCGAAGTTCTCCGGCTGGAGCAGCCGCTTAAGTCTGGGAAGTCTGGCGGTGCTGCTGCTTACCGGGTTCCTTGTCGTGTGGGGCATGTATCAGATGACAATACAGATTTCTTCTCTGCTGATGAAAAATCAGGAACTGGCAATGCAGGTTTCTCTGCTGAACCAGGAGAATGAGAGAATCATAAAAGAGCTGGAACGTCTGACAGGAAAGCAGGCAAGAGACTTATGAAAAAAATACTGTTTGTAATCAATACGCTTGGCCGTGCAGGAGCAGAAACGGCTTTGCTGGAGCTTCTGAACCATCTGGATACAGAGAAATATGAAATTTCGCTGTATGTACTGCTGGGACAGGGGGAAATGATTTCAAGGGTGCCGCCGGAAGTTCATATAAAAAACAAAAGGATCTGTGAGGATTCCGTACTCTCCGGTGCAGGAAGGCGAAAACTGCTGCAGACATCGGTGATGGCATTGTTCCGGCACGGACACACCATGGAAAAAATCAGGTATCTGATGAAGAATCTGCGCGTGATGAAGAAGGCGGGGAAAATTCAGCCGGATAAACTGCTCTGGAGAGTCCTTTCGGACGGGGCAGACCGGTTGGATGAAACCTTTGATCTTGCGGTTGCTTATCTGGAAGGCGGCTCTGCTTATTACGTTGCGGATCACGTGAATGCAAAGAAAAAAGCTGCATTTGTCCATATTGCTTACGGCGATTCCGGATATACACGGGAAATGGACCGCGACTGCTACGAGAAAATGGATGTTATCTATACGGTTTCCGGGGAGACACGCCGCCATTTCCTGGAGTTTTACCCGGAGTATGAAGAAAAAGTGCAGGTTTTTCACAATATCATAGACAGAGAGCGGATCGAGAGAGAGGCTAAAAAGCCGGGTGGCTTTTCGGATTCTTATGACGGTGTCCGTATTTTAACGGTTGGAAGGCTGGCACACCAGAAAGCATATGATATCGCCATTCTGGCAATGAAACAGATCAGAGATGCCGGATACAAGGCGCGGTGGTATGTTGTGGGCGAAGGTCCAGAACGGAAGGCTCTTGAAAAACAGATTGCAGAGCTCAGACTGCAGAAGGACTTTATTCTGCTTGGCATAAAGGAAAATCCGTTTCCCTACTATGCACAGTGTGATCTCTATGTACATGCGACACGGTTTGAGGGGAAAAGCATTGCCATTCAGGAGGCCCAGGCGCTTGGCTGTGCCGTGATTGCGTCAGACTGTGCAGGAAACCGTGAGCAGATAGAGGATGGAGTCGATGGTCTGCTCTGCTTGCTGACCCCGGAGGGCATTGCCCGGAAAATAGAAGAACTGATCGATGATACCGAAAAAAAAGAGCGGATTGTGGCGGCAGCAAAACAGAAAGGGAACGGACAGACAGAGGAAATTTGGCGGCTGCTGGATCTGATGAAATGAGGCGGGAACTATGGAGCAGAAAGAAGTATTACTGATTATTCCGGCATACAACGAAGAAAAAAACATAGGAAAAGTGATGGATCAGCTGGCACAGCCGGAGATCGCGGAGCTGGTAGATGTACTGGTTATGAACGATGCGTCCTCCGATAACACAATCTGGATGGTAAAACAGCGCGGCTATGCGGTAGTAACGCATGTTTTCAATCTCGGTTACGGAAGCGGTCTGCAGCTTGGCTATAAATATGCGATCCGCAGGGGCTACCGGTACGTGATCCAGATGGATGCGGACGGTCAGCATGATGTATGCAACATTCGAAAAATTTATGAAAAACTGAAAGAAAAAGATACAGACGGAAGAACACCGGATATTGTGCTGGGATCCCGTTTTATGGATGGAAGCGCAGAGTTTTCGGTAGGCTTTGCAAAAAAGCTGGCATTCCGCCTATTCCGGCGTATGCTGCACATCGCGACGGGAAGATGGATTGCAGATCCGACGACAGGACTGCAGGGGCTCAGCCGCAAGGCAGTGCTTTATTATTCAAAATACAATCATTTTGATGACAAATATCCGGATACCAACATGATCACACAGATGATGCTGCTTGATTTTAAAGTGGTTGAAATTCCGGCAGTCATGCATATCCGGACCTCGGGAACAAGCATGCATTCCGGGCTGAAACCCATCTGGTATATGACGCGGATGTTCTACAGCGTACTGGCCGTGATTTTCCGGTGTAAGGTTTTAAAGATGGATGCGGGAGCAGGGCGAAAAGATGTGGAAAGAAAAATGGAACCGTTTTCTGAAAAAGCAGAAAACAGCACAGAGCGAACCGGCGAGTGATCCCGCGTTCTCTCGGGCAGATTTTGCAGAGTGTAAAGGTGCGGTACAGAATCCGGGCTGCGGCTGGTACCATTTGTATACGTTTGATGCGGCAAAAACAGACGAACCCCTGTATCTTGCCTGTAAGGAAGAAGAGCTTGTACTTCTGCGGATTGGGATCGGAGCATTTCGAACCGGCAGGATCCCACAGGAGTCGATGGCGTGGGTGCGGAAAATTCTCGCATTTTTCCGGGACCAAAAGAAGGGAATGATCCTTCGGTTTGCCTATGATCTGGAAGGAAAAGGATTGGAACGCGAGCCGGGCAGCATCAAAACCGTACAGGAACATATGCGGCAGCTTGGCGCGGCAATCCGGGAATTTTCGGAAGATATCTATGTTGTGCAGGGAATCCTGATCGGAAACTGGGGAGAAATGCATGGATCCCGGTATCTGACACCGGACGGGTTCCGGACGCTGGTTCGGACTATGCAAGATGCGCTGGAAGGCGCCTGTCCGCTTGCGGTGCGCAGACCCTCCCAGTGGCGGGAGCTGGCAAGAAACTTTACAGAAGAAGAGAAAAAATATCTGACTCTGTATAACGATGGGATGTTCGGATCGGAAACCGATCTTGGTACATACGGTACTCTGGCGATGGAAACACCGGAGCAGGAGCCGCAGAGCCGTGGGGCGGAACTTGACTGGCAGAGAACGGCAATGCGCGGCCGTTTTTGCGGCGGCGAGGCAGTACAGCGTGCAGCCGGAGAAGAGAATGTTTCGGCAGAGGAAGCAATCAGGGATCTGGAAAAGATGCACATTTCCTATCTGAACAGTACGTATGACCTGCAGCTGCTGGAACAATGGAAAAAAGAAACCATAAACGGTGTATCCGGCTTCGAAGCTGTGGGAAAACGTCTTGGTTACCGGTTTGTAGTGGAAAATGTGGAAATTCTTTCAGAAAAAGAGAATCGCATGTGGAAAATGGGGGAAGATTCTTCCGGTCAGATGAGCTTGATGCGGATTACCCTGGAAAACCACGGATTTGCCGGGCTGACGGAAGAAGCCGACTGTTTCCTGGAGATAGAAGAGGAGAACAAAAAGCCGGAAAAATACAGGATCCATACCGATGCCAGAGCCTGGCACAGTGGAGATACCACCATACTTTGCCGGCAAATCAAACTGCCTGCGGTGGCAGAACCAAAAAAAATGTTTCTGGCATTATACCGCAGGCGGGATGGGCGTCCGCTCCTGTTCGCCAATCAGAATGCGGAAAGCGGGCGTGTGTTTCTGGGCACGTATCAGAGCAGCTTTTCCAGCTTCAGTGTTCCGAGCCGGAATCCGTAAGAATCATGGGAAAACGTGTTGGCAGGCTGGATTTCCCGCCAAAGTGACGGATCGGTCATCCGAAAATATACCGTATAAGTTCCCTTTTCCAGCTCACGGAACGGAAGGGAAACCGAAAGCTCTGTGGTATTTTTTGGGAGCCAGAATCTGGAATCCCCGGAAAGCGGGAAGGAGAAAACCTTGCCGTCATCGGAAACCAGGGTGATTTCCAGATTAAGTCTGCGGTAGCCGACGGAAAAGCCGACATTTTCAAGTTCTATGTTCAGCCGGGACTGATGCAGGGTGGTGTTACGCGCCACATAGCGGTAACCCATATGGCGCGCGATATAGTCGTAGCCGGAGATACCGTCAAAAACAGAGACTTCATCGTGGTAAACCGAATTTTTCCATTTATCCAGAACCACCAGGTCATGCTCCGAATTCAAATAAGAAACATGCATCCGGGAGAGATCCGAAAGGGCATGGTCAAAGTCATTGAAGGGATTGTCGAGAATCACCTCGCCGCCGTTTGGGACGAAATTGCAGAGCCTGTTCTGAAAGTCCAGCTCATCCTCGCGCACCCAGGCAGAGCGGTAAGCATCCGCAGAGGCAGGCGTATCTCCGTATGTGCCGGTGTCGTTTGCTGTTCCGAGCATTCCGTCATTGAAAAGCCCGAGGCGGGAGGAAAGTGAGCCGTCAAAAGCAGTTTCTGCGGAAGGCAGTTCTGCTGAGTTCAGAATCCTCCGTCGCTGTACCGGTGTGCGGACGGACAGAAAAATCGAAGGATCGATCACGTCTGCCAGATGCTGCATCAGAATGGAGCAGTCTTCATCGGACAGATGGTCGGAGCCATTCATCTCTCCGCAGTTACCGATAAAAATGCCCTGGATCAGAAAAACACTGTCCGTGTAGCGGTTTACGATTGCAGCAGTCTGATCCATGTGGCGCAGAATCTGGTCGAGGCTTTGCGGTTCCGATTCTTTCGCTTTGCCGTCCCAGTCGTACAGAAAGCGCAGAATCATCGAATTTCCGTGTTTCTGCCAGGAGGACAAAATCGTGTCAAGCTGTGCAAGTGCCGGATCGGAAATATCCTGATCGGCAAACCGGCGCAGATTCAGCTCCAGCATCACAAGTCCGGGTGTCTCTTCGGGATTGGAATCCGGGTCGGGAAGATTGGAGAGTGTATCGTTTCCGAGAACGTAGCCGTACATCGAATAAAATCCGATATATGGATTGGACAATTCATCTGCGGATTCCGTACACGCTTCCGGTGTATAACTGACATGATAAAAAGCGCAGATGCAAAGAAAAGCAAACAGGATGAGAAACAACAGGAGCAGAAGCGAGAATAAAATACGGGAAAAAGCTCTTTTTTTCATAAAAATCCTTTCTGATCAGGCAGATATAAGTCCAGTGACAAAAGCATTTGCGATCGCCTGGTTTTCTGTAAAAACGGTGCCGTATCATCCCATCATACCATTTCGAAACAGTAAAAACCAGAAAAACAGCAGAAAAAAGTAATGAGAGTACATAACAAAGAAAAGGAGGACATCATGCGGATTAAAAATCTATTTCGAAACAGCTTTTTCAGTATGTTTTCGCAGTTTGCACTCCTGATTCTTGGATTTTTCAGCCAGCGGGCGATGAATCTGTATATGGGTGCGGAACTTGTCGGCATGAACGGAGTCATTTCCAATGTTATCAACATCCTGTCCGTGACAGAACTCGGCATTTCGACAGCCATTGTTTATCATCTGTACGGAGCACTTGCAAGGAAGGATGAGCATGAGATTGCATCGCTGATGAACCTGTACCGGAAGGCGTACCGTATTTTTGCGGTGATTGTATTCACGGCGGGAATGCTGCTGCTTCCGCTGATTCATCTGTTTATGAAAAACAACAGCTACTCCCTGACGTATATTCGGATACTGTACGCTATGTGGCTGATTCGCACGGTGCTTTCCTATCTGCTCACCGATCGAAAATCGCTTTTAATTGCAGACCAGAAGGAATACATTGCGAGTATCGCCGGCCTGATTTTAAATGTTGTAAGCTATCTGGCGATTATTCTTCTTGTGACATATCAGCAGAATTATCTTCTGGCACTTGGTATTGGGATTGTGACAGAGGTGATGCTGAACATCTGGATTAACTGGTATGTGGAACGGAAATATCCGTTCCTTCATCAGCTGCGGAAAGAAAAAGGTTCCTCTTTCTTTAAGGAGCTGATCTTAAAGGATCTGAAAAACGTGTTTATCTCCAGGGTTTCGGACAAAATGCTGAACTGTACCGATAACCTGATTATCTCCGGGTTCATCGGCGTCGGTACAGTAGGACGGTATGCGAACTACAGCATGATTACGCAGGCAATTATCAATATTCTTACGATTCTTGCCAACACGATTCAGCCGACCATCGGGGATTATTTTACCGAAAAGAATTATCGGCGGAACTATGAAATTCTGCGGCAGCTGACCTTTGTGTTCTTCTGCATTTCTTCCGTCGTGGCAGTGGGACTTTTTTCACTGATTACTCCGTTTATCTGCGATATCTGGCTGAGTCCCGCGTATGAGCTTGGATGGGGAACAGCAGTGCTTTGTATTGTGGTGCTGCTGATCAAAATCACGGGACTGCCGCTCAGTCTTATGATGGGGGTAACAGGACTGTTTGAAAAAGAAAAAAATGCAGGCGCATCAAGTGCGGTTCTGAATCTGGTCGTATCGCTTGCACTTGTAAGACCATATGGCATGACAGGAGTCCTTCTTGGAACCTTACTTTCCTATTTGCTGCAGATCTCCTATCGCTACGTTATCTTTTTCCGGGATTTTCTGGGAATGAAAGAGGAAGCGATACGCTATGCGAGGGATCTGGGCGAATACACTGCGGTGATGATCCTGGAAGTCGCAGTGACGCGAAGGATCATACCGTTGATCTATGGAAACGGTGGAATGACGCCATTTATCTTCTGTTTTGTCCTCTGTATTCTGGTGCCGCTGGCACTAAATGGTGTGTTCTTTGGAAGAGGCTGGAGACTCCAGAGTATTGTGAAAATGGTGCGGGGAATGAAAAGAAGCGGAAGCAGATGATTTTTTGCGGCAGCCTGTCATTTGAAGGCTTACCGCCCGGAAGAAATTTTGCGAAAAAGTGCCATGATACGCCAGAAAAACGGGCGGATGGGGCGCAGGAACAGCCAGAGAGAGGAAAGCATGCGGTAGACCGGATGAGAGACAGAAAACGATTTCCCGTTGCGCACAACACCGGTCATCTTCCCACGGATCTGATCCGGGCGGAGCGGCCCTTCGATTTCGGTCTGGTTGTCCCCGACCAGATAAAAGCCATCCGAAGTGATACGGCAGATCCGGTGAAGTACAAGGATGCCCTGTTCGCGGCGGTAAAGAATGATATCGCCGCGGCGGAGAAGATGAATCGGATACGCCTCAATGACGGCCTCATCCCGTCCGGGATGAAAAAGCGGATACATGCTGTAGCCCTGCGGCTTCAGCCGGATCGCGGAGCCGTCTTTTAAGAGCTGTTCAATGTCGTAGGTATACATATGGAAACTCCGTTCTGAAAAAAAGATAGATTTATTATAGCATCTCTTTTCCAGAGCGAAAAGACAGAAAGGAACAAAAAATGAGAATCAGAAGACAGGAAGGATATCTGCTGCAGAAAATCGGAAAAACCGTTTATCTTTTGCCCTATGGACAGAAAATTGCGGACCAGAAGCGTGGAATGGAACTGAATGAAACGGCGCTGAGATTATGGGAAATGCTGGAACAGCCGCAGACGGTGGAAGCACTGACAGACAGGATGGCCGCATATTATGAGATCCCAAAAGAGGAGCAGGGAGAACTGGCGAAGGATATAGAGGCATTTGTACAGGAACTGCTTGTATTTGGCGCTGTGCGCCGGGAACTGGGCTGTCCGAAGGGAAGCTGTGAGGGGCGGCTGCATATTGCGGGAATAAAAATCGAAGTCTATGGAGAAAAAGGATGCATTCCGAAGCAGTTTGATGCATTTCGCATGACAGATGGCGGAAATCCGGAGAAAGCAATCCCGGATCTTATCCTGGAACTGGCAGAACGTCTGCCAGGGAGCCGTCAGAACGGAACCATTCTGATCCGCAACAGGGATCTGACGGTTGCCATCTGGGAGGAGGGCTATGTTTTCCGGTTCGATACACTGAAAAATATTTACGAAATCTGGATGAAAGAAGACGGCAGTTATGCGCGGATTTATTATCGCTGCCCTATCAACGAGGAAGAGCAGGATTCCCTCTTCCTTGCAATCCGCCCGGTATTTCTGTTTCTGGCGCAGCGAAGGGGAATGTTTGCACTGCATTCGGCATCCCTTTTGTATCTTGAAAAAGCCTGGCTGTTTTCCGGTCCGTCGGGGATGGGAAAATCAACCCACACGGCACTCTGGAAAAAATTGTTTGCGACACCGTTTCTGAACGGGGATCTGAACCTGATCGGAAAAGAGGGAGAGAAATTCGTTGTCTATGGCATCCCGTGGTGCGGAACATCAAAAATCTTTACGGCGGAGAAAAAAGAGCTGGGTGGAATTGTACTGTTGGAAAAGGCGCCGTCGGAAGAACTGGTTTCTCTGACAGAAGAACAGAAAACGCTCCGCGTGATGCAGCGCATGATTTCCCCACCCTGGACCGCAGAGCTGATGGTAAAAAATTTAAAATTCGCAGAAGCGGTTGCAAAGGAAAAGCCAGTTTACTTCCTGCGATGCACAAAGAATGACACAGCGGCGGAAACGATACGGCGGCAGATCGAGGAGGATGAAAAAAGGCAGAAAGCAGGATCGGACGATTGTATGAAAAATATGAAAAAAAGGATTCCAAAGGAACAGGCGCAGGAGGATGAATCATGAAGGAGCTTCGGCAGAAGATAGGGAAATACCTTCAGGCAGAAATGCTGCAGAAGATGTGGAAGGAATTTCGCTGGATTTTTCAGTACGCCAGAAGGTACTGGAAAGCCATGCTTTTTTATACGGCGCTTGGCATTTTCGGAACCGGTGTTTCACTGGCATCGAGTGTGATCTCAAAGGATCTTGTCGATATCATCACAGGCCACCAGACAGGAAAGCTGATTCAGACCTTTGCGCTGATGATAGGATTTTCCTTTGGAAATACCCTGATTTCCCAGGCGACCAGTTATGCCTCGACGATGATTAACCTGAAAGTAGACCGGGAAATCCAGAATGACATTTTTGAAAAAATTCTGGTGACGGACTGGGAATCCTTAACCACTTATCACACGGGCGATCTGGTTACACGCTGGAGCTCGGACGCATCGAACATTTCCGGAGGTATTCTGAACTGGCTGCCGAATCTTGTGATTTACACGGTAAAATTTATCAGTGCACTGGCAGTTGTTGTTCATTACGATCCGACATTTGCAGTCTTTGCACTGCTCGGAATCCCGTTCAGTGCCCTGCTGTCGCGCCCGCTGCTGCGGCGTATGACAAACAACAATCAGCGGAGCGCACAGATGAGCGCGAAGCTGTACGGCTTCAACCAGGAGGCATTTTCCAACATTCAGACGATTAAGGCATTCGATATGATCCGTTTTTATGTAAATCGTTTGAAAAATCTGCAGCAGGACTATATCAAAATGCGGCTCGATTTCCAGAAAATGTCCATTGCAACATCACTTCTGATGACGCTGATCAGCTACGTTGTTTCCTACAGCTGCTATGGCTGGGGAATTTACCGTGTCTGGAGCGGAGCAATTTCCTATGGAACGATGACCATGTTTCTGTCCCTTTCCGGTACGCTGACCGGTGCGGTCAACTCTTTGGTGAGTCTTGTGCCGTCGGCGATATCACTCGGCATTTCAGCCGGCCGTTTGATGGATATCGTAGAGATGCCGCAGGAGGATTACAGTGCGGATGGCGAAGTAGAATGGTTTGCGGAGAAATATCAGTCGGGAGGCATCGGACTTAAGATGCAGGATCTTTGCTATACGTATCACACAGGGACGGAAGTGTTTTCGAATGCTTCGATGGAAGCGTGGCCGCATGAGATTATTGCACTGGTTGGCCCGTCGGGAGGGGGGAAAACAACCATGCTCCGCCTGATTTTGTCCCTGCTGCGTGCGCAGGAGGGGGAAGCCTGGATCGGTGCAGGAGAGGAACCATCGCAGAGGCTTGCCCTGTCGCCGTCTACGCGAAAGCTGTTTTCCTACGTGCCGCAGGGAAACACGATGTTTTCGGGAACAATAGCGGAAAATATGCGGAATGTGAAGCCGGAAGCAACGGAGGAAGAGATTATGGAGGCATTAAAGCTGGCATGTGCCTGGGATTTTGTGGAAAAACTGCCAGACGGTATTGAGAGTATGGTGAAAGAACGCGGTGGCGGATTTTCAGAAGGGCAGGCACAGCGGCTTTCGATTGCGCGCGCACTGCTTCGGAAATCACCGATTCTGCTGCTGGATGAAGCAACCTCAGCACTTGATGTGGCGACAGAGCGGAAGGTGCTGAACAATATTATGACGGATACGTATCCGCGAACCTGCATTGTAACGACACATCGGCCTACGGTACTCGGGATCTGTACGAGAGTGTATGCGATTCGGGATAAGAAGTGCGAAGTGGTGGGTGAAACGGAGATCGCGGAGATGGAGAAGGATTTTTAAAGATAAAAAAAGAAAAAGCAATGGGGACGCACCTCATTGCTTTTTCTTTTGATAACTTGCTGAAGATGAATCGGTAATTTTAGCACTAACAACCGCAAGACCTGGCTCTGAACAGTTATCAAAGTTTTTAGAGCAGGTTTGCTTTTTAGCTTACCGAGTAGGTGAAGCCGGTCATCTTCAGATCGTCGATGCTGGTTCCGTGATTTAAATGGATACCAATCGTCAGCGGATTTGATGATGTGCTGGCAAAGGTAAACGTAGCAGTCTTTCCGGAGCAGGATGCCTGTACAGATGCATCATCCGTTTCCGCCTGATCAACCGTGTCGTTGAACGTAATGTTCAATGTGATCGTTCCGTTAATACCTGACCAGTCTGCCATTGCAAGACCTTTACCGCCATTTGTGCCCCAGCGATCCCACACGCCGTGGTAAGTAACATTCAGAGTTCCTTGGCCGCTTGCCGCATAAACGCCTTCTGCCATTCCGGTGTCGATAGAGACAACAGGTTTTTTATAAGTTTTAGTCATAGGTCAGTAATTTCCTTTCTTGTGAAAATTCTTTTTATTACAAAATTATTATAGAAATAAAATCACACACATGTCAATAGATCTGAGGTAAAAAATTACAATTTTAATTAAAATACATGTTGCTTTATAATCTGTCACGTGAACGAACAGAAAAACAGTTTTTTATTTCTCAAACTGTGATTTTTCCGGAAACAGGATAGAAAATGCATGGTTTAATTCTTGTTTTACTTTTTCATATGGGATTTCAAAGTTGCTGTCGTTGATACAAATACATTTTGACTTCTGTTTCGTAATCGTCTTTACCAGCTCCGGGTTTTCCGGCTGCAGATTAAAGTATCGGCAGAATTTATGAATATTCTTCGGAACAAAATTTCCGCTCAGCTTCTGATATTCCCGCAGAACATACTGACTGATATCTTCTTTATGACGGAAAGGATGGCAACAGACATGATGCAAAAGCTCTTCTTCGTTTTTCCAGAAGAAACGGTAGGACTCTTTTTTTAGCGGGGATGGTCCGTGTACGGTATAAAATCCGGTAAACCGCGGAAATGCCATTTCCAGAAGATTATATCCGAAATACATCAACGGATAGCCGGGATGAAAATATGCGCCCGGCTGTTTCTTCATATTTTCCCGTTTATCGAAATATTTGGCGAGAACCATCGCATTGTTCAGATAGACATACGGCATAATCTGGTCATCTGCATTTGCAACATCTGGCTGAAGCGCAAGCATGTCAACAGGTCTTTCGTCTCTAAAAAAATCTTCCGGAGAAACTTTTTTTATGAGAAACATATCATCATTGAAATAAACAAAATTTTCTGTCAGCCATTCAATGCGATGAAAATTCCACTCAATCGGATGGGAACTAAAGGTAGGAAGAAATTCCGCAGGAATAAAATCCTCGTGCCGCACAATATGCAGTTTGGGATGCTCTTCCTTTAACCATTTCGGCAGATGCCCATAGGTTATAAAATGAATTTGGTTGACCCATGGTGCAAATGTTTCAACACCACGGAACCAGTATTTCAAAATATCCCAGTCGCGATATCTTGCGGTACTGTTATCCAGAGATTCATCCACAAAGATTCCCTGCTTTCTTAAGGTTTCCTGCCGCTGCATGTCCCAGACAGGATCTGACCCGTCTACCCATGTAATCACAAAATCAATTTTAGGAGTTTTCATTTGCTGTGATCCTTTCGTACAGTGTTATGTGTGGCTTGTTTGTATTATATTAAAAAAATTACAAAAACTGATATTTGTATAATTTTATCACAACATGTACTGGCGTACAATGAAAGAGTGGTGAAAGAAGGTTGACGTTCTGTATATTATCCAATGCGTCGTAAAACCGCTTGCTTTAGCTATGGGGATATAAGACGCGTCCATCGAATTTACGCA
>NZ_QTWD01000003.1:188846-189192 GCF_003460955.1 Blautia sp. AF26-2 | reverse complement strand
ATCACAACATGTACTGGCGTACAATGAAAGAGTGGTGAAAGAAGGTTGACGTTCTGTATATTATCCAATGCGTCGTAAAACCGCTTGCTTTAGCTATGGGGATATAAGACGCGTCCATCGAATTTACGCAAGTAATTGAGATGGACAAAATAGTGTTGTATTAAATGAAAAAAATATAGTATAATACAAACATGAATACAACATATAAATCAAACAACAATGTCGTCTATTCGTGCAAATACCATGTAGTATGGTGTCCTAAATATAGACGAAAAGTATTAACCAATGGTGTAGATACCAGGTTGAAGGAACTGCTCACAGAGTATGCTGCAAATCTTTCTGTAGA
>NZ_QTWD01000003.1:0-188836 GCF_003460955.1 Blautia sp. AF26-2 | reverse complement strand
TAACCAATGGTGTAGATACCAGGTTGAAGGAACTGCTCACAGAGTATGCTGCAAATCTTTCTGTAGACATTCTGGAAATGGAGATCATGCCGGATCATGTTTATATGCTGCTGGAAGTAGATCCTCAGTTTGGAATCCACAAAGCTGTAAAATCGTTCAAAGGCTATACGTCCAGAATTTTAAGACAGGAATTTCCCTATCTCAAAACGAAAATGCCGACGCTCTGGACAAACAGCTATTTTGTATCTACCGTTGGCGGTGCCCCGCTGGAAGCAGTAAAACAGTATATCGAAAACCAGAAAACATCGCAGAGACAAAAGGATAAGATGGGCTAATGCAAAAAGGGATCAAATTCAGGATCTACCCGAACAGAGAACAGAAAAACTTCATCCACCAGACGCTGGGATGCTGCCGGCTGATCTACAACCGGGGACTTGCCATGCGCAAGGAAAACTGTGAAGAAGGGAAGAAGATTGGATATACCCAGACTTCCGCCATGCTGACCGAACTGAAAAGACAGGAGGAGTTTGCTTTTTTGAAAGCAGCAGATTCCATTGCCTTACAGCAGTCTCTGCGGGATCTCGACCGGAGCTTTGTGAATTTCTTTCAAAAACGTGCTTCCTATCCAACCTTCAAGAGCAAACATAACCGGTTCCAGTCATACAGAACGGTCAATCAAAAAGATAATATCCGTATTGTGGGAAGATATATCAAACTTCCGAAACTTGGATTCGTCAAAATACGCCAGTCGATGGAAGTGGGAAAAATTAATCACGTAACCATTGAGTACACACCGGCCGGAAAATATTTTGCAGTCTTAAATGTTGATTTCGAACCGGAACCACGCCCAAATGCTGGAGGAACGATTGGAATTGATGTCGGAATCAAAGCATTCTATTCTGACAGCAATGGAAATACGGTATCAAATCCCAGATATCTGGAACGCTCCATGCGAAAACTCATAAGAGAACAGCGAAGACTTTCCCGGAAGCAGAAAGATTCCCATAACCGCGGGAAGCAGCGGCTCAGGGTAGCCAGAGTGCATGAGAAAATAGCCAATCAGCGGAATGATTTCCTGCAGAAACAGTCAACGATGCTGGTGCGCGAAAACCAAACCATCTGTATCGAGGATCTGAACGTGAAGGGAATGATCCGGAACCATAAACTGGCAAAATCCATAGCAAGTGTTTCCTGGGCAAAGTTTTTCGAAATGCTGGAATATAAAGTTGCCTGGTATGGAAATGAACTTCACAGAGTACCAACGATGTATCCGAGCAGTCAGACCTGTAGCTCTTGCGGCTACAGAAATCCACGGATAAAAAATCTGAGTATTCGTATCTGGGAGTGCCCGAAATGCCATGCAGTTCATGACCGGGATACGAATGCAGGCATTAATATTCTGAAAAAAGCACTGCAGATGCAGTCTGCATAAAGATGAAAAGCTGTACCGTAGGGCATACGGGAACAGGATAAACATAGCTTGTGGACACTGTGTAAGACATTGCAGTACCGTAAGGTATTCGTCAATGCAGTAGTGGAAGAAACAAGAATCCCCCCTGCTTTAGCTGTGGGGAGTGTCAAGGCGACCTGATGCTGTTTCACCTGGTGATTGGTGCAATGTATCTGGCGAAGGAAGAGATGACATATGAAGGAAAAAATGTTTCTGCGGTCAGAAAGCTGCTGAAACAATATGGGTCAGATCCGTTTGTTCGAAAAACTCTGACGATATGGAATTGCCTGCATTACGTAGTTCAAATCAAATCGGTATTCTGGAAACTATTAAGCTTCACCCTCGTATTATTTTTACGTCTTCACGCATATGGTTTTCTGTCAGCAATCCTCGTTTTCATGTCCGGGCTTGGAATTGACAGTCTGTAGACGATTCCTGACAAATCTTTCTTTTTTCTGAATGTTTTTAACTTTGCTTGTTATTTTTTCATCATTATAGTATGATGAATACAACAGCCAATTTTTTCAGAAAGGGGGAAAAACGCATGGGTATTACAGCTTACCTGCCGGTTTACTGGCTGATCGCACTCGTCGTTTTTTTAGTGATTGAAGCAGCAACACTTGGTCTTGCGACGATCTGGTTTGCAGGTGGGGCGCTTGTTGCTTTGATCGCTGCCATGTGCGGAGCCGGGATTGTAATTCAGATTGTACTGTTTCTTGTTGTATCGCTGGTACTTCTGTTTTTTACACGTCCGCTCGCCGTTCGCTTTCTGAATAAGGATACACTGAAGACGAACGTGGACCGTGTGGTTGGCATGGAAGGAGTCGTGACGGAGGAAATCTCCAATCTTGCGGGAACCGGAAAGGTTTCGCTTGGAGGAAACGTGTGGACTGCGCGTACAGAGAACGAAGGAGGTACGATTCCCGTGGATGCAGTCGTTACGGTGCTCCGTGTGGAAGGCGTCAAGCTGATTGTAAAGGTCAAAGAAAAAGAAGGAGGAAATGAAACATGAGTGGTGGAGGAGTTGCAGGAATTTTATTGATTTTGCTTCTTGTGGTTGCATTGTTTATCGCGGCATCGTGTGTGAAGATCGTACCGCAGGCCAGTGCTTACGTGGTAGAGAGTCTTGGAAAGTACAAAGACACCTGGGCAACTGGTCTTCATTTCAAGGTTCCGTTTATCGAGCGTGTAGCGATTCGCGTGAACTTGAAAGAGCAGGTGGTGGATTTCCCGCCGCAGCCGGTTATCACAAAAGATAATGTTACGATGCAGATTGATACCGTTGTATTCTTCCAGATTACCGATCCGAAGCTGTTTGCATACGGTGTTGTCAATCCGCTGATGGCAATTGAAAACCTGACGGCAACAACGCTTCGAAACATCATCGGAGATCTGGAGCTTGATGAAACGCTGACATCCCGTGAGATCATCAACACGAAGATGCAGGCTGCGCTTGATATCGCGACCGATCCGTGGGGAATTAAAGTAAACCGTGTCGAGCTGAAAAACATTATGCCTCCGGCAGCCATCCAGGAAGCAATGGAGAAACAGATGAAGGCAGAGCGTGAACGCCGTGAAGCAATCCTGATTGCAGAAGGAGAGAAAAAATCGACCATCCTTGTTGCCGAAGGTAAAAAACAGTCGGCCATCCTCGATGCAGAGGCTGAAAAACAGGCGGCGATTCTTCGTGCAGAGGCAGAAAAAGAGAAACGGATCCGTGAGGCAGAAGGCCAGGCAGAGGCAATCCTCAAAGTACAGCAGGCAAATGCCGATGGTATCCGTGCGATCAAAGAAGCAGGTGCGGACGATGCCGTTCTTACCTTAAAGAGCCTTGAGGCACTTGGCGTTCTGGCAAATGGAAAGGCAACAAAGATTGTTGTTCCGTCCGATCTGCAGGGACTGGCAAGTCTGGCTACCACATTCAAAGGTATTGTGGAGGAGCAGAAAGTGCCGGCAGGAAAAGAAGTGCAGAAGTAAAATAGAGATAAATCGATAAGAAAAAGAGAATTCTCCCACAGAAAGCGTGATGCCGGATGTGGGAGATTTTTCATGGACAGCGAACAAAAGTCCGCAGTTACAAGAGCCCCCGGTGACAGCCGTGATAACGGGAAAAATGGAAAGAGAGTGTTTTTAAAGTGCATAAAAATGCATATTATATGAATAATATAAAGAAAATACGTAAAAATATACATTTTCCTCTTGACAGATGAACAGGTCTGTTTCATAATAGAGACTATTCAAGGAAACCAAGGGGCAAAAAACTTTTTGACCCAACATCACAGTATAGGAAATAATAAAATACACCATATGCAGATATAAGGAGGAACAAGCCATGGATTTAAAAGGACGCGATTTTCTGACATTGAAAGATTTTACACCGGAAGAGATTGCCTATCTGCTGGATCTGTCCGCAGAGCTGAAGGAGAAGAAAAAGAAAGGCATTCCGGTGGATACCCTGCGCGGTAAAAACGTTGCACTGATCTTCGAGAAAACCAGCACCAGAACCCGCTGTTCCTTCGAGGTAGCTGCACATGATCTCGGTATGGGAACAACGTATCTGGATCCGACCGGTTCCCAGATCGGCAAAAAAGAGAGCATTAAAGATACAGCCCGCGTTCTTGCCGGTATGTATGAGGGAATTGAATACCGTGGATTTGGTCAGGAGATTGTAGAAGAACTGGCAAAATATTCCAAAGTCCCGGTATGGAACGGACTGACGAACGAGTACCACCCGACCCAGATGCTCGCCGATATGCTGACAATCCAGGAAGAGTTCGGCCACTTAAAAGGCATCAAACTCGTTTACATGGGCGACGCCCGCTACAATATGGGAAATTCCCTGATGATTGCATCTGCCAAGATGGGAATGGATTTTGTGGCCTGTGCACCGAAGAAATACTTCCCGAACGCAGAGCTTGTGGCTCAGTGTGAGGAGTATGCAAAGGAGAGCGGTGCAACCATCACCCTCACCGAGGACGTAAAAGAAGGAACAAAAGATGCCGATGTTATCTATACCGATGTCTGGGTATCTATGGGTGAGCCGGACAGCGTATGGGAGGAGAGAATCCACGATCTGACTCCGTACCGTGTCACAAAAGAAGCAATGGCAAATGCAAAAGATACCGCCGTATTCCTGCACTGCCTGCCGTCCTTCCACGATCTGAAAACAAA
This sequence comes from Blautia sp. AF26-2, assembly GCF_003460955.1. Lineage (NCBI taxonomy): Bacteria > Bacillati > Bacillota > Clostridia > Lachnospirales > Lachnospiraceae > Blautia > Blautia sp. AF26-2. The sequence goes on along the minus strand of NZ_QTWD01000003.1, from coordinate 184,215 downwards.
GATCGGAAAAGAGATCCACGAACGCTACGGCCTGAATGAGATGGAAGTAACCGATGAAGTATTTGAATCTGCGCAGTCGAGAGTATTCGAAGAAGCAGAGAACCGTATGCATACGATCAAAGCAGTTATGGCAGCGACCCTCGGAGCATAAAGTTTTGGGTGGAAAAACCGGAATAGACTGTGTATAATAGAATAACGAAGAAACACGCACAGCAGCGCTGCGGAAAACTCTTCCGCAGCGCTGCTGTTGATTTTTCGAAATGCATAAAGCGTGCTTCTTATAGTCAGAAAGCAACACAGGGAGTGTGATAATACGATATGCTGGAAAATAAGAGAGCCGAGACGCTGCGTCTTCTGCGGGAATCCGGAAAAAATGTTTCCGGACAGGAGCTGTGTGAACATTTTGGGATTTCCCGCACCGCAGTATGGAAGATGATGAATCAGTTGAAGGAAGAGGGATACGAGATTGAAGCCGTTCAGAATAAGGGATACCGTCTGTTAAATGAGCCGGATCTCGTAACGAAGGATGAGCTGGAAAGCCGCACGCATACGAAATATGTCGGACAGACGGTTTATTACAGCCGTGAGGTGGATTCGACAAACACGTGGGCGAAGCGGTTGGCGGAAGAGGGTGCGCCGAACGGCACACTGACAACGGCCGAGACGCAGACTGCCGGAAAAGGCCGCCGTGGCAGAGTCTGGAAATCGCCGGAGGGAACTTCCGTTTCGATGTCGATTCTGCTGTACCCGGATCTTGAGCCGGCCAAAGCACCGATGCTGACGATTGTAATGGGACTTGCCGTAGTGCAGGGTGTGCAAAGAGCGCTCGGTATCGATACGAAAATCAAATGGCCGAACGACGCGGTGCTGAATGGGAAAAAGCTCTGTGGTATCCTGACAGAGATGAGCGCACAGATTGATTACATCAATTATGTTGTCATCGGAACCGGAATCAATGTCAATCAGATGGAATTTCCGGAAGAAATCGCGGAGATTGCGACCTCACTGGCGATAGAAATGGGTCATCCCGTCAACCGGGCGAAAGTGGTCGCAGCAGTGCTGGAGGCATTTGAGGAGGACTATGAAAAATTCCTGGAAGCAGGGGATCTCTCCGGGCTGAAGGAAGCATATGAGGCTGTGCTTGCAAACAAAGACCAGCCGGTGCGTGTACTCGATCCGAAGGAACCGTTCGAGGGCGTTGCACTTGGCATCACGCCGACCGGTGAGCTGCGCGTGCAAAAAGAGGACGGAACGATCACTGAGGTGCATTCCGGCGAGGTTTCGGTGCGAGGCTTATACAGCTACGTATAGAGAGACCGGAAAAAGGAAGAGAAAGGAAAAATCATGTATTCAGATAATGAAAAAGTAGTGCTCTGCGGAGCAAGTGCATACGAACAGAAATATTATTTTAACCAGGATTTTGCATCCCTGCCACAGTATGTGCAGGATGAGCTTCATGTTATGTGTGTTATGTTTACGGTGGAAATCGGCGGTATTTTTACCATGTGGTTTGACAGCGACGGAAGTCTGCAGTTTGAGACAGAGGCTGTAGACGCGGATGCGATGTATGACGAGATCGGCGGCGCTCTTCGGATTAAGCAGTATCAGGAAGAAAAAAAGGAGCTGCTGGAATCACTGGAGCTGTATTACCGTGTCTTCTTCCTCGGTGAGGAGGTGCCGGAGGAGGCGCTGATGGAAGAGGACGGAGAGAAGCCGAATGGAAAATAAGAAACGTACACTGCAAAAGATGCCGCCGCTGAAAATCGGAAACGTGGAGATGCCAAACCCACTCGTGCTTGCACCGATGGCGGGGGTGACGGATCTGCCGTTTCGTGTTCTGTGCAAGGAGCAGGGCGCGGGCCTGATCTGTATGGAAATGGTGAGCGCGAAGGCAATTTTATATAAGAATAAAAATACCGAGGATCTGATGACGATCGATCCGGGTGAGCATCCGGTGTCCCTGCAGCTTTTCGGCAGTGATCCGGAGATTTTGGGGCAGATTGCCGCTCAGATCGAAGAAAGGCCGTTTGATATTCTGGATTTTAACATGGGCTGTCCGGTGCCAAAGGTTGTCAATAACGGCGAAGGCTCGGCCCTTATGAAGGATCCGCATCTGGTGAGGGAAATCGTGACAAGCATGGTAAAGGCAGTGAAAAAGCCTGTAACCGTAAAGATTCGAAAGGGCTTTAACGAAGAATCGGCGAATGCTGTGGAAATTGCGAAGATCCTCGAGGACTGCGGAGTGGCCGCAATTGCGGTTCATGGAAGAACGAGAGCGCAGTTTTATTCCGGAAAAGCAGACTGGGATATTATCCGCCGGGTAAAAGAGGCAGTATCGATTCCGGTTATCGGAAACGGCGATGTGACAGATGCGGCAAGTGCCGAGGCACTGGTGGAGCAGACCGGCTGTGACGGAATCATGATCGGACGCGGCGCGGAAGGAAATCCGTGGATTTTTAAACAGATTCTTCATTACAGGGAAACCGGAGAAACACTTGCAAAGCCGACGCAGCATGAGGTAAAAGAGATGATGCTTCGCCATGCGCGCATGCAGGTGGAATACAAAGGCGGCGCGATCGGCATCCGCGAGATGCGGAAGCACGTTGCGTGGTACACGGCGGGATTCCCGCACTCGGCGAAACTGCGCGCAGCGATCAACCAGGTGGAGAGCCTGCAGGAGCTGGAACAGATGCTGAATGAGTGGGAACGAGGATAAAAAATAAGTCAAAAAAGTACCTATGATATGCCAATATTGATATATCATGGGTGCTTTTTCTGTGCTATACTGATAAACAGAGGTATTGGGACAAAAAACACTAAAGAGGGAGTGTAGTGTATGACTATCAAGGAACTTTTCGCACCGTCCGACATGACGGTGGGAAAGCCGTGGGAAAAGATTGTAGCTTTTACAATCCCTATGCTGATCGGCAACATTGCCCAGCAGCTCTACAACACGGTTGACAGTATTGTGATCGGAAAATATGTCGGGGACAATGCGCTTGCGGCAGTTGGAAGCGCCAGCCCGATCTTAAACCTGCTTCTGGTTCTGTTCGTCGGAATTTCCGTCGGCGCCGGCGTCATGGTGTCACAGTATTTTGGAGCAAAACAAAGAAAAGAGCTTTCGATGACGATCGGAAACTGCGTCACGCTGACAGCAATTTCCTCCATCATTATTATGATTCTGGGAGCCGTCCTCTCAAGGCCGCTGCTGGAAATGCTGAAAACACCGGATTCCATCATCGACTGGTGTACATCGTATCTGGTGATCCTGATGGTGGGCTGTGCCGGCAGTGCGTACTATAACATTCTATGTGGTATCCTTCGCGGACTCGGCGATTCGATTTCGGCGCTGATTTATCTGCTGGTGGCAACGGTCATCAACATTGTATTGGATATTGTATTCGTTTCCCAGTTCCACATGGGCGTTGCCGGAGTTGCATACGCGACCGTGATTGCGCAGGCAATTTCTGCAGTACTCTGCATGTGGCGTCTGATGCGTATGACCGACATTTTTGATTTCAGACCCAAATACCTGAAAATGAAAAAACAGTATTCGATGGAAATTATCCGCCTTGGTCTGCCGTCCGGTATTACCCAGGCGATCTTCTCCATGGCGATGGTTATCGTACAGTCGCTGACCAACAGCTTCGGTGAAATGGTTATCGCCGCGAATGTTATCATCATGCGTGTCGATGGCTTTGCAATGATGCCGAACTTTTCGTTTGGTACCGCGATGACAACGTATGCCGGTCAGAATGTCGGCGCACGCCGTATGGACCGCGTAGAGCAGGGCGCAAAACAGGGAACACTGATTGCTGTCGGAACCTCAACGACCATTACCCTTTTAATTGTTATTTTCGGCCATCATCTGATGGGAATCTTTACGAATACCACAGAGCTCGTAACATTAAGTGCCAATATGATGAAGATCCTTGCGGTCGGCTATATTGCCATGGCAATAACACAGTCGCTTTCCGGCGTCATGCGTGGAGCAGGCGATACGATGACCCCGATGTGGATTTCGATGGTTGTTACCGTTGTAATCCGTGTGCCGCTGGCATACGGTCTGGCCTTTCTGACCAGAACGCCGGAGCTGCCAAACGGACGATATCAGGTACTCTGGATTTCCATGCTGGTAAGCTGGTGCATGGGTGCGCTTCTGACGCTGATTTTCTATAAAAAAGGAAATTGGAAAAAGAAAGCACTGACAGGAAGCTCATCCGAAAAATAAAGGAAAAATAAGAGAAAGATGCAGGAAGGATTTGTGAAAAAGAAAATCTTTCCTGCGTTTCTTTTTTTCTTGACATTCCGTGGGCAATCCTTTATACTACTTTAATTGTTAGGATAGGCGGAGTCTATCCTTATTTCAACCGGGAATACTGAAAATACAGCGCATTTCCGGAGAGTTTACAGAATAAAATCAGATATGACTGGATACAGAAACGATAGAAAGGGTGTATAAAATGGAACAGAAAAAAACGATTCTTACCTATGCCGGCCTGAAAAAACTGGAGGACGAGCTTCATGACCTCAAAGTAAACAAACGTAGAGAAATTGCCGGTAAAATCAAAGAAGCAAGAGAGCAGGGAGACCTTTCCGAGAACGCCGAGTACGATGCAGCAAAAGATGAGCAGCGTGACATCGAGGCAAGAATTGAAGAGATCGAAAAAATCCTGAAAAACGCAGAGGTTGTTGTTGAGGACGAAGTAGATTCCGATAAGATCAATATCGGATGTAAAGTAGACGTACTGGATCTGGAGTATGACGAAGAAATCGAGTTCCAGATCGTTGGTTCCACCGAGGCAAACAGCCTGGAAGGAAAAATTTCCAATGAGTCTCCGGTAGGAAAAGCTCTGATCGGCGCGCACAAGGATGATATTGTCGATGTAGAAACACCGGCCGGAATTATGCAGTACAAAGTACTTTCTATCCAGAGAAATATCTAATAAAATACAAAGAAAAGGGAGTGAAGAGATTGGCACAGCAGACACAGGAACAGGATATTAACCACTTACTGAAGGTTCGCCGCGAGAAACTCGCAGAGCTGCAGCAGAACGGAAGAGACCCGTTCCAGATTACAAAGTTCGATCAGACACATCATTCGCTTGAGGTGAAAGGTCTTTACGAGGCACATGAGACTGAGCTGTTAAAAGACCGCCAGGAGCCGAACGTAGAGGGAATGGATGAGGAGCAGGCGAAAGAAGCTCTTAAAAAGGATTACGAAGAGAGAAGAAATATCATGGACGCAAGCCCGATCCATGTGGCAATTGCAGGACGTATGATGTTTAAGAGAGTCATGGGCAAGGCATCTTTCTGCAATATCCAGGATTTACAGGGAAACATCCAGGTATACGTTGCAAGAGATGCGATCGGAACAGAGTCTTACGCTGATTTTAAAAAATCTGATATCGGTGATATCTTCGGAGTGGAAGGATTTGCTTTCAGAACAAGAACAGGTGAGATTTCTATCCATGCAGAGAAGGTGACACTCCTCTCCAAGAGCTTACAGATCCTCCCGGAGAAGTTCCACGGTCTGACAGATGTAGATACCCGTTACCGTCAGAGATATGTAGACCTGATCATGAACACAGAGTCTAAAGATACCTTTATCAAGCGTTCCAAGATTCTCAGTGCGATCCGCAAGTACTTAAGCGGAGAAGGATTCATGGAAGTTGAGACTCCAATGCTTGTACAGAACGCAGGTGGAGCAGCAGCAAGACCGTTCGAGACACATTTCAATGCCTTGAACGAAGATCTGAAGCTTCGTATTTCCCTGGAGCTGTACCTGAAGAGACTGATCGTCGGAGGACTCGAGAAGGTATATGAGATCGGACGTGTATTCCGTAATGAGGGTCTTGATACAAGACATAACCCGGAGTTCACTCTGATGGAGCTTTACCAGGCATTTACAGATTACCACGGCATGATGGATCTGACAGAGAACCTGTATCGTTTTGTCGCACAGGAAGTGCTCGGAACGACACAGATCGTATACAAAGGAATCCCGATGGATCTCGGTAAGCCGTTCGAGCGTATCACGATGGTTGACGCAGTGAAGAAGTACGCAGGCGTTGACTGGAATGAAGTTGAGACTCTGGAGCAGGCAAGAGAACTTGCAAAAGAGCATAATATTGAGTTTGAAGAGAGACATAAAAAAGGTGATATCCTGAATCTCTTCTTTGAGGAGTTTGTAGAGGAGCATCTGCTTCAGCCGACGTTCGTTATGGACCACCCGGTTGAGATCTCGCCGCTGACGAAGAAAAAGCCAGAAAATCCAGAATATGTAGAGCGTTTCGAGTTCTTCATGAATGGATGGGAAATGGCAAATGCTTACTCTGAGCTGAACGACCCGATCGACCAGAGAGAACGTTTTAAAGCCCAGGAAGAACTGCTTGCCCAGGGCGATGATGAAGCCAATACAACAGATGAAGACTTCATGAACGCACTGGAGATCGGTATGCCGCCGACCGGTGGTATTGGATTCGGCATTGACCGTATGTGTATGCTTCTGACAGGAGCTGAGGCAATCAGAGACGTGCTGCTCTTCCCGACAATGAAGTCACAGGGTGCTGCTAAGAACGAAGCAAACAATGCTGCACAGGAAACAAAGCCAGTTGAGAAGATTGATTTTTCCAAAGTAAAAGTTGAGCCATTATTCGAAGAAATGGTTGATTTCGATACTTTCAGCAAGTCAGATTTCAGAGCTGTAAAGGTAAAAGCATGTGAAGCAGTTAAGAAATCCAAGAAGCTGTTACAGTTCACTCTGGACGATGGAACAGGCACAGATCGTACCATTTTAAGCGGTATTCACGCTTATTATGAGCCAGAAGAACTGGTTGGAAAAACACTGATCGCTATCACAAACCTGCCGCCAAGAGCTATGATGGGAATTGATTCTTGTGGAATGTTACTTAGTGCAATCCATGAGGAAGAGGGCGAAGAAAAACTTCATCTTCTGATGGTTGATGACCATATCCCGGCTGGTGCAAAGTTGTACTAAAAATCAAAAAATGTGTTTGTAAAAGTTGCATACTACAACAGAAGTACAACAAATTTTTGTTGTATAATACGTGATAACACTTGATATTACGTTGTTGTGCTTATGAATTGAGCTTTATAAATGTATCGCAAGGACATTTTCCTAAGAGAAATTTTAGGGAAGTGTCCTTTTTTTGTTGTAGTCGAAATCCAAATTAAAGTAAAAAATAACAATTTAAAGGAGAAGAAGCAATGGCAAACACAGCGTTAAGAGCAGAGAATAGCAATTCTCGCACAATTACTTTCAAGAGCAAGGAACACGAAAAATTTTATGAGGAATATCTGGAAAAATGCAGATATCAGGATGTTTATCATCAGGCTCTGGTTTATTGCCTGGGTATCGACAGAGACACAAGAGAAAATGTGAATAAAATCTATAATTTTAAAACTGGATGTGTAAAAACGGAATGCCTGCAGGAAGGCTGGCAGACCAGTGGAAGTTTACGGATCGTCCGCATGGCATTTAATCTTTACTGTAATGGGACACCAAGTGTCGGAGATTATGAAGCAGAGGAAGATCAGTTAAAAGAGTGCCAGTATTATACCGTAGAAGATCTGTTTTGCTGCGGATATGCCCGGTATTTTTGGGAAGCCATTAAAATCCGTTATCCAGAGTATTGTTTTTACAAAGACTGGGAGGATATGTATGCTGAAAATTAGATTACAGGGTACTTTAAAGGATATTCAATGGTTCCGCCGTATTTTGGAAAAGCATAAGGAACTGGATGTCCTGGAAGTATCAGAGGCTTATGCAAATAAAGGAACAAGCAAATATTTTCGTGTTTATGTTGAAGTAGAAGAAAAAGAGTAAATCGGAGGAAAGTATATGTGTAAAGTAATTGCTATTGCAAATCAGAAAGGCGGAGTAGCCAAAACAACGACAACAATTAATCTGGGAGCCGGACTGGTGAAGTCAGGGAAAAAAGTAGTTCTGGTAGATGCTGATCCACAGGGGCATTTGACAATGGGATTGGGATTTCCAAAGAATCTCAAGGTAACATTAAAGAGCATGATGGAGAACATCATCATGGGTCTGGAATTTGATCCGAAAGAGGCGATTCTTCACCATGAAGAAGGTGTTGACCTGATCCCATCCAATAAACTGCTTGCAGGTATGGATATGTCCTTATTTACGGTGGAGGACAGAGAAAAGGTGTTGAAAGAGTATCTGGAACTGCTGAAAGATGAGTATGATTATATTCTGATTGACTGTATGCCATCCCTTGGGATGCTGACGATCAATGCGTTGAGTGCAGCGGACAGTGTTCTGATTCCGGTGCAGCCACAATATTATGCGGCAGATGGACTCATGGAATTACTCAAAGTGGTAAAGGGAATCCATCAGAGGTTCAATCCAGATTTACAGATAGAAGGCATTTTATTCACAATGGATAATTGCCGTTACAACAATGCAAAGAGAAATAAGCAGGCAATCATAAGCACATATGGAGATGATATTAAGATTTTTGAGCAGACGATTCCAAGAACGGAAAGCCTTGCAGAAACAGCATCTGAAGGTGTAAGCATATTTGCTTATGATGGAAAAAGCAAAGGGGCAGACAGTTACAGGGAACTGGTTCAGGAGGTGTTGAAACATGCGTAGACCGAAAAAAGAGATTCAGCTTACCTCTTATGATGAGTTACTGGGATTAGAAGAATCACCGGAAAAGAGTATGAACCAGGTTATGGAAATAGAACTGGAAAAGCTCTATCCTTTTAAAAATCATCCGTTCCATGTAAACGATGATGAAAAAATGGCAGAAACCGTAGAGAGCATTAAAACATACGGTGTTTTGACTCCTGCATTGGTAAGACCTCGACCAGATGGCGGATATGAGATGATTTCCGGGCATAGAAGAAAAAGAGGCTGTGAACTGTGTGGAAAGACTACATTGCCAGCTCTTGTCCGAAATTATACGGATGATGAAGCGGTCATTATTATGGTCGATTCCAACATTCAGCGTGAAAATCTACTGCCAAGTGAGAAAGCTCATGCCTATAAGATGAAATATGATGCAATGAAGCATCAGGGAAGTAAAGGTGAGAAATATACAGCAGATATGGTTGGGGAAGCCGCAGGGGACAGTGGAAGAACTGTGCAGAGATATATCCGTCTGGCGGCATTATCAGATGCTTTGCTGGAATATGTGGACAATAATAAAATTCCTATGATTGTGGGAGAAAAGCTGTCTTATCTGAAGCCAGAGGAACAGGAGTGGCTTCTGGAAGTGATTACCAACAGCAGCATTTTTCCGACAAAACAACAGGCAGAACAGTTAAAAGAATGCAGTGCAAATGGAAAATTAAACCAGAGTTATATCTATGCTGTTTTATTAAAAAAGGAAAGCAGTAAGATCAATGTGACGATTCCGGCAAAGAAAATTGGAAATTATTTTCCGGAGACATATTCTAAAGAACAGATAGAAGAAGTCATTTTTATGCTTTTGGATAAATGGAAAGAAAACAAAGAAGGAGTAGCAGATGCAGAAGATACAGTTTGATTATTTTACGGGGATGGAAGCGGAACAATACAGCTTTTATCGTGTCCCTAAAGTGCTGTTTACCGAATCATGCTTTAAAACTCTTTCTTGTGAAGCAAAGGTATTATACGGTCTGATGCTAGACCGTATGAGCCTGAGCATTAAGAACAGATGGCTGGATTCAGAGGACAGAGTATACATTATTTTCACTGTGGAAGAAATTGCAGAGTTGATGAACTGCGGAACTCAAAAGGCAGTGAAACTGGTAAAAGAGCTGGACAGCAGTAATGGGATTGGATTGATAGAGAAGAAACGTCTGGGACTGGGAAAACCGAATGTTATTTATGTGAAAAATTTTATGATCAGAGAGGTTCCAGATCAAAAGCCGACAGGTAATTGTGCAAATCTGCAATCTGAGCAGGAAGATCATAAAAAAAATGCAGATTTGCAATCGAAACAGGAAAGACATAAGGAATGTGCAGATTTGCGACAAGAAGCAGAAAACAAGGGGAAAACAGGCATTTCTCTGAATTGTGAAAATCATCATTCAGGAGTAGTGAAAACCACAATTCAGGATTATGGGGAATCACAATTCCAGAATAGTGAAAATCACAATTCAAGAATGGTGGAAACCACAAATCCAGAATTTCCAGAATCACAATTCCAAAATAGTGAAAATCATCATTCCGGAATAGTGGAAATCACAAATCCAGAATGCCCGAAATCACAATCTAATAATACTGATATTAACAAGACTGATATTAGTGAAACTGAGATAAATCAATCTTATCCAATCACATCAGGTAATTCCAAAAGGAAAAAAGATGTGATGGAGGAGATGAGAGCATATCGTGAAGTAATTCATGAAAACATAGATTATCAATATCATGCCAAAGAAGATGTAGATGAACTGGTAGAACTGATAATTGAAGTTATGATGATGCCGGAGGACAGTATGATTCGGATTGCAGGAGTAGAAAAATCAGTTGCTTTGGTGAAAAGCAGGTTTATGAAACTGAACTATTCACATATCGAATATGTGCTGTTCTGCCTGAACCGGAATACGACCAAGGTTGGGAATATTAAAGCATATCTTTTGACCGCCCTGTATAATGCCCCGGCAACGATAAACAGTTATTATCAGGCAGAAGTTAATCACGATATGTATGGAGGATAAAGGAACATGAAGAAGATGATTAAAAAAGTGATAGCACCAGTGCTGGTGATTACGGTACTGTTTGCAGTATTAAGACCGTTTTGTATCCAGGATGGGGAGTGCAATTATTTCTTGCTGTTACTTCTGATGGGGATACCGTTTGGAATCGGAAAAATGTGTGTCTGGATAGTTCCAAGAGGTTTTGACCTTGGAGGGACACTGGCAGTATGGACAATGAATCTTCTGATTGGAGGATTGATCGGAAGCATCATTCTCCTGGCAATGGTCGGACAGGCGATTATTTATCTCTGCATTTTTCTGATTACGGTTCTTACAGGGGTACATAAAATACCGAGAATAAAATGAAATAGATTTTTTTAAGCAGCTAAGACAAAGATTAGCTGCTTTTTTTCTGGAAACTTTGCGACACAATGGCGTAAAGTTGGGACAAATTGCAGGAAAGGAGACACCGTATTGAGCAATCGTGCAATTTCCACAGAACTTATTGAATTGGGAGAACGGATCAGAAAACGGAGACAGGAAATGAAGTTATCACAGGAATCTTTTGCGGAAAAAGCAGGTATCAGTGTCAATACGGTCAGCAGGATTGAAGGCGGACAAACGGCAATGTCTATTGAGATTTTCAGGAAGATGATTGAGATATTGGAAACGGATGCCAATGTCCTGTTGGGGAAAGAGGAAGGTGGTACAGAAAAGCAGGAATCATTTCAGGAAGTGCTTTACCGTATTCAGAAGATGGAATGGAAAGAGCAGAAAATTATCATGCAGACCATAGATTCTCTGATAGACAGTTTTAATGAATACAGGTGAAATTTCACCATATATGGGGTGCAAAATAAAAAAACTCCCCATATATGCTAAGGATAATAGAACCCTGTGTTGCTAAAATGGAAAACAGAGAGAAAAAGAAACGAGGAAGGGAGATAGGATTGATGACCAGAGAAGAAAATTTACTCTATCGGAGGCAGTGCCCCTATGATGCAATGGGAGATTATTCTGTTTTGGTGGAAAATGAAAAGAACATAAAAGCAGAAAGAAATGCAAAAAAGTCTGATCCAGGCATCCGACGGAAAATAAAATAGAGGATGTTGTAACGATTAGAAAGGGCAGTAAGGAAGTTTCAGGCTCTCGTTAAAAAAAAACGGGTGTACCGGAAGCTGTTTTTTACTGCCCTTTTGTCAGTAGATCAGTAAGAATCCTGTCCTTTCTGCCGATGGGCACCTGTTGCCAGCAGGCAGAAGGGTGGTAATTATGCTGACATTGCAGGAATTGAAACAGGTTGTAAGTAACAGGGAAGAAAGAAGAAAGGTTCCGTCCGCTAAATATTTAAGAGAAAACGGTGTAGCAGTTGCGAGACAGAGGCTGGTGGACTGTGCGGAAATTATCGCATATCAGACAGGATATGTTCTCTACTGTGTGGGCGACTATGCAACGGTATTTCCTTTATTTACCTGTCGAGATTATGTGTATGAAGCAGGAAGAAAAATAGCAGTTGTTGAGGAGAAGTTTTTCAATGATCAGCCTTGGTATGTAAGGCTGATATTAGAAGGCGAAGACCGGCTGTGCAGAAACCGGGAAACACGAGAGCGTAATAATTGCATTTCGTATAGCTGTATTTCCGAAGAATGGTGCGAATTGGCAGATAAAGGACAATGTCTGCTTGAAAGAATCATTGCAGAGGAAACAGTCAGGGAGTTGATGAATCTGCTGACGGAGCGACAGAGACAGATAATCCAGCGTATTTATTTTAAGGAGCAGACACAAAAAGAAATCTCACATGAACTGGGCATTACAGTCCCGGCAGTGTCAAAGTGTATTTCACAGGCAATGCAGAAAATGCGGAACAATTCGGATGACTCTGCCAGAGCATTGGAAAAGGGAGACTGGAAGTATGCCTGGTAGAAAGCCAAAAGAAAGACAACGCTACATGTTGCGTGTAAACGATACTCTTGTTGAAGTTAGCAGGGCAGTATATCTGGCCTGGTACCAGGCTGGAAGAAAAGAGAGATACCAGGTTGAAAAAATGCAGAGGTATGGGGTATGCAGCATGGAGGAATTACAGGAAAAAGGCTACGACTGCTCTTTTTCGGTAGTATCACCGGAAGAAACCGTTATCAGGATGTCAGAGATACAGGAACTCGAAGAAGCTATGAGATGTTTAGTTAAAGAAGAGGCAGAACTGATAACGCTATTGTTTTTTGAAGAAGTTACAGTAAAAGAAACAGCACAGTATTTTGGGTGCTGTCCAAAGACAATCAGAAACCGGAGAAAGAAGGTGTTGGAGAAATTAAAAGAACAACTGGAAAAGCTATAAAAACATATTGGAATAAAAAGTTCTAAGAATTTTTTCAAACAGGTTAATTTTTGCCCTTTCACACATGCGGTTAGTGAAGGGGCAAATGTCTATTTGCAATTCAAGACGAGAAATCCCCTTAAAAATTGCACCTTGACAATTTCATACCAGCAGCGAGAGGATACCCGGAATTTTTCAGCTACGCATTTTTGCGGCGGGAATCCGGTGAAAACGTGAAGGGATACAGATGGGAGGCACCCTTTGCAGGAATGGTTACGAATTACCTCTTGCGGCTTAATGCTTGATCCTGAACTTTACCTGAGTGTCATTCCTGTTTTACAGGATGATAGCAGATACCATGTGGCGGTGTTTCAGAAAAAAGGCACTGCCATATGAATGTGCTGTTATCAGAGTTATTTCTGTGCCAGCAATAAAATGTGGGAGGTGGTTCCAATGATTGAATAATGCAGGTGTGAGCCTGCATGAAAACAGAGTAAATAATAGAAGAAAGAGAGGATTCAGTTAAAATGAAAATGAGATTCAAAAGATTCTTGTCCGGATTTATGGCAGTCGCAACACTGGCTTCTGTCATCATCCAGCCAGTCGCAGTTTCAGCTTCTGAATTAGAACCGGAAGAAATACCATTTGAACAGCAGTATGCAGAGTTAAAAGATGTTCAGGATTCCCTTGATCCAGATGAAATCGTAAAGGCAAATGATATTGAACTTTCCTATGGACAGGAATTTGATGTAGAGGTTGATCTGTCCGGGATTGAGGGCGTAGATGAAAGTAAGATCAAGGTTTTATTCCATGAAGCGAAGAATGAAGCTGGCACAGATTTTGACACACATACACCGGATACTTACAAAGCTGTCTATGCAGTAGAGCCAGTCAGTGACCATCCTGCTTATAGAATCAGCAGAAACATTACAGTGAAAGAACCGGAAACAGAAGTACAGTCAGAGCATTCTTCAGAAAGTGCAGTGAATATTGACGATGACACTGGAGATTCGGAGCAGAGCGAGGAGGATTCGGAGTCGCACCGGGAAATCCAGAATCCGGAAAATACCGTAGAGCCGGAATCCGAATTAACTGTTTCAGAAGCACTGGAGCAGGCTGAAAGTAATGGAATTGACCTGTATGCAATGAATGAAGGCGAAACAGTAACCTTTATGGCTGCGGCAGGTAATGCCAGAAGTTCACAGCAGGTTTCTGTGACAAGAGGGGCAGAATACCGATATGCAGATTATGGATATGGAACATATCTGACTTATCAGTATACTGTAAAATTTGGAAATATATCTGCGACAGCATACTGTGTGCAGCCGTCCAAGCCAGGGCCTGGAAGTGGAACCTATACGATCAATAAAGTTGGCGATGGGAAAGCACTTGCGAAAGTGTGTTATTACGGTACAAAGGCTTCCGGTGATGATGGATTTTTTACAGAAGAAAACGGATACGGAAATTTAAGTACAGGAGCCAGATTTATTCTGGTACATCTGGCAGCATCTTATGCAAATGGAAGCGGGGATGCCTTTTCTGGAGCAAACAGTACGGCACAAAATCTGGCAATGAAACTGTATAATTACTGTATTTCACAGCCTGAAATCCCGGATGTGGCAATGTCCTTTTCGGATGCAGATGTAAAAGCCTATGTGGATGGTAACAGTCAGAGAACAAAGGATATCACATTTAATGCGGATGCGTTACAGACCATTACTATGAAACTTCCGGCAGGCGTACAGCTTCATAACCTGACAACAGGAAAAACAAGTAAAGCCGGAGAAAGCGTAGAAATTAGTGGCGGTACAAAGTTTTATCTGTCCGCACCATTAACACAGGTGAGTGATGTGGCAGGAAGCTGGTCAGCAACCATGAAAGGAAGCATTACCAAGGATTATTCTGCCTACAAGATTTCAACAGGTTCCGGAAACCAGGATCTGGCTCTGGTATTTGGCGAAGGTGTTGATGATGAGAAATATGTAGATTTTAAAGTATCCTGGGTACAGCAGGCAAGTGTTAAGGTAATCAAGAAAGATGCCAAGTCAGACGCAAAGCTGGCTGGTGCTGTGTTTGGATTATACAGTGATGCTGAATGCACCAAACTGATCACAAAGTTACCTGCGACGGATGAAAATGGTGAAGCGTCCGTACAGATCACCAAGACACAGGATACCGTATATCTGAAAGAGATTACAGCTCCAAGCGGATACCGTATCAATGCAACAGCTTACAATGTGAAACTGGAGGTCAGCAAGACCACAACCGTTACCGTTCCAGATGAAGAACAGATGGGACAGCTTACCGTTTATAAAGAAGGTGAGGTTCTGGTTGGTGCTGATGTAACAGAAAATGGCACGACATTTAAGTATGAGAAACGCAGACAGAATGGGGCTGTTTACAATGTGTACGCTGGAGCAGATATTAAAACTGCCTATGGTACAAAGGTTTACAGCAAGGGTGATCTGGTAAAAGAGAATCTGACAACAGATACAAATGGAGCTACTGTTCTTAAAAATCTGTATCTTGGTACATATATCGTAAAAGAGAAACAGGCTCCGACAGGATTTTATAATGGCGGGGAGGAAAAGACAGTAACATTATCCTATGCAGGACAGAACGTGGATGTTGTTTTCTCTGAGACAACCTTTACCAATGACAGACAGAAAGTAGAAGTAATGGTAACAAAACAGGATGAAGACACAGAAAATCCTCTGGATGGAGGAATCTTTGGACTTTATGCTGCAAGTGACATTACCAACGTGGATGGAACCGTCATTGTAAAGAAAGGGACACTGATCCAGAAAGCGACAACAGGAGCAGACGGAACAACGAAGTTTACAGCAGACCTGCCGCTTGGATTTTCTTATGATGTGAAAGAAGTGCAGGCACCGGAAGGGTATGTGAGAAACATAGATGATGTTTATACGTTTGCTTTCTCTTATACGAATGATAAAGAAGCAAAACAGACATTCAAGCATACATTCAAAAATGAACGTGTGACAGCTAAGATTTCTCTGCAGAAGCAGGATAAAGAAACCAAAAAAGCAGTTCCACAGGGGGATGCCACTCTGGAAAAAGCAGTTTATGGACTGTATGCTCGTGAGGATATTGTGCATCCGGACGGTGCTACTGGTGTGATCTATAAAGCAGGAGAACAGGTTGCCACTCTTACCACAGATAAGAATGGACAGGCTTCTGTGAATGGATTATATCTTGGCAATTATTATGCGAAAGAGATCACTCCTCCAACCGGTTATCTGGCAGATGAGGAAGAACATGATCTGGTCTGCAATTATGGGGGAGACCTTGTAGCAGAAGTAAATCGTGAGTGTCTGTCTCTGGAGCAGGTGATGAAACAGCCATTCCAGATCATCAAAGCAGCAAACAATGGAAAAACAGATGCAGACTTACTGAAAGGTGCAGGATTTACTGCTTATCTGGTATCCTCCCTGAAAGTAAAAGAGGATGGTAGTTATGATTTTGATTCTGCAAAACCGGTAGTGATCGGGGAAAATGGTGCAACAGAAATCTTTACAGATGAAAAAGGTTATGCCTGCAGTATTGCGATTCCTTATGGAACTTATATTGTTCGTGAAACCACAACACCTCATAATTATACTCCGGTAGATGATTTTACAGTGCGTATCACTGAGAATAACCCGAACCAGCCACAGACATGGAGAGTGCTTCTGGATGACGAGTTTGAAGCGAAGCTGAAAATCATCAAACAGGATGATGAAACCAAGAAACCAGTATTACAGAAAAATACAGAGTTTAAGATTTATGACCTGGATCATAAGAAATATGTAGAACAGGTTACAACCTACCCGACAACGGTTAAGCATAAATCTTATTTTACAGATGAGCAGGGATATTTGATTCTTCCACAGAATCTGAAAATTGGCAATTACCGTATTGAGGAAGTCAATGCACCGTTTGGTTATACACTGAACGAAAATTACTATGAGGTAACAGTTGATTCCAATACTGCATACCAGATGGATGGAACTTCCGGGGATGTGATCATTGAAGCAGTTTATGAGAACCATCCAGTTAAGGGAGAACTGACTATCGTGAAAAAGGGCGAAGTTCTGGACGGATTCAAGGATGATTTTACATATCAGACAGAAAATCTGGAAGGGGCAGAGTTTGAGATTTACGCTGCCGAGGACATCTATACTGCAGATTTCCAGAAAGATGATAATGGAAACCGTATTCTGGAATATGCTGCCGGAACACTGGTAAAAACGGTTACAACTGATAAAGATGGGAAAGCAGTCCTGAAAAATCTGCCGCTTGGAAGTTATAAGATTGTAGAAAAGACAGCTCCGGATGGATTTGTTTTAAACGGCGAAGCACAGACTATAACTTTTTCTTACAAAGATCAGGAAACACCTGTCATTGAGCAGACAGCTACTTTTGAAAATGAACGTCAGAAAGTAGAAATTTCAGTGGTAAAACAGGATGCTGATACAGAAAAAGCAGTTGCAGGGGCAGAATTTGGACTTTATGCAAAGAATGACATGGAAGCTCATGGAACTGTGATTGTGAAAGCAGACACACTTCTTGGAAAAGCTGTTTCCGGAGAAGATGGAAAGGCTGTATTTACACAGGATCTGCCATTTGGTGAGTATTATATCAAAGAACTGGCAGCACCAGATGGTTATGTATCTTCTGATGAAGTTCTGGAAGTAAAAGCAGAATATCAGGGACAGAATATTAAAGTCGTGCAGTTATCTTCTGTATTTAAGAACCAGCCTACAAAGGTTGTGGTTTCCAAGTCTGATTTAACTACTGGCGTGGAACTGTCAGGTGCGACACTTACTGTTCTGGACAAAGATGGAAATGTAGTTGATACATGGAAATCCGTAAAAGGCGAGCAGCATCTGATTGAACGACTTACCGTAGGGGAAACCTATACTCTCAGAGAAGAGATGGCACCTTATGGATACCTCAAAGCAGAGGAGATCACCTTTACGCTTGAGGATACCGGGGAAATCCAGAAAGTGGAAATGAAAGATGATGTGCCGACAGGAACGATCATTATCAATAAAAATGGAGAATTTCTGGATAAAGTAACTGCACTGGATTCTGTTGGAGGCTGGATCAGCCATTTATTCCAGTATGTAACAGGCAGCCTGAAAGATGTTACCTTTGAAGTATACGCTTTAGAAGATGTGAAGTCTGCTGACGGAGAAAGTGAAGATTATTATAAAAAAGATGAACTTGTAGCAACCATTACAACAGATGATACCGGTATTGCAAAGATATCCGGACTTCCGCTTGGCAAATACTATGTAAAAGAAAAAGCTACAGTGGACGGTTTTGTTCTGGATGATGAAGCAAGAGAGATTGATCTGACATACCGGGATCAGGATACTGCAGAAGTTACCTATTCTGCTGACTGGCAGAATAACCGCCAGAAAGCGGAAGTGGAGGTTGTGAAAAAAGAGAAAGATTCTGATCGTGTACTGGAAGGTGCGGTATTTGCCCTTTGTGCCAAAGAGGATATTACAGGAACAGACGGAAAAGTGATTCTGAAAGCAGATACTGTGATCGAGGAGCTGGCAACAGACAAAGAAGGAAAGCTGACTTTTAAGGCAGATTTACCGATTGGTTTTGCGTATTATATCAAAGAAACGTCACCGGCACCTGGATTTGCAACGACAGATGAAACGCAGGAGTTCACGTTTGCGTATGAAGGTGCAGAAAAGGAAAAAGTATCTTATGCTTTTACCTTTGAGGACGAGCCGACTGTAATCGAGATCACCAAGACTTCCCTGACAGACGGAAAAGAACTGGAAGGAGCTAAGTTACAGGTAACTGACGAAAGTGGTAAAGTTGTAGATTCCTGGACTTCCGGTAAAGAAGCTCATATCATCAAAGAACTGGTAGTTGGACAGAAATATACTCTGACAGAAACAAAACCTGCAGATGGTTATGTGACAGCAGAAAGCATCACATTTACAGTTGAAGATACTGCAAAGTCACAGAAAATCGAAATGAAAGATGATGTGACTAAGGTAGAAATTTCCAAAACAGATATTTCCGGTAAGGAACTTCCAGGAGCAAAACTGACCATTCTTGACAAGGACGGTAAGACAGTAGAGAGCTGGACTTCTGAGGAAAAACCACATTACATAGAAATGCTTCCGATTGGAGAGTATACACTTCGTGAAGAGTCTGCCCCTGACGGATATCTGGTATCTGAAGATGTGAAATTTACAGTGAAGGATACCGGGGAGATCCAGAAAGTAGTGATGAAAGATGAAGTAAAACCGGAAGAAACATCAACACCGGAAACACCGTCTACACAGGTAACAGATACACCGAAAACCGGAGATGATACACACATGCTGATTTGGATTCTGCTTGCGATTGCAGGTATGGCAGGCAGTGTATCAGCAGTCTGGATTGCGAAAAAAAGAAAATAAAAGTTGATGGAGGGGCATTTATGGGTAGCAAAGTCATAGATGCCCTTTTGAATGATGAAAGGGGTATAAAATGAGACAGTTATTGATTATTGCGGGGATTCTTCTGGTGTTAGCAGTCAACTTTGTTCTGTACTGCTGTATCCGGGTAGGAGCAAAGGAAGACCGTCTGTTGGAAGATCATAGAAAGGAACAGATTGATGCAGGAAGAAGTGAATGAAAAAACAGTGTCCCTGTGTATTACCGGTGGAAAAGTGACAGTCCGCTTATTGAAACAGGCAATGATGCGTTTTCTGGCAGCAATGGAGAAAGAAAAAGCAGAGAAAGCAAGAAAACAGCAGGTAAAGGGTCCGCCAGACAAAGATTATCATGGAAAGCAGAGTTTAAAGAAGCTGGCACAGCAGAATGTTCAGCTTTCCAACATTGAGATTACAGATAATAACATTAAGGCTTTTGAAAAAGTGGCAAAGAAATATGGCATTGATTTTAGCCTGAAACGTGATAAGTCCGTAGATCCACCGAGATATTTTGTTTTCTTCAAGGCAAGGGATGTAGATGTTATGACAGCAGCATTCCGGGAATTTACCGGAAAGACACTGAATAAAACGAAGAAACCGTCTGTCCGTAAGAAATTACAGCAGGCAATCGCAGCCCGTAGCCAGGATAAACAGAGAGAACGGGAAAAATCGAAAGAAAAACAGAAGGAGCCGACCTTATGAGTGGGATAAAAAATATAAAGAAGAAACTGAAAGGATTTCAGGTACGTCCCCCGAATGTGGAAGTGGTAAAAAAGGTTTTATTACATATTCCGTATGTGGTTGTGTTTTATGTGGTAAATAAATGTACCTGGCTGTATCAGTATTGCAGGGGCAGTACAGTAGTGGACAGGCTGATGGTTCTTTTTATGAATTATCTGTTGGCATTTAAAAAGCCATTGCCAAGCATACAACTGGAAAGTCTGGCTGCGGGGACAATCGCAGCAGTTGGTATATGGGCAGTGGTATATTTCAAGGGAAAGAATGGAAAGAAGTTTCGTCAGGGAGAGGAGTATGGATCTGCCCGATGGGGAAATGAAAAGGATATAGCTCCTTTTATTGATCCGGTTTTTGAGAATAATATCCTGCTGACACAGACAGAACGCCTGACCATGAACAGCAGACCGAAGAAACCGAAGTATGCCAGAAACAAGAATGTCATTGTAATTGGTGGTTCCGGAAGCGGTAAGACCAGATTTTATGTGAAACCGCAGCTTATGCAGATGCCGGATAATGTGAGCTTTGTGGTCACCGATCCAAAGGGGACGATCATCGTGGAATGTGGTAAAATGCTGGCACGAGGAACGCCGAAGAAAGATAAGAACGGTAAAATCCTGCGTGATAAAAATGGCAGAGTGGTAATGGCTCCGTACAAAATCAAGGTGCTGAATACCATAAACTTTGCAAAGAGTATGCACTATAACCCGTTTCATTATATCCGGTCTGAAAAGGACATTCTGAAACTGGTAAATACGATCATGGTAAATACCAAGGGAGAGGGAGAAAAAGCCTCAGAGGATTTCTGGACGAAAGCGGAACGCCTGTTATACTGTGCTTTGATTGGTTATATTTATTATGAAGCACCGGAGGAAGAGCAGAACTTTTCAACTCTGCTGGAATTTATCAATGCCAGTGAAACCAGGGAAGAAGATGAAGAATTTAAAAATGCGGTGGACTTGTTGTTTGAAGAGCTGGAAAGAGATGAGCCGAACCATTTTGCAGTAAGGCAGTATAAAAAATACAAACTGGCTGCAGGAAAGACAGCAAAAAGTATTTTGATTAGTTGTGGTGCAAGACTCGCACCCTTTGATATTGCAGAGCTGCGGGAGCTTATGTCTTATGATGAGATGGAGTTGGATATGATTGGAGATCAAAGAACAGCATTGTTTATTGTAATCTCTGATACGGATGATACTTTTAACTTTGTGGTTGCCATGATGTACAGTCAGCTTTTTAACCTGTTATGTGACAGGGCCGATGACGTTCATCATGGAAGACTACCTTATCATGTGAGAATCCTCTGTGACGAGTTCGCAAATATTGGACAAATTCCGAAGTTCGATAAGCTGATTGCAACGATCCGAAGCAGAGAAATCTCCGCATCTATTATTCTGCAGTCACAGTCACAGCTCAAGACCATTTATAAGGATGCAGCGGAAACCATCACAGGAAACTGTGATACCATGCTGTTCCTTGGTGGAAAGGAAAGTACCACTCTGAAAGAAATTTCAGAGACACTGGGAAAGGAAACAATTGATTTATATAACACTTCTGATACAAGAGGCCAGAGCAGATCTTATGGTCTGAACTATCAGAAAACGGGAAAAGAACTGATGAGCCGGGATGAACTGGCAGTCATGGACGGCAACAAGTGTATTTTGCAGCTTCGTGGTGTCCGTCCGTTTTACAGTGATAAATTTGATATTACAAAACATAAACGGTATAAGCAATTATCCGATTATGATAAAAAGAATGAGTTTCATGTGGAAGAATATATGAAACATCAGATGGAAGTCCGGTTAAGTCCGGAAGAAGCGTTCGACCTTTATGTGTATGAAGGCAGTGAACTGGAAAAACAATCAAATAATGAAAATGAAGGCATAGAGCATGTAACGTAAAACATACATAGCTCTTTTTTTATGCCCTTTTGGGAGGTAGCGATATGCGTGAGCATGAAAGACCGCCCATCAGGGCGGAACCCTCCGAGTAGTGACCGTTTGAAAATCACAATGAAACAGCAGTTACGAAAGGAGAACATAGATTATGGCGTTTTTTACATCCGCAATTAATATTTTACAGACTCTGGTTGTTGCAATCGGAGCTGGTCTGGCAGTTTGGGGAGTTATCAATCTCCTGGAGGGGTATGGAAATGACAATCCCGGAGCCAAGTCACAGGGAATCAAGCAGCTTATGGCAGGTGGAGGTGTCGTTCTGATCGGTACACAGCTTGTACCATTACTGGCGAATTTGTTTTAGCCGGGGCAGTAGGAAAGGAGAACACGCATGGATAAGATTTTTGAGTCCATAGAAGAATGGATGCGTAACCTCCTTACAGGCATGGTCAGCTCAAACCTGACGAACATGTTTACCGATGTGAATGAAAAAACCGGTGATATTGCAAGTCAGGTTGGGCAAACGCCCCAGGGCTGGAGTGGCAGTATTTTCAGCTTGATCCAAAATCTGTCGGATTCTGTGATCGTACCGATTGCCGGAATGATCATAACCTTTGTGTTGTGCTATGAGCTGATTTCCATGCTCACCGAAAAGAATAACATGCATGATATAGATACATGGATGTTTTTCAAATATTTCTTCAAGATGTGGGTTGCAGTATGGTTCGTAAGCAATGCTTTTACGATCACAATGGCAATTTTTGATGTTGGACAGAATGTAGTGAACCGGGCTGCAGGTGTTATCAACCAGCAGACGGCAATCAATATTGATTCGGTAATCACCTCGATGGAGACAGCAATGGAATCAATGGAAATAGGGGAGCTGATTATACTGGCACTGGAAACGCTTCTGGCGAGCCTGTGCTTAAAGGTTATATCCGTTTTTATAACGGTCATTTTATATGGCCGTATGATAGAAATTTATCTGTATTCGTCAATCGGTGCAATTCCATTTGCCACTATGAGCAACCGGGAATGGGGACAGATTGGCAGCAATTATTTAAGAGGATTGTTCGCACTGGCATTCCAGGGATTTTTTATCATGGTGTGCGTGGGCATTTATTCTGTGCTGGTTGCAAACATACAGGTATCAGACAATGTGCATACGGCACTGCTCAGTGTAATGGCATATACGGTGATACTGTGTTTCAGTCTTATGAAAACAGCTAATTTCTCAAAGAGCATTTTTAATGCACACTAAATGTGGAAAAGGAGACGATGAAAATGGCTTTTGTATCAGTACCAAAAGATCTGACAAAAGTAAAAAATAAAATTATTCTCAACCTTACAAAACGACAGCTTATCTGCCTTGGTATTGCAGCGGCAGTAGGGCTTCCGTTTTATTTCCTGTCAAGGGAATTGATTGGTTCGAGTAATGCGGCAACCGGAATGTGTCTGTTGATGCTTCCGGCTTTTTTATTTGCAATATATGAGAAAGATGGACTTCCTTTAGAGAAAGTCCTCAAAAATGTGATCGTAGTGAAATTTATCCGTCCTCCGGTACGGAAATATGAAGTGGAAAACCTGTATGAAAAAAAGAGGATTGTGACAAAAGCGAAAGGAGGAACCGTTCGTGGAAAAAGAAAGAAACGATAAGAATCTTCCAGGGCAGATAGAGGATTCTTCTTATCCGGATGACTGGTGGCTGGATGAAGAAGATTCTGCTGATGGTTTGCCGGTATTTGATCCGGATAAGGCACAAAATTATGCAAAGTCTGGGGAGCCGATGATTACGGGCTACGAAGCTCTGGAAAGACGCAGAGGTATCCGCAGACCGGAACGCAAATTAAGCAGACGGGAAAAGCGTGCCTGGAAAAAAGCACAGAAATATGAACTGAAATTACATAAGGCACACGAAAAGGAAGAAAGAAAACTTGCGAAGCAGGCGGCAAAACAGGCTGCTCGTGAAGAAAAAGAGGCACAGAAACAGGCGAAGAAAGCAGAAAAGCACATAAAAAAGACAAAGCCGCCTGGCTCATTAAAATCCAATGGGAAAAAGGGCACTGTAAAAAAAGTATCCAGCACAAATAAAAACAGTAAAGGTAAAAATCTTACTGCACAGCAGTCCATTCCTTACAGGGAAATGGGAAAAGACGGGATCTGTCGTGTGGAGGATGGGTATTATTCAAAGACGATTCGTTTTTATGACATTAACTATCAGTTGGCACAAAACGAAGATAAAAATACCATTTTTGAGAACTGGTGTGATTTCCTGAATTATTTTGACAGTACCATCCATTTTCAGTTGTCCTTTATCAATCATTACAGCAATATGACGGAATATGAAGATGTGATCCGTATCAAAAAGCAGAATGACAGTTTTGATGATCTGCGTATGGAGTTTGCCCAGATGCTTAAAAGCCAGTTGGCAAAGGGAAATAATGGTCTTGTCAGAACCAAGTATATTACATTTGGAATTGAAGCTGACAATATCCGGGAAGCAAAACCAAAACTGGAACGTATCGAAACAGATATACTCAATAATTTTAAGGCTTTCGGGGTATCTGCGTATCCATTAAATGGTGCGGAGCGTTTGCAGATCATGTATGAAACATTCAACCAGAATGTCAAAGTGCCATTCAAGTTCAGCTATGATGATATGCTGCGTACCGGGTTGAATACAAAGGATTATATTGCACCATCCAGTTTCCTGTTCAAAAATGGAAAGGATTTTCAGATGGGAGATACCATCGGAGCAGTATCCTATCTGCAGATACTGGCACCAGAGCTGACGGATAAAATGCTTGCCGAATTTCTGGAAATGGACTGTAATCTGCTTGTGAATCTGCATATCCAGTCCATTGACCAGATGAAAGCAATCAAGCTGGTAAAGAGTAAGGTTACGGACATTAACCGTATGAAAATCGAGGAACAGAAAAAAGCGGTACGTTCCGGATATGATATGGATATTATCCCATCTGATCTGAACACATACGGAGGGGAAGCGAAAAGACTTCTGGAAGATTTACAGTCAAGGAATGAGAGAATGTTCCTTGTGACTGTGGTGTTCTTAAATACAGCGAAAAATAAACAGGAGCTGGAAAATGTGGTATTTCAGACCGCAGGTATTGCACAGAAATATAACTGTGCGTTGAAAAGACTGGACTATCAGCAGGAACAGGGACTTATGAGCAGCTTGCCGCTGGGAAGAAACTGGATTCCGATCAAGCGGGCCTTAACTACCACGTCAACAGCTATTTTTGTCCCTTTTACAACGCAGGAACTGTTTATGGGTGGGGAATCTATCTATTATGGATTAAATGCCCTGTCTAATAACCTGATCATGGCAGACCGGAAAAAGCTGAAAAATCCAAATGGTCTGATACTTGGTACTCCTGGATCTGGTAAATCTTTTGCGGCAAAAAGAGAGATTACCAATGTATTTATTATCACAAAAGACGACATTATCATCTGTGATCCGGAGGGTGAATATTTTCCGTTAGTCCGGGCATTTAACGGGCAGGTTATCCGTATTTCTCCGACCAGTCACGATTACATCAATCCAATGGATATTAACATCAATTATGCGGATGATGATGATCCGCTATCTTTAAAATCAGATTTTATCCTTTCGCTTTGTGAACTGGTAGTAGGAGGAAAAAACGGTCTGGAACCAGTGGAAAAAACAATCATTGACCGATGTGTACGTCTGGTATATCAGGACTATCTTGCTGATCCGATTCCAGAGAAAATGCCAATCCTGGAAGATTTATATAATCTGCTTCGCAAACAGGAAGAGGCAGAGTCGCAGAGGCTGGCAACTGCACTGGAAATCTATGTAAATGGTTCCCTGAAGGTGTTTAATCACCGCACAAATGTAGAGTTGAACAATCGTCTGGTATGTTTCGATATTAAAGACCTTGGTAAACAGCTTAAAAAACTTGGCATGTTGATCGTTCAGGATCAGGTTTGGAACAGGGTAACAGTCAACCGTTCTGCTCATAAATCCACCAGATATTATATTGATGAGTTCCATCTGTTGCTGAAAGAGGAACAGACAGCAGCATACAGTGTGGAAATCTGGAAGAGATTCCGTAAGTGGGGCGGTATCCCGACTGGTATCACGCAGAATGTAAAAGATCTGCTTGCTTCAAGGGAAATCGAGAATATCTTTGAAAACTCAGATTTTATCCTGATGCTCAACCAGGCATCCGGGGATCGACAGATTCTGGCAAAACAGCTTAATATTTCAACACACCAGCTTTCCTATGTAACAAACAGTGGAGAGGGAGAAGGGCTGATTTTTTATGGAAATACAATTATTCCATTTAAGGACAGATTCGATAATACCCTTATGCTTTATGCGTTAATGTCATCGAAACCAGAAGATGTAGAGAAGCGTGAAAAACTCGGCATCAAAGGCAGAGACGATAGTTAAAGGGGTGACAGCAGAGCATGAGAAAATGGGTGGCAGGATTGTTACTTTCTATATCTGTTATATTGCTTACGATCAGTCTGGATTTTTTAATGGGATTTTTTATGCAGGAAAGACAGGATAATCAGTTACAGCAGGAACTGCAGGAGCTAATGCAGAAAAGAGAGGATGAACCGGAAGAAGATGTTTCCGGCGATTCTTTGATAGAGGTGGATGCTGGAATTTTGGCATTGCATGAAGAAAATCCGGATTGTATTGGCTGGCTGACCATTGATGGAACGAGAATAGACTATCCGGTCATGTACCGGCCGGGAGATAAAAATTATTATCTGCATCGGGATTTCAACGGGGAATATTCTGCAAATGGATGTTTATTTCTGGCAGAGGAATGTGTACTAGGGGATTCGGACAATCTGATCATATATGGACATCACATGAACAGTGGGAAGATGTTTGCTGACCTTGAGAAATATAAGGACGAAGGATTTTACGAAGAACATCCGACAATCCTGTTCCGCACGATATGGGGAAATGAACAGTATCAGATATTTGCAGCATTTACAACGCCTGTTTATACAGGAAATGATTTTGATTATTACAGTTTTATCAAAGCTGGAACAGTGGCTGATTATAAAAAATTTGTTGTTTCCGTTAAGGAAAAATCACTTTATCAAACAGGAACAACAGCAAAATACAGAGATAAGTTACTTACACTGTCTACTTGTGAGTATTCCCAGAAAAATGGACGTATGGTATTGGTTGCAAAGAAAAATAACGGAAAGGAATAAAACGGAAAATTACCAGAGATCAGGAGATGATGACCATGCAGGAGCATGAATATAAAGCAAGGGATAAGACTGTCCAGAAGATGAGCCGGGATGGACTCCGGGAAAAAAATCTCCGCAGTAAAAAGGAAAAGCGGATTACCGGGCGTGAGGCAGATGAGAAGAAAACAGCCGGACACAGGGAACAGGAGCTGGACTTTGGAAAGGTCAGAAAAACTCATACTGCAGAAGAAACAGTTGAGGGAGTGAAAGAAGGAAAACACAGACTGCAGTCCAGACACGCTTTTCTGGAACAGGAAGAAATTGCGGAAACAGAAGAAATGGAAAACTCAGAAATGAGTGATGATAAAGCAGGCGGGGAGAAACCTCCGCCTGTTTCACGTTCCAGACTTCGGAAAGATAGTATCCGGGGGCATCCGGAACGGAAATTTGAACGTGATTCTGAAATAACAGAACCAGACAGGCAGAACCGAAAGAAAAAGATGGTCACAGCCTATGCAGCAAAAGAGCAGAAACGCTACCATGAAAAGGCAGAAGTTGATGAAAAATCAATGGAAGACTTTCGGGAAGAGATCAAAGGCAAGACAAAAAGGGAACAGATACGAAAAGAACAGAAGAAATCAAAATCCCGGCTTTCCTTTGAAGATGAAAGCAAGGGTGTGATTCCTAGCAGTGGGATGGCAAAAAGGGGAGCTTCCGCCGTTTCGGAAACGGTATCTGGTTATGGTCAGAAAAAGGTCAGAGAAGATACCGATGATAATGCTGCTCTTGATGCGGCTGATCAGATGGAGCTTGCAGGAGAAAGCCTTGCAAGAAAGTCAATTTACGTTCGGGAACGATTGAAAGAGAATCGCCAGAGAAATAACCGGTTAAGGGAATCTGTTCTGGAAGAAACAGAAAAATCCCGCCTGCAGTTTGGCACCAGTGCTTCCAATGAAGCAAAAAGGGCGGTTGAGAAAGAAACGAAACAGAAAAAACAGTCTGCCTTAAAGAAATTATTGCAGAAAAAGCGTTACCAGAAGCAGTATCAGGCTGCGAAACAGGGAAAGGCTGTGAAAGATGCAGTGCTTGTAAATGCACAGCGATTTACAGAAAAAGCCAAAGCTGCGGTCAAGGAGCTTGTGGCACAGAACAGGAATATCCTCCTGTCCATAGGAGTTCTGGTTCTGCTGTTTGCGTTGATGGCGACGAGTCTGTCAAGCTGTGCTGCGTTATTCCAAGGCAGTTCTAATGCTATTATTTCTACCAGTTATTCCAGCGAGGATGCAGATATTTATGCTGCGGAAAATGCTTATGTGGCATTGGAAAATGCACTGAATGAACAGATCAATCAGATGAAAGCAAACCATTCCGACTATGATGAGTTCCAGTTTCAGATTGATGAGATCGGACACAACCCGTATCAGCTTATTTCTTATCTGACAGTCAAGTATGGCGGTTTTACCTATGCAGAGGTTGCAGATGAGATTCAGGAGATTTTTAAGGAACAGTATGGATTATATACGGATTCGACACGAGAAACCGTAACAGAAAAGAAAACGGTCAGGGTTGGAGAATCACTGGGACAGGTTGTAACCAGTGGATATTGTAACTGCCCAATCTGTTGTGGACAATGGAGTGGAGGCCCGACAGCAAGTGGAGCTTATCCACAGGCAAATCACACGATTGCGGTAGATGCCTCCAATCCATTTGTGCCAATGGGAACCCATGTCATTATGAATGGCGTGGAGTATGTAGTTGAGGATACCGGAAATTTTGCACAGTATGGTGTTCAGTTTGATGTATTTTATGGCGATCACGCTTCTGCATCAGCACATGGGCATCAGACCTGGGAAGCATACATAGCAGACAGCAATGGAAGTCAGGAAGTGGAAGTAACGACAACAAGAGAAGTGAACCGGCTGGATGTAACACTTACGAACCATAACCTGGATGCAGTTTTAAGAAAACGTATGACAGATAAGGAACAGGAGCAGTATGACGCTTACAACAAATACTATGGAAATCGTGATTATCTGTTTGACCTTAACACAATTCCGACAGGTGGGGCAGGCTTTGGATATGATATTCCGGCAGAAGCACTTTCTGATCCGCAGTTTGCCAAGATGATCCGGGAAGCGGAAAAATATCTTGGTTATCCGTATGTCTGGGGCGGTGCATCGCCATCTACCAGTTTTGACTGCTCTGGTTTTGTATGCTGGGTAATCAATAATTGCGGAAATGGATGGAACGTGGGAAGAACAACAGCGGACGGGCTTCGTTCTTATTGTTCCTATGTATCTCCATCTGATGCAAAGCCGGGAGATCTAATCTTTTTCCAGGGAACTTATGATACGCCGGGAGCGAGCCATGTTGGAATTTATGTAGGAAATAACATGATGATTCATTGTGGAAATCCGATTCAATATACAAGCATTGCAAGTTCTTACTGGCAGCAACATTTTATGGCATTTGGCAGACTTCACTAGAAGGGAGTAAACAAGAGATGAATATGCGGTTAAAAAAGGTTCTGGATGACATTCAGAAAACTGAAAACAAGATTCTGGAACTGCAGGAGCATGTAAGGCAACTGAGAATCCAGAAAAAGCAGATGGAAGATGCAGAAATCATTAAGGCAATCCGTTCCATGAAGATGGACAGCCGTAAGATGCTGACTTTTCTGGAAGGGATTCAGAATGGAACAGTTACCATGCAGTTTGATGAAGAGGGCAATCTTTCTATGGATAGTTCTGAAACAGGTATAAAGAAAGAAGAAAATATGGACAGAGAAATGTCAACCGAACTGATAGAAGAAAGAGAGGATTTGGAAGATGAAGAATAAAGTAATGAAAAAAATTTTGATGATTATGTTGTCATCAACAATACTGATGGGTTCTGCCAGTGTGACCGCTTTTGCACAGGCAAATGAAAACGCAGAGCAGACTGAAACTGCGGAACAGGTGATAGAAGAACTGCCGGCGGAGCAGCCTGCCACAGAGGGAACACCGTTTTCCACGCCGGGAAACGGACAGCTTGTGGATGATAAGGAGAATGACAGTTCCAAGCAGTTTCTGACGGTACAGACAAAGAATGGAAATACCTTTTATATGGTCATTGACCGTTCCGGTACTTCCGAGAACGTGTACATGATGTCACTGGTAGATGAAAATGATCTGGCAGAGTTCTTAGATGAAAACGAGGAAACCGAGAAAAAAGAGGAACCAGCAGTTGTACTTCCGGAAACGACTGCAACACCAGAACCAGAAACTACCGTACAGCCAGAAACAGAAGTGAATCTAGAATCCGGTGGTAATAAAATGTTGGGTTCTGCAGTCTTGGGCGGCGGCATTGTACTGGTATTTGGTGGTTTAGCTGCTTTTGCTTTAAGTAAATTCCGAAAGAAAAAAGAGGACGGTATTGTAGAGGAAGGTCTGGAATTTGCTGATGACAGTTACATCAATGAAGATGAAGAAAATGCAGAAGATCAGCAGAAATAACAAAAATTTATAAGGTATGGAGAAAGGGCAGTTCTTTATGGACTGCCTTTTTGACAGGAACAGGAGGAAAATATGGCGAAATTTTTAGTAATTGCAGAGAAACCGAGCGTGGCACAGAGTCTTGCAAAAAATTTATCTGCTTATCAGAGAAAGGACGGGTATCTGGAGGGGAACAGTTGCATTGTCAGTTGGTGTCTGGGACACCTGGCAGAATATGCACCACCGGAAATTTATGATGAAAAATATGCAAAATGGCAGTTTGAGGATTTGCCGATCATCCCGAAAGTATGGAAAGTACAGGTATCAGAAGATAAAAAGAAGCAGTTTGATGTGCTATGCAACTTAATAAACCGGGCAGATGTAGCATATCTGGTCAATGGCTGTGATGCCGGAAGAGAAGGAGAACTGATTTTTAAAAGAGTTTATGATCTGGCAGGCTGTCAGAAACCAGTGAAGCGTCTGTGGATCAGTTCAATGGAAGATGAAGCCATTCAGAAAGGATTTCAGTCCCTAACTGACGGGAGAGAATATGCAGGGCTTTGTAATGCTGCGGTATGCAGGGCACAGGCGGATTGGTTGATTGGAATGAACGCAACGAGAGCCTACACAACCAGATATTTTAAGCGTTTGGTAGTTGGCAGGGTACAGACACCGACGCTTGCCATGCTGACGGAAAGAAAAGAGAAGATCGAGCATTTCAAGAAAGAAGCCTATTATAAGGTTTCTCTGTCAGATGGGAAACTTGCGGTAATTTCAGAAAATATTCAGTCTGAAACAGAAGCGGAAGAATTAAGAAAACTCTGTGATGGAACAGAAGCTGTTGTAACCAGAGTGAAAAGAGAACAGAAAAAGATTTCCCCGCCCAAACTTTATGACCTGACCAGTCTGCAGAGGGAAGCAAACCGATTTTTCGGATATACTGCACAGAAAACATTGGATATGCTGCAGGAACTGTATGAAGAAAAGATGGTTACATATCCGAGAACAGACAGTCAGTATGTAACCGAGGATATGAAAGAAACTGTAAAAATGCTTGCTAAAGGCATGACAGATTTTCTTCCGTTTCTGGAATCTGGACAGACTGGAGAAAACATAGATCGTGTGGTTAATAATGCAAAGGTATCTGATCATCATGCAATCCTGCCGACGAAAGAAACAATAGAAAAGGGAATGGGAGGACTTTCCAGTGGAAAGAAAAATCTGCTGATGCTGATCGGACAGCAGCTTGTTCAGGCAACAGGGGAAGATTATCTTTATGAGCAGACAGAAATTTTCGTACAGTGCAAAGAACATGAATTTGCTGCAAAAGGAAAGCTGCCTGTGCAGATGGGATTTAAAGAAGTGGAAGAAGCCTTTCGGAAATATTGTGTAAAGGATAAGAAATCTGACGAACCGGATAATAAGGCAAAACTTCCAGAGGGATATAAAGAGGGAAGGACGCTTGCTTCTGTGAAAGCAGAGAAGAGTACCCATTATACTGCCCCGCCGAAGATGTTTACCGAAGATACCCTGCTTGCGGCAATGGAAACAGCAGGGAATAGAGAATTTGATTCGGAAACAGAGAAAAAGGGACTTGGTACACCGGCAACCAGGGCAAATATCATTGAGAAGCTGGTATCTTCCGGGTATGCAGAACGTAAGGGAAAACAGATTCTTCCTACAGTGGCAGGCTGCGAGCTGATCCATGTAATGCCTGAGAATCTGAAATCCGCAAGTCTGACAGCAGAATGGGAAAATCAGCTTTTGATGATGGAAAAGGGAAAAATCCAGGAAGATGAATTTATGGATGGGATTGTATCCATGATCACTGAGATTCTTTCCGTATGCAGGGCGATTCCGGAAGAAGAACGGAACCGTTTTCAGACTGCAAGGGAAGTGATTGGAAAATGTCCGGTGTGTGGTTCTGACGTATATGAAGGAAAGACAAATTATTACTGTGCTGACAGAAACTGCCCGTTTGCATTGTGGAAGGCGAACCGTTTTCTGGAAAGCATGAAAAAGTCGATGGATAAAAAGATGGCTGTGGAACTTTTGAAAAAGGGGCGTACCCATGTGAAAGGTTTGTATTCCCAGAAAAAGGACAGCAAGTTTGATGCAGATCTGGTACTGGGCGTGGAAGATGGAAAAGCCAGATTCAGCCTGGAATTTCCTAAAAAGAAAAAATAAAGCACAGTCAGAAGGAGGAATAGGTTATGGCTCATTTAGATGAGATACGTGGACTTGCGGAATATCATGCAACCCGTATCAGCAGTTCACCAAGGGACTGGATGAATTATCTGGATACCGCAGCCAGGTTGTACAGGTATCCATTTATGGATCAGCTTTTGATCCACGCACAGCGTCCAAAAGCAACTGCCTGTGCTTCGTTGGAATTGTGGAATGAAAAAATGCTGCGGTGGGTAAACCGAGGAGCAAAGGGAATTGCTCTTTTGGATGAAACCATGCAGAAAACAAGACTCCGATATGTATTTGATATTCAGGATACTCATAAGGTAAAAGGTGGAAGGACACCTTACCTGTGGCAGTTGCAGGAGAAACAACAGGAGGCATTATTAAACCATTTAGAAGAGGCTTACGGACTGGAAGCCAAAGATACAGGAAGTCTTTCTGATGCACTGATGGCAACAGCGAAGTATATGGTAGAAGAAAATCTGGATGAATACCTGGATGGCTTGACGTATGTGACGGAAGGAACGTACCTGGAGGAACTGGAAGAAGATACCATCCGCAGTGAATTTCGCAGCCTGTTGACAGACAGTATTTATTATACCCTGGCGTCCAGGTGCGGATTTGATCCGCTGGAACGGCAGGAAGAAATGGACTTCGTACATATCACAGATTATAACAGTCTTTCGGTGTTGACATTTATTGGAAATGCAACAAGCATGGCCAGTGAGTCTGTGTTAGTGGATATTGGAAGATTTGTACACCGTATTTCATTAGAAGAAATGAAAAAGGGTATTGAAAATACGGAAGAAAAGAATTATAATGAATTTAACACGTTAATTCGTGAAAGTAAAGAAAACAACAACAGAATCATAGAAAACGAATATTCACAGGAAAATCAAGGAGGAAATGAGTATGGAACTGACATATCATCGCAAAGGGGATTATCTGTTTCCGAACCTGACAATCCAGGAGACAGAGGTACAGATCGGGAAATACGGAATGCTGCGGAGGACATTTCTGAAGGAACACAAGAACAGCCTGTATCAGAGCCTGTTACTGACCGGGAAACTGAACAGCCATCTGGAGGAGATCGAGAAAACAGCACAGAAGAGATTGGAAGTACAGATGGAGAAACTGTTGGAGAAGAATCCGGCACCGTCGAAAGAGGAGAATCCGATGGCGTGGACAGCACATATGAACAGTCTGACGGCAACAGCGGAAGAGAGCATCTTGACGGAATTGGTATACAGCTAATTGAAGACACAAGTGAAGATCAGTTAAGTAAAGCAGAGGAAGAAATTGCCTCTGCTTTATCTTTGCCCGAATTTCCGTCTGTAAATGAACAGAAAAGGGAAATTGAAAACAGATTAGCAGCCCTCTATGCCGGGGAGATTGCGATTCCAAGTGAAGTAGTCGATGAGATTTTAAGAACCGGAGGAAACCGAAGCAAGAGCCAGCTTCGTATTATTTATAATTTTATGAGTGAACAGACACCGGAAGAATATACGGAGTTTGTGAAACGAGAGTATGGGACTGGTGGAAAAGGTTTTGAGATCAATGGAATGGAATACTCAGTCTGGTTTGATGAAACAGGATTGCAGATTGCAGTAGGACATACCGTTACCGATCAGATTCTGGATAAGGCGTTTTTATCCTGGGAGGATGTGAGTGGACGTATCCATCAGCTCTTGAAACAAGGGGAATATGCACCGCAGTCCGTACTTGATATTGCAAGGGAAAATACAGTAAAGGAACATGCCCAGGTACTTGCCTATATGAAGGCAGATATGGCAGAGGGTGTAGCAGAACTTGTCTTTGCTGAAGAAGATTTACCGCATCTTCGCAGTATTTATCCAGAGATAACAGACTATCTGGAAGAAAAACTGGCAGATCCACAGTGGCTGACAGATTTGAATGAGCGTCTGGAAGGACTGGCAATGGCTTATGCGGAAGATAAAAGCATTATGCGGTTCCGCACCTATAATCCAATCAGGATATCCGGTCAGTTCCAGAAATTTGCTGCAGAAGTGGTTCCGTACAGTGCCAGGGGTGAATTTGTATGGCAGGAACATAAGGTGTTTATTACTCAGGATGAAATAGATGCTTTTCTTGCCGGGGGAGGTCCGTATTCGGATGGAAGGCTTTCTACCTATTCTTTTTATCTTCTGAATGAAGATGATAAAGCAAGAACAGATTTTATCAAGGAAAGATATGGAACAGGTGGCTGCAGCCATGCTTTATGTGGGGCAGATGATTCACATGCAGATTATGATGGAAAAGGTTTGAAGCTGGAGAGAGGGGACTATGGAAATCCAGATACTTCGGTGCTGCTTCCCTGGGCAAAAGTGGCAAAAAGAATCGGATATCTGATTGATAACCAGCAGTTCTTACATTCTACAGATTATTCCCGTATGCCAGACTATGAGAGGGAAAGGATTGCAGGGAAAGTGATAAGCTTTTATGCAAGACTTCCGGAAGAAATTGAGCGTCCGTTTAAACAGGATTTCTTTAATGAAGAAGCAAGAAAAGAACTTCCTGTTATGCTGAATGATTCAGAGCAGACGCAGAAATTGTTACAGGCGATGGATGATGCCCTGGCAATGCTGCCATTGGATTTTGAAGCAGTGGGATATACCTATGAACAGAAATTACAGCTTTTGACGGAAGTACATCAGTATGTGGAGGGAAGCTACACGATTTTTCCAGAGCAGAAAGTACCAGATCAGGCAGATGGCTTAAATGGATACCAGATGTCTTTATTTGATATTGTGAGTGCTTCCGAACCAGAAGAAAATACAGAAGAACCAGAAGTGGAAGAATCGGCTGCAGAAGTGGAGGAGGTACAAAAAGGAGAACCAGAATCAGAATTTGAGTCGGAATCCGTAATTGTGCAGGAAGAATGGGACGAGAATGTATTTGAATATCAGGGGTATCATTTTGAAGCAGTGGGGGTTCTTCCTCAAGGTCTGGAAGGAAAAGAACTGGTAAACCAGACAAGAGGAAATACAGAATTGCACTTGACTACCTACGAGCGAGAAGATGATATTTTATATTCCTATGCAGGATTCTACGAGGCAAGTGGTTCATCAAAAGCTGATATTTTCCGGTGTATGGAAACTGGACGAAATTATATTCCAGGGGAGAACGAATTATTTGGCTATGAGGGAGAATTTTTACCATATCTGCAGAATGAACAGGTGCAGGAACAGGAACCGCATAATTTCCATATTACAGATGATGACCTTGGTGCTGGCGGTCCGAAAGCAAAGTTTAAAGCAAATATGGAAGCTATCCGGCTGCTGAAAGAACTGGAACAGGATCAGAGATTAGCAACACCGGAAGAACAGGAAGTGTTGTCGAGATATGTTGGATGGGGCGGTATTCCACAGGCTTTTGAAGAGAGAAACAGTGCCTGGGCAGAGGAATACACGCAGTTAAAAGGAATCCTCACACCAGAAGAATACAGTGCAGCAAGGGCATCAACGCTGAATGCCTTTTATACTTCTCCGACAGTCGTCAAAGCAATGTATGAAGCACTTGGAAATATGGGACTGAAACAGGGAAATATCCTGGAACCGTCCTGTGGAGTTGGTAACTTTATGGGACTTTTACCGGAAAGCATGAGTGCTGCAAATATGTATGGTGTGGAGCTTGATCCGGTTTCTGGGCAGATTGCAAAGCAGCTTTACCAGAAGAACAGGATTGCGGTACAGGGATTTGAGGAAACCAGTTATCCGGACAGCTTTTTTGACTGTGTGATTGGAAATGTACCATTTGGGGCATATCAGGTCAGTGACCGCAAATATGACAGATACCATTTTATGATCCATGATTATTTTATTGCAAAATCCTTAGATATGGTGCGTCCGGGCGGAGTGGTGGCAGTTGTCACGTCAAGCGGTACGATGGATAAACAGAATCCGGAAGTCCGACAGTATTTTGCAAACCGGGCAGATCTGCTAGGGGCAATCCGCTTACCGAACAATGCTTTCCAGAGAAATGCCAATACCAGTGTGGTTGCGGATATCCTGTTTTTCCAGAAAAGGGACAGGGCTGCGATCACAGAGCCAGACTGGGTACAGTTAAAAACCACGCCAGAAGGCTATACAGTCAATTCCTATTTTGCAGACCATCCGGAAATGGTACTTGGAGATTTTACAACAGAAAGTACCCAGTACGGAAAACAGGAAGTAACGGTAAAGGCAAAAGAGGGAGCAGATCTGGCAGAACAGTTAAAAGAAGCGGTGAAACATATCCAGGGAACCATCACAGAGCAGGAGATTTCGGATACGGAACTGGAAGAACAGGTGGTATCCATACCGGCAGATCCGAGCATTAAGAATTTCAGCTTTGCACTTGTAGGAGAGGACATTTATTACAGGGAAAATTCTGTTATGAATAAGACGGAAATTCCCATTGTGACAGGCGAGCGTGTCAGAGGCATGGTTGCTATCCGGGATGCAACAAACAGACTTCTGGAACGGCAGTTGGAAGAATGCAGTGATGAAGAGGTTGCCAGCTTACAGGCTGAATTGAACCAGGTTTATGACAGTTTTACCGCAAAGTATGGACTACTCAGCAGCAATGCCAATAAAAGAGCGTTCAGCATGGACAGCAGCTATTGCCTTTTGACTTCCCTTGAATTTCTGGACGAAAAGGGCGAGTTGAAGCGGAAAGCAGACATATTTACGAAAAGGACGATCCACAGGGCAGAGCCGGTAACATCGGTAGATACTGCAAGTGAAGCACTGGCGGTATCTATCGGGGAAAAGGCAAAAGTGGATATTCCTTATATGATGGAGCTTACCGGGAAAACAGAGGAAGAGGTCACAGAGGAGCTTACAGGCGTTATCTTCAAAAATCCCCTTACAGATAAATGGGAGCCATCCGACGAGTATCTTTCAGGAAACGTCAGGGAGAAGCTGAACATTGCAAGGCAGTTTGCAGAAAACCATCCGGAATATATGGTCAATGTACAGGCACTGGAACGGGTACAGCCAAAAGATCTGGACGCTTCCGAGATTGAAGCAAGGCTTGGTGCAACATGGATTTCGCCGGACTATATTACAGAGTTCATGGCAGAAACATTCCATACACCACGACAGCATATCAATTATGAGCGTATCAAAGTACAGTATGCGGAAGTGACCGGACAATGGAACGTAAAAGGAAAGAACGTGGACAGCAGCAATAACCCGCTTTCCACCGCAACTTACGGAACACAGAGGGCAAATGCTTACAGACTGTTGGAGGATGCTCTGAATCTGCGTGACACAAAAATCTATGACACAATACATGATGCGGATGGGGAACACCGGGTACTGAACCGGAAAGAAACCACCCTGGCACAGCAGAAGCAGGAACTGATCCGGGAGGAATTTAAAGAGTGGATCTTTAAGGATATGCGCCGACGGGAAACGCTCTGCAAAATTTATAATGAACGGTTTAACAGCATCCGGCCAAGGGAATATGATGGCAGTCATATCCAGTTTGTCGGAATGAATCCGGAAATTAAGCTGATGGAGCATCAGAAAAATGCGGTGGCACATATCCTTTATGGAAATAATACCCTGCTTGCACATTGCGTAGGTGCGGGCAAGACGTTTCAGATGATTGCAGCCGGTATGGAGAGCAAGCGTCTGGGACTGGCACAAAAGAGCCTTTATGTGGTTCCAAACCATTTGCTGGAACAGTGGGGAAGTGATTTTTTACGGCTGTATCCGGGAGCGAATATTCTGGTGGCAACAAAGAAAGATTTTGAACCTGCAAACAGAAAACGGTTCTGTTCCAGAATCGCAACCGGGGATTATGATGCGGTCATTATTGGACACAGCCAGTTTGAGAAAATTCCGCTTTCCAGGGAAAGGCAGATTGCATTGCTGGAAGATCAGATTGCAGACATTACCTATTCTATTGAAGCAGCAAAAGAGGAAACAGGACAACAGTATACGGTTAAGCAGATGGAAAAGACAAAGAAAACCCTGAAAGCAAAACTGGAAAAACTGAATGATCAGACACGAAAGGATGATGTTGTGACTTTTGAGCAATTAGGCGTGGACAGGCTGTTTGTGGACGAGTCACATTATTACAAAAACCTTTTTTTATACACAAAAATGCGGAATGTGGCAGGCATTTCACAGACCGATGCACAGAAAAGCTCAGATATGTTTATGAAATGCAGGTACATGGATGAGATTACCGGGGGAAAGGGAATCACGTTTGCAACGGGAACACCGGTATCAAACAGTATGACGGAATTATACACCATTATGAGATACCTCCAGTATGATACTTTAATGAATATGGGAATGGGACATTTTGATTCGTGGGCAGCGACTTTTGGAGAAACAGTTACAGCAATCGAATTGTCACCGGAAGGGACGGGCTATCGTGCAAAAACACGATTTGCCCGTTTCTTTAATCTTCCAGAGCTGATATCCATATTTAAGGAAGCAGCGGATATTCAGACTGCAGATATGCTGAATCTCCCTGTACCGGAAGCAGAATATATCAATGAAGTATTAAAGCCGAGTGAGGAACAGAAAGAAATGGTGGAAGCCTTTTCAGAACGTGCAGAACAGGTTCGTGGCGGTGCGGTAGATCCAAGGGTAGATAACATGCTCAAGATTACCAACGATGGAAGAAAATGTGCATTAGACCAGAGGCTTTTAAATGATATGTTGCCGGATGCAGGGGAAAGTAAGGTAAATGCTTGTGTGGAGAATGCTTTCCAGGTATGGGAGGACGGAAAAGATACACAGGCTACCCAGTTGATCTTCTGTGACCTCAGCACACCGAAAACTGACGGAACATTCAATGTTTATGATGATGTGAGAAATAAGCTGGTGGAACGGGGAATCCCGAAAGAGCAGATCGCATTTATCCATGAGTATAATACGGAAGTAAAAAAAGCGGAGCTGTTTGCAAAGGTGCGGGCCGGGCAGGTAAGAATCCTGATGGGTTCCACTCCAAAACTCGGTGCTGGTACCAACGTCCAGGACAGATTACTTGCGCTGCATCATCTGGACTGCCCTTGGAAACCGTCTGACCTGGAACAGCAGGAGGGACGTATTCTCAGACAGGGAAACCAGAATGACAAGGTAAAAATCTTCCGGTATGTAACGGAAAATACATTCGATTCGTACATGTGGCAGATTCTGGAAAACAAGCAGAAGTTTATTTCACAGATTATGACCAGTAAATCCCCGGTTCGTGCCTGTGAGGATGTAGATGATACGGCATTGTCCTATGCAGAGATTAAAGCACTGGCAACAGGAAACGAGTACATCAAGGAAAAAATGGATCTGGATGTGCAGGTAAGTAAACTGAAACTTCTGAAAGCAAACCACACCAGTCAGATCTATCGTCTGGAATCGGATATTGCAAAACGGTATCCGGTACAGATCACAGCATTAAAAGAGAAGATTGCCGGTATGTGTGTAGATGCAGATGTAGTAAAAGGAATAGATTTACAGGATAATGACCACTTTGCAATGACAGTCGGTGGAAAGCTGTATACCGATAAAAAAGAAGCGGGAGTTGCACTGATTTCAGCAGCATCTAGTCTGAGGTCTGTAAAATCAGCCGGACAGATCGGGGAATATCATGGTTTTGCTCTTTTTTCAGAATATAATTTCCTGTCGAATACCTATACCATGACGATCAAGGGAAAATGCTCTTATAAGATTGAGTTCGGAAAGGATACTCTGGGCAATATCCAGAGGATTCATAATGCACTTTCTGCAATCGAGAAAAAGCTGGCAGATACCGAGCAGAATCTGGAAACGGTACAACAACAGTTAAAGACAGCACAGGAAGAGGTGCGGAAACCATTCCCAAAAGAAGCGGAACTGAGTGAAAAAATGGAACGTCTGGCGGAATTAAATGCCATGCTCAATATGGATGAGAAAGGGGGAGAAAATCTTCTGGCAGACGAGGGTATCGGGGAAAATCCGGAAGTAAACGTGCCAGAGGAGCGACAGGACAGAATTGCAGACAGTGTTCATAAAACATCTATTCTGGAAAGACTGAAAGAACAGAAACAGCAGGAGCAGACAGGCGAAACACATCAGAAACCAAAAAAGAAACACGAACAGGAGTTATAAAGGGTATCCCGTCAGAGTAACCAGAGCTTTGGCGGGATTTTTCTATGGAGGATTTGATTATGGCAAACAGAGAAGAACAGTTAAAGCAGATTACAGAGCAGTTGGAACAGGGTGTTGCAGAAATATTCACATCAGAAAAATATACGGAATATCTGAACACAATGGCAAAGTTCCATAATTACAGTTTCAATAATACTCTGCTAATCACCATGCAGAAACCGGAAGCGACACTGGTAGCCGGGTATCAGGCATGGCAAAAGAAATTTAACCGGCAGGTAAAAAGAGGAGAAAAAGGCATCCAGATCATTGCCCCGGCTCCGTATAAAGAGAAACAGGAGATTGAGAAAACAGATCCGGAAACAGGCGAGATTGTGATCAGGGAAGATGGACAGCCGGAAACAGAAGTGGTAGAGCGTGTCATTACAAAATTTCGGGTTACGACAGTATTTGATGTCAGCCAGACCACAGGAGAACCAATTCCAGAGTTTGAGGTATCAGAACTGGAGGGGGATGTTCTGATTTACCATGATTTTATGGAAGCACTGAAAACGGTTGCCCCAGTTCCCATCAGTTTTATTGAAATTGATGGGGAAGCGAAAGGCTTTTATCAGATTGTAGATAAATATATTGCTGTTCAGCCTGGTATGAGTGAGGCACAGACCATGAAAACTGCGGTGCATGAAACCGCACATGCAGTATTGCATGATCGTGACCAGATGGAAGCAGAGGGTGTCGTAAAAGACCAGCTTACAAAAGAAGTGGAGGCAGAAAGTGTTGCTTATGTGGTATGTAATCATTTTGGACTGGACACATCGGAGTATTCCTTTTCCTATATTGCAAGCTGGTCTTCTGGTAAAAATATGAAAGAGCTTCGTGCTTCCATGGACACCATTCGTAAGACTTCTGCTGATATGATCGGACAGATTGAGGAAAAACTCAAAGAATTTCAGATAGAAATACCGGAGCAGGCAGAAGAATTGAGTGCCATGCAGTATGCGGAGCAGACCATCAACCGTCTGGAACAGGAACGGACGATTTTCAGCAATGACCAGAGAAACCTTATCGTGAATTTTGCTTATAAACTGGATAATAGGGAAGCAACGGAAAAACTGTCAGAGAGCCTTGCAGAGTCTATTCTGGATGGAAACAGAGAAGAAGTATTAAAACTGCTTGGAGAAGCGGAGGAGCAGATTGAGAGTCTGCCGGATTCGCTGATCGGCTTATCCGAACTGCATGAAGCTGGATTTTATTCGGAAAGTATGCTTCCGCTTACTAGGGAACGGGCAGTGGAACTGCACCATGAGGGAGTAACGGTTTACGGGCTGACCGGCGCAGTTGACGTTCAGGAGCAGTCGCAAAGAGTTATGAATTTGGAACGGGATATTTTACAGCATGACGGGTTATTCGGAGTGACGAAATTTGAATGGGAAAATTATCGGAGAAGTCAGGAGACGGTTATGACACCGGAAGAAAAGGCAAAAATCAAAGAAACACTTCTTTTAGAGAGTGATGGAAACCGTTATGGTATTTATCAGATCAACAGTGGCCAGGAAGAAAGAGGGTATCAGTTTTTTAGTCTGGAAGCGGCAAAAGAAATGGGATTTACTGTAGATGGCAAAGACTATCAGATGGTTTACAGTGAAAGATTGAGAGATGCTACGACGCTGGACAATCTTTTTGAGCGTTTTAATATAGAACGACCAAACGATTTTACCGGACATTCCATGTCAGTCAGTGATGTGATCATTATGAACCGGGGCGGCAGATTAACCGCATACTATGTAGATTCTTTTGGATTTACAGAACTGCCGGACTTTGTGGCACAGAGAGTCGAGATGTTAAATGCCAATCCTGTAAAAGCGTATCCGGAAGTTTATATGGGAACTTTGGAAAAGGCTATGCAGGAGAGAAATGTAGATGCTTATCTGGATTCCAGAAAACTGAATATTGATTGTAAAAATGCAATCGAACAGGCAATCGCAGAGGGATTCGACGGTATGCGTTTAAATCCAGATGCGGCAGTAAGCGTGGTTGAAAAATATGGGGAAGAACGGGTTGCTTTTGTTCTGGCAAATACATTGAAACAGCTTTCCTATGATGGAAGATTTTCTGATGGTAATAAACGTTGGGCAGATGGCATTGATATTCCGGAAAACATCAGCCGGGGAATGGATCTAAACAGGGACTATATTGTGGGCAGTCATCCTGCAGTCCTGAATGGTTTCATTGATATGGCAAGAAAAGAAATCCGTACCCGGAAACTGGAAGAGGTGCTTGGTGTGAAAAATCAGCATATCACTGAAACTACAAGAGGATATGAAGCAGACGGACATACAGGCACCTGGTATGCAATGGATATGAAAACGTATCATGGGGAGCGATTCTTCCAGATGCGGAATGAGGAATACGGTCAGGACGTGGCAGATATTATCGTATCGGAAAATGGAACACTGGTGGCAGAGGACATCTGGGATGGATTTGATGAAGGAGCCAGGGAAGCTATTTCAGAATATCTGGAAGAAAATGGT
The DNA here is from genome assembly GCF_003460955.1 of Blautia sp. AF26-2. Lineage (NCBI taxonomy): Bacteria > Bacillati > Bacillota > Clostridia > Lachnospirales > Lachnospiraceae > Blautia > Blautia sp. AF26-2. Next base: position 140,648 of record NZ_QTWD01000003.1, on the reverse strand, counting down.
GCAACGGTATATGACCTGATGGAGCTTCCAGACCAGGCAACAGTTATCTTAGCAGACGGAACAGTTATGAAAATCATGGAACAGCAGCCAATCAGTACGGATACATGGGAGCCGACACTGACCGGACAGAATCTGCATGGGGAAGAACAGAAATTCAGTTTTTTCGAGATTCATAAAGTCAGAGAAAATAATGGTATTGATCTGAAAATGCCAGAAAATCATTATATTGACAAATATTATGTGATCGAAGATCTGGCAGCAAAAGGTGGAATGAAGATTGAGCGATATAAGGATCTTGGGGCTGCCCTTGGAGCATATTACTCTCTGCCTAATCATAAAATGAAAGCTCTTGGAATTGAAAATACGGCACCGCTGCGAGGCAGTCTTGATTTTATCCAGTGCAAGAATGGAATAGATACGCTGATCTATGATTGTCAGAAAGTGGAGGGATGGCTGAATCCGCAGATATACAATACTTTTAAAGAGATAGGCAACAGTCTGGAAGTGCATGATACAGAGATAGCATACCAGATTGGAGTTCAGTATTTTACAATCCAGACAGCAGAAGATGGTTACGATTATACATTTTATGATAAGGACTATCTGGAACTGGATGGTGGTGTCTACGATAATCCGGATATTTCTATTTCAGAAGCAATGGAGAACATTTTAGAGGAAGAAGGATTGCCCCTGGAAGATGCAAATGTGATGGATTATGAAGAACTGTATGCAGAAATTGAATATGCAGAAGAAGAGAGAATGGAGAAGATACAGTTTGAACGTAATTGTCCAAAGGCTTTTTTTGATGGTTATGACAGGGAAGCGGCATTAAAAAATTATGAGGGAATAACCGTACAATTTAAAATGTCTGGTATGTATTTGACAGTGCAACCGACTGAGGAAGGCTATAAATACCTGGTTTATGATCAGAAACTTCATGAAATTTCAGAAGATGCCTGTGGAAATCCAGAAGATTCTATTCAGAAAGCAATGTATGTCAGTCTGAAAAATGAAGGCTTGGAAGATGTTGAATGTGTAAAAGCTGATGACAGGGAGTTTCGGGATAAGGTAATCAATCATTCTAAAGAAGTGCTGGCTAGTGGAGATGTTCGATTCACTTCGGAACTTGGCAGATGTGAAACAGCATTGAATGGAATGGGCAGGGCAGAAATTGAATATGAAGTTTTATTTCATGCAAGAGCTGTTCTGGAAGAAATGGGACTGGAAAATGAAGTTACATTGATTGGGGCGAGAGTACATGGTTCCAGAAGCAGAGATGACCTGTATCGTGCAGATTCTGATCTTGATGTGGTGCTTTCTTATCGGGGAAATATTCGGGAGGATAGTTTTTTTAACGAATTGAATTCCTATGGTATGGCAATAGCAGGTATTAAAGTAGATATTAACCCAATCACAGAAGAAAGAATTACTCTGGCAGAGTATATAAAGGAATCGGAAATCTATCTTGACCAGCAGGAAATCAAGAAACTCGCAGTGGACTTGGATAATTTTAGTTATGAATATGATACTTATGAATACAAGGATACCGTTGAAAATAGGGAAGAACAGGTTGAAAAACTCGCAGAGGATATTTTGAACAAGGATACAGCAGGTTTAAAAGACTGGCTGACTGAGGTGTCGGAAGAATCGGATATAGACAGTGATGTAGTCACTGCCCGGTCATTACTTTCACGTCTGGAAAATGCAGAAGCATTCTCTGTTTTTACCAGGCAACCAGAGCAGAAACAGCCAGAAGCTACGATTACTTTTTATGTTGCGGAGTGTATGGAATTTCCTGTTATGGGTGAGTATCATGAGAATCTTACCCTGGAAGAAGCCCTACGCATTTATGAAACAATTCCTGCAGATCGCATGAATGGAATAAAAGGTATTGGGTTTGAACTGCATGATGGAAGTGATTATGACGGATCGTATGATCTTATGCGACTGGGAAAAGTTGACCGGGAAGATGTGGATATGATTCAGCATTATAAGGAAAGTCCATTAGTACAAAAAGCAATGGATGATGTGGAAAAATATTTTGCCCAAAAGCAGGAGCTTACGAAAATAGAGGAGAAGACTATACAAAAAGAAAACGTTCCGCAACCAAAGAGCAGAAAAGAATCCGTTCTTCAGGCACTCAGAGAGCGTCAGGCGAAAATAAAAGAGCAGGGGCAGAATACGTCGAAAGAAAAATCCAAGGCACATAAGAAGGGAGATGTAACATTATGATGGTAAGGTTTGAGGAAGATGAATATATAGCAGTGGCAATTTTTGATGCAGGAAACCGGATTCAGACAATGGAAGCGATGGATGAGATTTTTTCCTACCTGGACGAAGATATGAAACTGCTGATTTTTACAACGATTCAGAAGCTCTACTATCTTAGCGATGAGGGATATGAAGAATTGCAGAAAACGGTAGAAATTTATAAAGCAGATCTGGAGGTGGATGGAGAATGAGTACAAGTCAGTTTGCAGTTTATCAGCTAAAAAAGAAACCGGAATTGAGAAATCTTCTTTTCCGAACCTATGAGGAACTTGCAAAGGATCAGATTCCTGTGCAGATGGAAAATTATGAGCAGGTGTATCTGGGAACAATGAAGCCGGGAGAAACACCGGAGCAGATAAAAAAGGAGTTGGGGAAGAAACAGCCACACAATTATAAAGGTCATGCAGTCAGTACCAGTGATGTGCTGATCCTTAATGATAAGGGTGTTATGACCACTTACTATGTAAACAAAGATACCTTTATAGAAATTTCTGATTTTATGAAAGTCACATCTTCAGAAGGCGGTGGACTTACAAAAGATACAGTGGGATATGAAATAGCTGGAAAAGACGGAACATGGGAAGTAATAGATTATCTGCTGGTAGAAGGCAAGAATTATTTCCTTATGGAACATGAGCAGTATGGGAAAGATGTTGCGTATGTAGTCTTAGATCAGAAAGGGAATGTACTTGTAGACGGTACTTACAATGGATTTGATGATGTAGTAAAACAGAAGATTCTTGATTCTCTGTATCCACCAGTGCAGGAGCAGGCAGAAGGCTATAAACCGAAACTGGATAACTGGCAAAAGTACATGGAGAATGGGGAATACCTGCGAAGTGCGGAAATCACAGAGGAAGCAAATTACAATATGATTGATGGACTTAAAAATAATGCAGCACCAAAAGATAAAAAGAATCGTCCAAAAGAATCTGTCCTTGCAAAACTGAATGAGAAAAAGGAAGAAATTGCAAGACGTAGTGGACAGAAAGATATGCAGCAGGTAATGGAAGAAGATATAGAACGCAAGAAAAGATAGGTTCTTTTATTAATGGATTTGAATTATAGATTCGAAGTCTTATATTTAGGTTGATGAAAGATTGTTATGTAGGTAGTCTTTCCTGCACTTTTTAATTTAGCTAATACTTTGTGTTTTCAGAAAATATTATTTTTTTATCAAAATTTGTAAATTAATGTCACTATTATGGGCGGGTATTCGTATTATGATTAAAAGAGAAAACAAAGGGGGTGAATCCAATGGGAAAGATATTCGGAAGTCGGAGCAAAAAAGATAATATTTCTAATAAGGGAGGAATTACATGAAAAAACAAAAGAATGAGTTTTAAACGTTTATTATTCACATTTATGGTTATGGTATGCCTTTGTGTTCCGTCGTCGATTGTTTTTGCACAAACAGATAAAGAGATGACTCAAGAAGCGGATAAAGGTGTTCCGGAAGTGCGTTTTACAGGCGATGTTAACGGACATGAAGAATTTAAATTTGTACCTGTTGCCAGAACAACTCAAGAACCAACATCAAAATGGTCTTGGAGTGATGGAAAATATTATGTAGATGGTAGTAGTAATTATTCAACATTATATACAAATTATTATTTTACGAGCGTTAAAGGTAAAAAATTTAGTTTTTCTGCAGGCTCAAGTAATAAAGTAAAGGTTGATTTGGTACATAAAGGAACTATTGTTCAAACGGTTGTAAGTAGTTGGACAATTAGTGCGGGTGGTAGTAAATCACATACGATTACAGCTGATGATCTTGGCGGATACAGCAATAGTGATAAATTTTATTTTCGTTTTAATAGCAGCCCTATAGGTAACCGTTATTCTATTTCAGGTTATTTTGGCTAATGTTTTGTAAAAGCCCTTCTATGCAATTGATAGAAGGGCTTTTACACTTTTGAATTTATAGGGGGATTTATGGAAAGGATTAAGAACAATATATTTTTTAATTTAAGTAATACAATGCTTAAAATAATAGGATTAGTATGTATGACCATTGATCATTTGTATTTATATGTATTTGCAAACACTACGATAAATGTTAGTATTTTTAGAATTGTGGGTCGAATTGCAGCACCGTTATTTCTTTTTGCTGTGATACAGGCTATGCGGTATTCATCAGATAAAAAAAGTTATATTTTCAGATTGTATAAATATCATATATGTATTTGCATTCTTGAAATTGTTTTATCGTATTTATTACATTCGGAAATCTCATTTAATGTAATTCCAGAATGGCTTTTTACAGCAATTTATATTTATTTGATTGATATGATTATAAAGAAAGAACATATTATAAGGCATATAGTTTTAATGCTTATACCTATTTTGGTAGGGATAGGAAGTCTTATAATAGGGCCTAGTTGTTCAGTAATAAATGTATTTTTACCTAATATTTTTACGATTCAGTATTCTCCATTTTTTCTGATCTTAGGAATTGGATGGTATTATATGAAAAAAAAGAAAAATCAGATTGTAGCATTGATTTTCTTTTCAGTATTTGTATTAATAGGTTCTTATATTGTAAGTGCATCTCAGTATTGGGTTTACCCAGGGTTGTTTAATTATACCCAGGCATGGATGGTTCTTGCAGCACCATTTATTGCATTATATAATAATCGCAAAGGGAAAAATTTGAAAAAATTTTTTTATATATATTATCCAACACATATTTGTATTTTTTTATTGCTTGGGAGATTTGTACATTAAACAATATTTGATGAGTGCAAATTAAAAGGTGAAAAAATACTATATAAAGTTGTCACCTTTTGGAATTCTGAAACGTTTTACTGTAAAGGGACTAAAGTTGGGAGGTGAGAGGCATGATTGAAACATCTTCAGTTGAGGAGATATTTCAGAAATATGGAGAAATGATGTATAAACTATGTATTGTAATGCTTAAAAAAACGTATGATGCAGAAGACACGGTGCAAGATGCATTGATAAAATATATGCTAAAAAAGCCTCTCTTTGAAACCTATGAACACGAAAAGGCATGGTTAATTAGAGTTACAATAAATCTTTGCAAAGATAAATTGCGTTTTTATAAACAACATCCACATATAAATATTGAAACAATTAAGACTACATATCCTGAGGATAGTATAGATAGTCAGATATTTGATGTCCTTTTAGAATTACCATCTAAATATAAGACGGTGCTTTTTTTATATTATGTAGAAGGATATAAATGTTTTGAAATAAGTAAGATTTTGAAAATTACAGAATCGACTGTGAAAAAGCGTTTGGAACGGGGACGAAATCTATTAAAAAAAAATTTGGGAGTGAATGAGTGTGGATAAAAATATAATTAAAAAGGCTGTGACAGGAATCGAATTTACGGAAGAATCGAAGCAGAGAATATTTGAGGGATTTGAAAGAAAAAAAACTCTGAAAAAAATTTTTTATATGAAAAGAATTACAGTTGGAGTAATTGTAACAGCTATGTTATTTTTATGCGTGTTCATGAATATTATGTTAAAAAACAAAATGACAATTACTGTTTATGCAATGACACAGGATGGAAATGTGAAAAGTTCCGTTTTAATTCCGGAGCATAAAGAAACATTAAAATTGATGGAAACACCGGTAGGAAATGGTTATATTTTTCAAATAGATATACCAGAAAATTATATGTATGATTGCAAATCATTAGGAAAAGAAAGCAATATTTTTACGATTTACCAGAATGAAAAAAATATATACTGGATTCCTGAGAAAAATATGCTTGGTCAAATCTATAGTAATGAAAATGAGAAGTTAGCAAATAATACTCCAGATTATGTAGACGAATGTGAATTTGAAATAGTAGTTTATGATGAAAGTAAAGAAATTTCATATAGTGAAATTATAAAATTTGAATTAATAAATGAAGAATGTATTGTTATGTTAAAGAAGTAAACTGCTGTTGGAAATATCCTATTAATACTTTAGAAAGAGAGCTGATTGGTTATGAGAAGAAAAACAAAAGTGTTATTTATGGCATTAAGTATGTGTTGCATGTTGCTTATAAATTCGTCATATGTAATGGCAGCAAATCCCGATAATAACTTTTCAAAAATGGAAGAAAAAGTTGATGGGAAAATATATAATGAAAAAGGAGATGTACTGAATTTATCTTATATTGAATTTAAAAGTAATTGCACGCATGCTTCTGGTAATCGTGTAACTGATACTGTATGGCAGCATAGACATACCGGATCAAGATGTGATGTATATAAAGCAAATGCAACATGGTGTAAAAAATGTAATACTATTTTAAAATATAATAGTGCTTGGGTGTATTCATATACACATTACGGATGTAACAAATAAATATTTACGGATATTTCCTAGTGGAGAAAATAGAATAATATTATTTATATAGAAAAAAGAACTTTAGAAAGATGGTGCATAGCACCATCTTTTCATGTATTACAGAAAAATATAAAAACTTAAGTACCTTACAGATATATGCTACTCTGGTTTGGTGAGATAGTCATATTCTTTCGGAAAGGTAATGGTATCCCAGTCGATTTTTTTGGCCTTATAAACTAATTCCTGATAAGGGGAAGCTGAATTTTTTCGACGATATGTAGCGATTACCTGCTGTGAAATTTTGGTAACTGTGCGAATATCTGTATTCAGTACTGTATTTGGCACATATTCAGCACGATGAGTTTTTACAAAACCAAGGCAGGCTTTTACGCCACCAGCTAATTTTTCTGTATATAATTTTGGATTGCATCCGTTAAAATCTCCAACCATTTTAGCTGATATATTTTTAAGCATAAGTTGTGGAAGAATTTCAAGTTTTAACTGAGTAGTTCCATCAGATGCGAAGGAAAAATCTTCAGGACTTAATTTATGGTTTAAACAGCGCTTGTAAAAATCAGTAGCAGTAGTGCCATCAATTAATTTAATGCCTGTAAGGTGAAGAAAATTATATGGATAAAAACTTACTTCCAGAGAAGAAATATGTTTATGCTTGTCTTTTAAAATAAATAAGAGCTGATAGCCATTGAGATTTTCTTCGTATTTGGCAGCACAATCTATAATGATAGAAATGGCCTGCTGTTTGTTGTATTTTGTCATATTATGACCTCTGCAATATGTATAAAATATTTAAAGGGAGATTACAATACCGTAGCATTGTGCATCTCCCTTATAGACTGATTTTTCTGTTGTCCGCCAACACTCCAGCCCATATGTCTGGCTTTGCTTTCAGGTTTTTCTGTTGCCTGCCAACTCTCCGATTCATGTTCGGCTTTCGTTTCGGATTTTAGGTGTCAGCCACACCAACAGGATGTCGCCTGTTTTCCTACTTGTAGTATATGCGATAAAATGAATTTAGTCAACGGATAAAATGAAAAATAATTTGAAAATTTTTTCATTGAGATTTTTAGCGGAAGTAGGAATGCTCTTGTGAGGTTTCATGTAGAGTTTCTTGGATATGCGGGTGCCTAAGAATAATATTTACATTAGAGCATACTGTACGAAGTTCCCGTTCATATTCCCGTCGGGTGTTAAACTTATCCCGCTGTACTGTCTGCAATTCTGTTAAACGATTCTTTTCTTCACGCAACATTTTCAGAGTAGGGAGTTTTTTGCCCTGTGCTTTTTCTTTGAGTATTCGGAGAGCAGACTCATAAAGGGTGAGTTCTGCCCGGTGATCTTCATAAAATTTTTCTTTATTTCGACTTTTTCGGTAATCGAAATAGATGGATTTATTGGCAAGGTACTGTCCGGTGTAATGAATCTGTTCATTTATACTTTTTAAAGAGTCATCTGTGGATTTCAGAGTATTTCTGGCATCAGTGCTTTGGGCAGAGGCATTGGAAAGGGCAGTATCTAAATCTTCCTTGCTCTGGAAACCATGTTCCTGTATATAGGCAACTGTCTGAGCCATCATCTTAAGATTAGACAGCTTTACTTTTTGTGCGTATGCCTGACTTTGCTGTGCCTTAATACAGTGCTGCAAATCTGTTACAAGTCGTAAATCAGATTTTATAAAAAGGAAAGAGTGTGTAGTTTCGTCAGTTTGGACAGAAGCTGACGATTTTGACTGTTCTGAAAAGTCTGTGACTGGTCTTGGCCTGTCAGTAGAATGTGACTTTTCTGCGTGTTGCCTGTTGGAGTTCTCCTGGAATACCAGCAGAAGATAATTCTCTTCATAAAGCGTTCCGAGATTTCTTCCTGTGATGTATTTTTGACGATCAGGATGGAGGTAGCTGTATCTGCCACGACTGACTTTGAATGTAATATTATATTTTTCAGACAGCAATCTGGAAAATTCTTCTTGTGATGTTGCTTGTGAAGCAACCGTATCAATTGCATCACGAAGATATTGCTTTTCCGTTTGAAATGTTGTCTGTCTTGGAGTAAGTCCTTTCTTTTTCAGTTCTGCATTGTGTTCATCGAGCTTTTTTTGACATCTGCGTTTTGCCCAGTATTCTTTTTCGGATATTTTTCTTTCAGCAGGTGTCAGAAGATCTACCTGGTTTAGTCCATTGGAATGACATATATCCATAACTTTTTGTTTTAAGTAAATTCGGTATCTGTCAGAAAGATGATGTTTATATCCAGCTTTTGAATCCCGGTCAAATTCCATATAGGGCTGTGGCTCTGTATTATATTTTCGCACACTGTTGATTACAATATGCACATGAATATTTCCGCTGCCGTTATGACCATCAGTGTGGGTGCAAACAAGAGCCTGGTGTCCGGGAAAACTCTCTCTGGCATATTCCACGCCAACTTTCTGTGCCTGCTCTCCGGTCAGACCATGTTCTTCCTGATCTTTAGGATCAAAGCTGATGATGTAGTGATGCGACTTAATATCATTAAAAGATTGATTTTTATGAAAGAAAGCGTTAGTTTCCCGGCATTCCACATCAAATGTAAACGGATCACAGTTTATACCATCCAGATAATATTCTTCACGAAGAAGCATATTCCCATTATCATCAAGAATTGGTTTTTGCGTATATTCATCATGTTGGAAAATCAGATAGCGTTCAGCTTCTCCATAGTCGGTATTCTTGCTTGCAATATGTTTCAGGATTGCCATATTAGTTTTCTCCTGTGTTATTTCTATTATTTGCATTGACAGTGGTAAAATCTCCAGCCAGTTTTATTACTTCGTATTTTAATTTATAAATTTCAGCAATGCTCTTTTTGATTTCGTTGCGCATTTCTTGGGAATGGAGTCCACCAGTATTAAAGTAACGAGCTATCTGGTTCAGATTGCTACCAATCTTTCCAAATTCAGCAATTAATTTTTTCAACTCCGGCAGATCTGCCACAATTTCATATTTCACAATTGCTTTTTTATTTGTTATCTGTTTACGGACATACTCTGCTAACGGGAGGCTTGCTGCTTTTGCGTTTTCTGCAATTATTTCATATTCAGTATTGGTGAGACGGAGCATGATATGACGAGTATGTCGTAAGTTTTTATCTTTCTTTGGTCGTGCCATTTTATAGTTCCTTTCAAAATAAAGATATTTCTATATATAAAGCCGATTTAAAAATATCAGGCGGTAACACAATAAAAATATTTATGGATTTTTCGTGATAGATATGATCACGATGCGACTGTTTTTTTACAGGAGCCAAGTATGCATATTAGTGAAAATATATTATCTGAGGGTATGGGGAGCAGAATCCCCATCAAGATTGCCGGAAAATCGAAAGTCACGAAGTGAGTTTTGAGTTACTCAGGCGAAACTTGCTCTTAATTTGTTACAGTAAAAGTACAGATTATTACAGTTATTTATTTTATATAAATTTTGTCTGTTAAAATAAATATGTAAATAAGAAATAGGGTAGGATTTTATAGAGGAAGAAAAATGAAAGCAGTAATACCAGCAGCTGGAGAAGGAAAAAGATTTAATAAGGATTCTACTTATATGCATAAATGTCTTGTACCAATTAATGGTAAAGCTTTATTGCTATACACTTTGGAAAACCTTACAAATATAAAAGAAATAACGGAATGTATAGTTATTATTGGAGAGAATCATGAAAAGATTATAGATACTATTGGAACAAAAGTTAATGATACGCCGATTTTGTTTTGTAAACAAAAACAATCTGTAAAAGGAGTTGTCGGTGCAATAGAAAGTGCAGTGGAAGAGATTGGCAATGATGATTTTATCTTGGTGTTAGCAGATGAATTTGTATATGAAAATAATTATGCAGAGGCGATTGAAAAATTTAAAACAAGTACTAACGAATGTATGGTTGGATTATACTATGAGAAGCACTTGGAATATGTAAAAAAAAATTATACATTTATAAAGTCTCCAGATGGTTTTCTGTATAATTTTATAGAAAAACCTCAGATTGTTTATAATAATTGCAGTGGAACCGGTAATATTATATTTAAAAATACAGTGTTAGGTGCTATTAAGAAAGTTAAAGAAAATAAAGAGCGACATGAAAAAGAATTAGTTGACTTATTAAATTTAATTTGTGCTACGGGGAAAATACAATCTTTTGTTGTGGGAAATTATTATTGTAATGTAAATAATATGAACGATTACTTGCGAATAATTGAGTTTTTAGAAGGTGAAAGAAATGAAAAATAACACTATTTTCTTTTTAACGATTCCGTTATACGGGCATGTATTTCCTGTGCTTGATGTAATAAATAAAGTTGGAAAAGAGGGATATAATACATATTGCTTTGTAAATGATTTTTTTGCAGAGTACATTAAGAATGATAATGTGAGTGTTATTTGCTATCCAGAAAAAGTAATTGCTAATTTTAATACAAAAAGTAGTAATTTACTTGAAGATGAACATATTTCTTATTATCACTTAAATTATACAAGTAATAATATAGAATGGAGTGCTATTTCTTCAAAATACTTATATGAATATATGTATGATTATATGATGAAGTATGTGAAAAAATATAATCCTCAAGTAATAATATATGATTCATTGGCAAAATGGGGCGGTCTGTTAGCAAAAAAATTTAATATACACAGTATTGCAATAGAAGTAGCGACAGATATTGAAGAAGCAAATTGTTTTTATGAAAAATTTTATAATGAGGTGGTTCTTGAAGAAATTAGATTGGATGAGGAACAGGGGAAAATAAAGAAAAATGAACTTTTAGAAATAAATAATTGGAATGAATTTTTAGAATACTATGACAAAGTGCAAATGTATGTCTATAGAAAATTTAAGACATTAATGAATTTTAATGAAAGAAAAATATTACCAGACAAACTATTTGTATACAGTACTAGAAATTTGTATGAATCATATTCAAATCATATGAAAAATGTTGAATTTTGTGGATACGATAGTAATATTTTGTCTCAGCTAGATTTAAAAGAGAAGTCGGGTGCTTATGTGACTAGGGGAACATCTATAGACTATTATTCCCAAAATATATTAAGAAATATTTTAAGTGAAATAAAAAGTATGGAGATAAATATAGATATAACTGTTGGTAATGATAAGAAGGTAATGGAAAGATTAAGCGCAGAGTATGAACATGTAAGAAACATACATTTTTATAATTTTGTGGATCAATGGAAAATGTTAGCAAATCATGAAATATTTATATCACATGGGGGATTGTCTGGAGTACGGGAGGCTATCTTATGTGAAACACCGATGATTGTATATCCGTCAAATTATCATGATTATCAAGTGGGATTAGCTATCGAAAGAAATAATATAGGGATTATGATTAAGGATAGAAAATTGTCACATGGTAATACATGTGAAGTGAAAAATGCAATATATAAGATATTATCAACAGATCGGTATACAAAAAAAATAAAAGAAGTTAAAGAGGAATTTACTGATTTATACAAGAAAGATAAAATAATTAGTTATTTGAATGAAATAAGAATTAATTAATAAAAAAGAAAAAAATGAGTGAATTGCAGAAATGCACTTCATCTCTAAGAGTATAGCATACAGACCTTGGAGATGATCTATAAATACTACTATATTATATGAGGAGGAATAACATGACAAATTTTTTTGCAGCCGGAATTGATGTAACAAATAAGTGCACATTAAGATGTCTACATTGTTTTAATTCTAGTGGAGGTTTAAAAAACCAGAGAATGGATGAAATGAGTGATGAGGAATTAGAAAGAATGGCATATGATGTAATTGATTGTAGGCCAGTTTCTATATGTATGTGTGGAGGAGAACCACTTTTAAGAAAGGAAAGTATTTATAAGATTGCAAATTATTCAAAGAACACTTGTGTTGATGTGAATATGGTAACAAATGGAGAGTTAATGACTAAAGAAATTGCAAAAAAGCTTTGGCAGTCAGGAATATCTAGTATACAAGTTAGTTTAGACGGTAGCACAGAAGAAGTGGTGGACTGGTTACGAAACAAAAAAGGAGCATATAAAAATGCAATAAATGCAATAAAATATCTGGATGATACAAGACAGGAATTGGGTATAAATAGAAAAATATCCGTATCATTTATTCCGCATAAAAAAAATTTTGAGCAGTTAGAAGAAGTTATATATTTGTGTGAAACTCTCAATGTTGACTCGTTTAGAGCACAACCCTTAATGCTATTAGGGCGTGCAATGGATAATTTAAATACATACAAATTGAACTACAAGGAATACCAAATAGTGGCTCAAAAAATAAGTAAAAAAAATAGTGAAAACCAGTCTATGGGTAAAAAAATGGATTTGATATGGGGAGATCCAATTGATCATTTGTTAAATGATGATATAGATCACGGAAAATTTACACAAATTAGTGCAAATGGAGATATATTAATTTCTGCTTATATACCAATTGCTATTGGAAATATTAAAAAACATAAATTTAGTGAATATGTAAACAAAAATTGGGAGGAAGTTTGGAATCATAGATTATTTGCGTATTTAAGAAATAAGATGGTTTCACCTGAAAAAATGAATTTAGGTGGCATAGAAGGAATGCCGGAATTGGGATATGGAAAAATTTTATTTGATATTTTGGAACCTGAATGGAGTCAAGAAATGGACAAGTTTTATTTGAAATTGATAAGTGAAGAGAGGAAAAATGAGAGGTAGTGATATAAATATAGATATAACAAGAAAATGTACACTAAAATGCAGACATTGCTATAATCACAGTGGAGAAATGAACAATGATGAGTTAGCATCAGATGAATTATTTCGCATAATGAATGATTTAGCTTCTACTAGACCTGATAATTTTTGTATTTGTGGAGGGGAACCTTTATTAAAAAAAGAAATAATTTTTCGATTTATTGATCACCAAAAAAAAATAAATAGCGAAATGAATATTGGAATGGTAACAAATGGAGAACTGTTAACGGAATCTATTGGTGAAAAATTAATTTATTACGGATTAAATAATATTCAATTTAGTATAGATGGAGCTACAGAGAATTCACATGATTGGTTGCGTAATAAAAAAGGTTTATTTGAAAATTTATTACATACAATTATGCAATTTAATATTCTTAGAAGAAAAGCTAAATCAGATATTAAAATTTCAGCAGTATGTTGTCTTAATAAAAGAAATTACGAAGAATTGCCAAAGATAATTGAATTATGTACGCGTTTGGGCATTGATATCTTACGTGTACAACCTTTAATGAAGATGGGAAGAGCTAAAGAAGGGTTAGATGCGTATAGTTTAAGTAAAAATGAGTATATACAAGCCGCTAATTATTTGTTGGTTAACCGATATAAAAATATTCAAAAAGACGGAATTTCTATTGAATGGTGTGATTCATTAGAACATTTATTTATGGAACAACTAGATTTTATCCAGGTTAATGAAAAAGGTGAACTTTTGTTAAGTCCATATATTCCAATTATAATTGGGGATTTAAAAAAACATAGTATTTCAGAATATTTAAAGAAAAACTATGGAGAATTATGGAATCATCAATTAATAAGAACTTTTAGAAAAAATATAGGTTCTGCTAATGAAATAATACTAGGAAAAGATTTTCCAGCAGAAGTAGGAATGAATTACATGAAATTTGATGTATTTAGTGAAGAAAATATGGAACAAATAAATAAATGTTATGCAGAGCTAATTAAGAGCTATGGAGGTCAAAATGTATTGTGAAATTTTAAGTGATAAAGTTATTGATATTTCAATGTTTATAAAAGAAAAATGTGTTAGTGAAAATTGTAATTATATATATAGTGTGGATTTTAATTCTAATGAATATAGTTCACGTTGGTTAAGAAAACGTTTTTTTGATCATGAATTGGTTGCATTTGCAGACATTCAAAACGATGAGATTAAGGATATGATTTTAATTGAAAAGAAACAGTGCGAAGACTTGAGCTATTGCAATCTTCTAATTTTTCCGTGGAATAAAAAAACATTATTAAATTATGCTATAGCTGAAATCTATAAAGAAAATCATCAACTAACGAAGTTAAAATTAGTTATAGTGAAGCGGGACTTAAATAAATGTAATATTGAAGAGTTAGGCTTTGAACTGGAATTGTGTATTAGAAGATTCAATAATAGTTGTAGAGATATTGTATCATATGCATATATGATACAGGAATGTTAAAAATATGGGATGATGAAAGTTACGGAATGGAGAGAAATATGAATAGAATTACATCAGAAGTAATGAGAAATTCAAGACCAATCAAAATGGATGAGAATATGCGTAATATTAAAGTAGAAGGAGATAATAGTTTTTCTTTTGTTTCAACATTTTTTAGTGTTTTAGGCAGGATAATGATTAATAAAGCTGCTTTTAATATTCTGGAATACTGTGACGGAGACAATAGTGTGCAAGATATTTGTCATCTGTTAAACACAAAGTACGATATAGATGAAGACATAATTTATAAAGACGTTGATAAAACATTACAGCTATTTTGGAGATTAAAGGTTATTAAAATGACAGGAGAAAATTATTTGCTTGACAGGTTTGTCTACATATCTGACAAACTTAAAATTAAATATTTGCAGTATGAAGAGCTATTAGATCTTGTTTCTAATATAGATAGTTTAAAAGATTCATTGGTTATTGCAGAGGAAGGATTAGGCTTATTAAATAATGAGAATATTCTTAAATTAGTTTGGAGTAGTGGAATTATCAGCGGATTTTCTATGGAAGATAATAATGGAAATGTTGCGAAGATAATAATTCAACCTAATATTAAATATAAAATATTTGAGATTATATACATAGAGGATGAAGATAAGTTACCGGAGAGATGGACAAATATTTTAATAAGTTTCATGAAAAAATTATATCGAGAAACTCTTGAAGCTAAAACATTAGTAGAAGATGGAGAAAAAGTTGTTTTGATATATAAAGCATTTAATAAAGTGGTATTAGATTCTTCATTTAAAGCAATCGGAATACTGAAAAAGGAGTATCAACAAAAAGATGTTTATGTTTATTCCTCTGAACAATAAAAATAAAACATTTTTGATTTAAAAATTATTGAAATATTATAATTTTTAAATAAAAATATTAGAAAGGAGGCTACATATGGAAGATTACGAAAGACCTGAGATCAAAGTAGAAAACTTATCAGGCGATGGACCGTCTACACATTCGGCTGCAATAGGACCTGTAATGGTTGCAGGAGCTGTATATTTAGTGGTTGCCGTGTTTGGTGGAGCTTTTGTGTATTTAACTGCCACATGGAACAATGATTGGGCTTCTGGCTAAAGAAAATTGATTTCAGACATTAAGCAAAGGCGCCTTTTCATTATTTTATATATAGGGAAGGCGTCTTTGATTTTTATTAATAAAGGATTGCTGAGCGTATAGAAAAACAACAATTATTAATTAATAGTGGTGAAAAATATGGAAAATATATCTGATATAAAAAATAATTTATCTTCTTTTTGTGCAAGTATAATAAGATGTAATTTAAAGGGATTTATCTTGATATTATTATTTAGTACCATTATATCAAGTATAGGACTTGCTAATACATATTTGATGTCTCAAATTTTAGATGTTTTATCTCAGGGTGCGACAAAACATATGGTAGTTAATTTTATTATTATTTTTATTATTGTACAATCAGTTAAGGCATTAGTTACATATATATTTCAATATATAGTCATGAAATATAATATGAAGATTTCTAATTCATTAGTAAAAATGATTGTAAACCGCTTACACGGGGTGAAAATTTTAAGTGTGAAAAAATATGATAGCGTCTATTTAGCAGAACGACTTGATTCGGATACAATGTTGATAACTAATTTTGTGATTTCATCGCTTCCCAGTATTTGTATGAATATAATTATTTTATTATTGGTGTTCAATTTAGTCGTGCTGATAGAGTTAAAGTATGGGATAATCTTAGCTTGTATTTGTGGATTGTATATTTTACTGTATTTATTATTTAAAAATGGTTTATATATAAAGATGCTAAATTACAGAAATGCAAAATCTAGATATTTACAGTCTATTAATGAGCAAATAGCATTTATAGATTATGTACAAATTCATGTTATATATAGAGCATTCTTAAAAAGATTAGAGAAATATTATGATGTATTTTATAAAAAGGGGATTTTATTACAGAAAAATAGCAATTTGTATGTTCTTGTTCAAAGTGTTATATATTTAGTAGGATTTAGTTTGGTGATTTATTTTGCAGGAACTGATTTAGCAAATGGTAGGATAACAGTTGGGCAATTTACTATAATATTTACATATATGGGGATAGCTCTCAGTAATACAAATCTGATATTGACCTTTGGGCAAACATATCAAAACACAAAAACTTCATACAATAGAATAAAAGAATTATATCAATTAGAACTGAGAGAAGATGGTTTATTAAAAAAAGAAACAGTTAACTTTATTGAAGCAAAGGATATTTCTTATATTTTTGAAAATGGAAATGGATTAAATAAAATTTCAGCTGATTTTCAAAAAGGTAAAAGATATCTTATTTGTGGATCAAATGGTGCAGGAAAAACAACATTTATTAATATTTTAATAAGACAGTATAAAAGTCTTTCTGGAGACATATTCATTGATAATATCAATATAAAAAAAATTAATTATGAACAATTACGTTTAAACTGTTTTTCTGTAATGAATCAAGAACAGAAGTTTCCTTCTGTATCTGTAGTTGAGTATATAAACCTATCAAATAATACAGAGTATTCTACTCGTGAAATAATTGATAGATTAATTATGAAAGATATGTACAATATAGCTATGGATATACACGAGGTGTTAGAAAAGGAGACTCAAAATATCAATATGCTGTCTGGTGGTGAAAAACAAAAAGTGGAATTGGTAAAGACTATATTAAAAGATGCGGATGTATATTTTTTTGATGAACCAACAGCACATTTGGATCAAGAGTCTCGAGATGAATATTATCAGTATTTAAAAAAACAAAAAGATAAAATTATTGTTGTAGTTTCACATAATAGTCAAGAGAGGCAATATTTTGATGTTATATATGAAGTATGAGTTTCCAATTTGACAAATTTAATATTTACAAAAATGTTTGAATTATCGATAAAAAGATGGTATATTGAAATAAAAATGAGTTTTATACTGGATAAAATTGAAAGCTTTATTTGTTCTTGGAGGAAGAAGTTAAGAAAAGTGCTATTAGAAAAGTATTGTTTTGAATTGTAAACTTTTATTTCTTACAAAGTGTGAGGTGATTATGATGAAAGATGTTATAGTTGAGCTACTTATAATGGCTTTTTTTCTACTTATAGGTTGTTTATTATTTAATGGAAGAGGCGGATGTTTTATACCGATATACAATGCACTCTCAGAAAAAGAACAGAATAGCTATAACAAGAAAGTGCTTTTCAAAGGAGTGGGCATATGCTATTTGGTATGTTCAATGTCTGTAGGATTAATGATTATCAGTAAATTATTTGAGGTTGTATGGTTGCCATATATTTCAGCTATAGTTATAGTTATAAGTGTTGTACTACTCAATATATGGATGTGTTTGAGTAAAAATATAAGAAACTATAAATGAGCAAGTTCGTGATTTTTCATAAAAGAAAGACACCTTAGAGTATGAAAATTTTTTGTGAAATAATGTTTAGAAGGTTCTTCTATGATAAATAAATGTCATTAGGAGAGCCTTTTATTATGAGACTGTGAGAAAAGTCTGTAAATAGGATTCTTCTATGATAAGAAAGGGTGATCAGCTTAAAAACCAGCTTTTCACCCTTGTTTTATATATAACAGTTATTAAATGGTATGTCAGTCAAGCGCAGGCGGCCCTCCGCCTGTTTTTTTTTATTATTCTAGAAGCCGTCCTTCATACAGAATACTCAGTTCACCATGTACCTGCGCCCAATTCCGGATTGTACTGGCCCATTTTTTATAGCTTCAAATGTAGCAAGATACAATGCCTTTAAAAGGGGGGTATCACTTGGAAATACGCTCCTCTGACGGTTCAGTTTCCGGTAGGTAGAATTCAGGGATTCGATGGCATTTGTAGTATAAATCACTTTTCTGACAGTTGCTGAAAATTTGAAAATTGGAGAGATTGCATCCCAGTTATCTTTCCAGCGTTTCATGGAATTCGGATATTTCGGTGCCCATTTTTCTGTTACACGGTCTAAGGCTGCCAGGGCTTTTTTCGTCAGACGCCTGATAAATGGTCTTCAGGTCCGTGTCAAATGTTTTCCTGTCCTTATCAGGGACATATTTTAAGGTGTTTTTTACCTGGTGAACGATACAGCACTGATATTCGGTTTTAGGGAAAGCTGCAGCAATAGCTTTTTTGATGCCGGTTAAGCCATCCGCGCAGATGACCAGTACATTTTTTTCGCTCCGGTTTTTCAGCTCGTTCATAACAGAAAGCCGGTATTTTGCACTTTCATTATCACCCACACTAATAGTCAGAACTTCCTTCTTTCCTTCTGTGTTAATTCCCAGAATTACGTAAGCTGCAAGCTTTCGGATCACGCCGTTGTCCCTTATAGAGTAGAGGATCGCATCGATGTAGAGAATGGGATATACTACGTCCAGCGGTCGGTTCTGCCAGTCTTCAATCTGTGGCAGGATCTTATCGGTCGCATCAGAAATAAAGCTTTCCAAAGTCTCAAATCCATATATATCCTCGATAGTTTCTGAAATCTGCCGGATAGTCATTCCCTTGGCATACATGGAAATGATCTTCTGGTCGATATCGGAAATGTCTTTCTGACGTTTCTTTACTACCTGTGGCTCGAATGTTGATTTGCGATCCTGCGGCATTTCGATTTCCATAGAGCCGTACCGGATGTTGACCTGTTTACGTTTATAACCATTGCGATAATCATCATTATCTGAGTGCTCTGATTTTTCATAGCCGAGATGATCATCCATTTTTGCTTCCATCTTTCCTTAATGGTACCGCCCAAGAGATCTTTGAGTGCGTCCTGAATATCTTCAGCAGATTGGATATCATACTCTTCAAGGAGCTGATAGATAATATTTCGTTTTCCCTCTGTCATTTATACTCGATGTACAGGTTTCTTTTGTCTTGCCATAATAAAAGGCCTCCTATGATTTTAATATTTTATCATAGAAGACCTTGATGATGTTTATTTTACAGAGATTTTTTCACCGGCTCGTTTTTTGAACAATATATTCTTAACAAATCAATTTACATGTAATTTTTTAATTCGCTTAATAAAATTCTCGCAACTTCCATATTTTTCACTGTTTGTTATAAGGTCAATACCTATAATGAGTAAATTCTTTCTAAATGCAATGTTATTACCTTTTTCATCCATAATTGACACCTCTTTTGCTAATGCAATGCCAATAGTTCTTCGTATAATTTCAGTTCCTGCATATGCAGCACTATCAATCATTATAGTTTTATAATTTTTTGGTATTTTTTCTGATAAATCTTTTTCGAAGGTTGATAATATATTGTAAATTATTTTAATAATAAACAAACAGTATTCTTCATTATTTGTCAAATGAAATAAATAATCAATTATTAAATTTGCCAAAAGACATCCAAGATCAAACCCTATTGGTCCCCAACAGGCAAATTCTGGGTCGATTACTTTTACTTGATCATTATTTACCATAAATGAACCCGTGTGTAAATCTCCATGAATAATAGATTGTTCCTCATTTTCAAAAACTTCCCGTAAACTTTCTACTTTAGCGTTCAATCTATCATTATGATATATGTGTTCTTTTACCCAACTTTCTAATTCAGCAGGAACTTTATTTCTCTTTTTTATATTATTGTACGGTTCGATAAAAATAAGTTGCTTTGTTAATTCTGACAACCTATTTCCTCGAAACTTATATCTGAGTTTTTCTAGTTTATCGTTTGGGTTAAATGTTGCATTTTCAATTAATACGCAACGTAAATACATTGATATATTATCAGAAATACATTGGTATTTTTTCATAGAAATAAGAGCTTCTCTCAAACTACAATAATCTACTAAATCTTCCATAACGATTATTCCAGTTTGAGGATTTGCATATAAAATCTGCGGCGAAAAATTTGATTTTTTTACTGTTTCTAAACTATAATAGGAATATTCAAAATAACTTCTGGAAATATCCAATAGTATATCTTTAGATATTCTACTTTCATATTGTGCAACTTTTATTATAATGGATTTTTGGGTCCCTATTTCTTTTATCCTATAGATATAATTTAAATTGCCATCGCCAATTTCGCTTATGAGAACTTTGTTACTTTTAAATGAAATTTGTGGTAATACACTATCAATAATATCCTGAATATGATTATTTGGCATTTTTATCCCCCTTTTTAATATATCGTTTTCTATTTCCAAATACCTAGAAGTATTAACATTTTGTAGTTGCATATAAATTTTTACAATTTTTTTATCTTTAAATTTTGTAGATGACGTGATTTGATTTCTTGGCGATATTTTTTTGCAACATACAATACTTCATTATTTTTCAATTTTAATTGATCACATTTAATGCTGGCAATTTCTGTCAGGTTTACAATGCAAGATATATGAATAGCTGCAAATTTCGACGGATTTAACTGTTCCCAAATTTTTTCCAATGTGATATTACATTGATAAACTCTTGCATCAGTTGTATGGATAAAGGCTTTTCTTCCTAACTTTTCAATATATAGAATAGATTGACATAATATACTATAGTTACATTTGCGATAACTGAATAAAAATAGCCTTTTAGTTCTGTATAAATAATTAAATGCGTTATATAATGTTGTGCTAAATTTATTGTAAGTTAAAGGTTTTAGCAAAAAAGCAAATGTAAAAACTTCGAAAACATCAAAAACGCATTTTGCATCATTTGATACAAAAATAATCAAAGCTTCTTGAGAATCTTCACGTAATTTTCTGGCCACTTCCAACCCCAACATGTCTTCCAATTCTATGCTTAATATATATATGTCAAAGTTTTCATGGTGTTGTGTTTGATACTTATATAATTCTTTTGCGTTTTCAAAAACTTCATAATCAAAATTAAAGAATTTTATATTCTCCAAGTATTTTTCCATTTGTTCGATATCATTTAATGATTTATCACAAATAGCTAAATGTAACATAAGGTTTATCATCTCCATCCATAATATGAATATTCTTGCGTCAAGAAACCTTGATTCCGGCGTAGTGGAAACCAACTTTGATTGGCTTGATTACCTATAATAAGAAATAGAGCCTATGTCAAGTCCAGAACCGCTTTGCGGGGCGTTAGCCGACTTTACATTGGTAACTTGTATTCTATATACTTGCCAATCGGTTTCCTAATCACCGGACAGCATGGACATCCAAGCCGGAATATTCAATAATATAACGATTATAGATATTGTATTGGTGAAATATCTTGCAATTTATTGATAAAATATACACTTATACAAAATCTAACTCTTTAATATAATTTCGAAAATTTTAATGCTTACACTATAATAATACTTTTATAATATGTTGTTTTTTCCTTGATGTAATAATATCGAATAATCATGACATTTTTACATAGTAAGGAAGTGGGGAGATGTATAGGAGAAGAAAATAGAAATGTTTCCAAAGATGAACTTGCAGATATAATTTACACAAGTATTTATTTGGAGTCCATTCAGTTTGTATGGTTGTATGATTAATTAATAAAAATAGTAAGATAATCGAGAAAATGTTCTTGTTTATCTTACTATTTATATTGTTATGGTAAGGTTATGCTTTCTAAACCCATATTTTTGGTTGCTTCCCAAAATGTAGCCTTAGAAAAGAAATAAAACATCTGTTAGTGATGCGACAAGGGAGGTCGCTCAAATTAGCATTGACAGTCTATCATATACAACATGGAATTGTAAATAACATATAGGATAAGGGTATTAGAATTTATAATATATTTAAAATTCAAAAGTACATATATAATTTTCGAGAGATATGCAAAGTTAGAATATAAATATGGAAATAGATATTTTGAGTGTAGTGTGGTGGATATTATGTAAATGTAGTAGAAAAAATGCAAAGAAGATAGAAAGAATATATAGACCCGTTTACGAGTGAGCCAGTGAAAAAAATGAGCCTAGAGCGTGTTTGAAAAATCATTCCCGCAATCTGTACGCCCCACTTTGCGATATATTTTGCCCGAATTCGGTTATCGTAGCCCGCTACGATGCCCTCATCCGAACAAAATCTCCTACAAATTGTGATGCACATCTTGCAGAAAGCCTTTTTCAAACACGCTCTAGGGGAGTTAGTAAATAAATGATATTGTACAGTTGGCAAACATTTTAATGATTTTCAAGATCCGGAAACGTGCTTTATATCAGGAAAAAACAAGCTAGAGGCTAAGACAACAACACTAATCAATGTAAATGAATACTTCTATTATTTGTATCATGAAAACAAGAAAAGAGTAGCATGATATTAGAATAAAAATAAGGAGTATGGGATTATGGAAAGTCGTATAAAAAATCTTCGGGAAAAAAGAGGAATCATACAAGAAATATTAGCTGCAGAATTGGGAATTACTCAGCAGATGCTTAGTAAATATGAGAAAGATGTGACAGTGATTAAAGTTGATATTCTCAAAAGGCTGGCAGAGTATTTTAATGTGACAACAGACTATCTGTTAGGGATGTCAGATGTAAAAAGGGATTTAACAGGACAGATTAAACTCAATGAAACATTGGATGAGTATTATGATATGATTGAAGTCTACAAGACATTAGATCAATATGATCAAGAATTGGTCTGGTCGCTTTTGCAGATTGTTAGAAAAAATGAAGAGAAAAAGAAAAAGGACAGGGAAAATGATAAATGTAGCAATCTGTGATGATGTTGTTTCTACAACAGGGAAAATAGAAACTATGTTGCAAAACATAGCAAAAAGAAATTTTATGCCAGTAGATACGGATGTTTTTTGGAAAGGAGAACATTTGGTTGATTCTGTAGAAATGGGTAATTCTTTTGATATTATCTTTCTGGATATAGAGATGGGACAGGAAGACGGCATTACAGTAGCACGGAGAATTCGGAAGATTGATAAAAGTGTTTTGATTGTTTATGTTACAAGCCATGAAAATTATATGATGGAGTCGTTTGAAATCAGACCTTTTCGTTTTCTGGTGAAGCCTGTCAGTAGAGAAATGATGGAACGGTGTTTGCAAGCAGCCTATGAAGAAATAAGTAGTACTGACAGTTATTTTCGATATAGTTACCAACGGATCAATCATAAAATCCCAATCGGGGAAATCCTTTATTTCGAGAGTAATCGAAGAAAGGTAAAGATAATTACAGAAAAAGAAAATTTTGAACTTTATGGAAAGCTTAATGATATTGAAAAAAGTTTGGAACGGAGTAAAGTGGCATTTTTGCGGGTGCATCAGTCTTTTTTGGTAAGTTATAAACATGTAGAAGAAATAGGATATGATTTTGTAGTGTTGAATAATGGAAAAAGAATACCTATTAGCGAAGACAGGCGGAAGATTATCAGTGGACAGTACTGTGAAATGGAGGACACTTTTTATGTTGATGTATAAATAGATTATGGTAAGGTTGATATACTTCGTATATTATTTTCTTAGTGTATCTGCTTTGGCTTTTTCCATATTTTTAATAGGAAAAAAGGAGTCTCGATAACAGTTAGCATGGACTACTTTGCGGATAGAAACTTTGGTAATAATTCATATGATTTCCATAATGAAAAGAAGATTTCAATTAGTGAAGATAGAAGAATAAACAGTACTGTTCGATGGGGGATACGTTTTATGTTGGTGAATAAAATGTTGCTGAATGTGATAGCGATATTGCTTGTAATATTTGCGATATTGCTTTTTTCTTACTATTTTTCAATGTTTTTTACAAGAAGAAAGAAAAAAATAGCAATTGTGATTGGATACATCATTTTTGTAGTTTGGCAGTTGCTGCTTTTGAATGCTAGTACATTACCGGTTTATATAAATATAATCATTACTATTGTAATAACATTTGTTTCAGTGATGTGTATTTATGAAGGAAGAGGTTGGAACAAATGCATTTTTGTTCTGGCGTTTAACGCAATTTGGATGATGATAGAAACGGTAAGCGGATATATACTCTCAATCTATTGTAATCAATTTATGTATTCTCAGATGTATGGAATCTTGGGATCAATTATATCGAAAATATTATTTTTATTAATTATTTTTGCTTTAAGGAAGGTATTTTTAACAGGTGGAATTACAGAGTTTTCTGTTAAACACAGTATTATGTTAATTCTGATTCCAATTGGAAGTATCTATGTTATGAATGAAATTTTTTTGTTTAGTTACAAAATAAATAATGATCGTGCATATTTTCATTCGGCAATTGCAGCAATTATTTTGCTGTGCTTAAATGTACTGATTTTTTATATTTATGTAAAATTGATGGATGATTTACAACTAAGACGAATGACTTCTGTTTATGAACAACAGTTGGAATTATGTGAACGTCATCAACAAGAAAGAGAACTTTCTATGTTGCAATTAAGGGACATAAAACATAATATGAAAAATAATCTAGTATCTATTCTTGCTTATGCAGAGAAAGGAGAAGATGAGAAAATCATAGAATTTATCCAAGATATAATGGAAGAAAGTGGCTTATCAATATCGGAGGTTGCAAATAGTGGTAACATTGTAATTGATTCTCTACTTGGATATTGGTATGTAACAGCTCAAAAGAAAGGGATAGATTTCTCCTTGAACATAAAGGTTCCTATGAAGATGGAGTTTAAGGGTGCAGATATATGTCTAATACTTGGGAATTTATTAGAAAATGCTGTAGAAGCGGCTGAAAAGGCAAAAAAGAAGAAGTACATAAAAATCCAAATGAAATATGATAGAGGTAATCTGTTGATATTTTTAATGAATAGTTACCAGGGGCGATTAATCAAAATGAAGGATAAGAGACTGAAATCTACGAAATCCGATGCTGGAAATCATGGTGTTGGTTTGCCGTCGGTTTACCGAGCTGTAGCAAAGTACAATGGAACGGTTACAGTTGACGATTCTATACCAGAAAGATTTCTAGTGAGAGTTGTGTTGTATGGAGAAAAGGAATAATTACATGAATAGCGGAATTATTACCACGTAAATAATATTTGAAATAACATGATAAAATATAAAAATAATTTTACGATTTGAATGTCATGGTAGGGTAAAATGAAAAAAATATTATTATTTAGTGACCATAGAGAAATATTTAAAACTACAAGTAAAATAACAAAAGGAAAATATAAATTGAGGTGGTGTACCTATGATTGGTTGAACGATGATAAGCATTTTAATCCAGATGTTATTATTATGTATTTTAATAAAAAAATGGTTGAAAAAGGAACATTTGAATTTATTATCAGAGTAAAAGGAATGTTGGGAAATACAATTCCAATTCTTGCTCTGATTGAAAATGGGACAAAGCAGGATATTTTTTCAATACTGAAGGCTGGAGTGTATGATTATTTGGAGAATGTGGAGGATTTACAGGAATATCAAAAAAAAATAGAAGAGATATTATTGTGGGTATGGTACTTGAAAAAATATGGTTCTCAAAAAGGTTGTAATGATCAATGAATTCATTGCAACCTTTTTTGTTAGGAAATATTGATGTTTGTGGTGTCCCAGGGAAAAGTTACATGAATACTCGTTTTTTTTACAGAAAAAGAAATGGAATGTATTTTTGTAGTATTGTTTTAAAAAGAAAACGAAAGGAGAGTTTTACTATGACTATGAAAAATGTAAAAGCTCAGTCAGCGAAAGCACTGGCAAATGTATCTTTAAAACTTGGAAAAGTGTCAGTGGATAGTGCATGTTGCTATATCTTTCACCAGCCGAAAGTTCCGAAGGACTTGAAAAAACTTAAAAAGATTTGAAATGAGACGGCTGTCAGAAAAATTAACAGAATATGTTATTAAGACCGGCGCAGTTTCTTCGGAATCATATGACATATACCAATATGGCTTTCAGATTGGACTTGAGATGCTATGCTGTTTTGTAACTTGTTTGAGTATAGCAATATATATGCATATGATTCCGGAATTCGCAATATTTACTGGGATTTTTATGTTGCTACGGACTTATGCCGGTGGCGTGCATCTTAACAGTTTTGGATCATGTTTTATATGTTCAGTCACTGTACAGATAATAGCAATGTATTTTAACAGTAAATATAAGTTTACGGTAGGTACAGCGTGGATTCTTATATTAGTAAGTGCGATACTGATATTGAAAGCTGCACCAGTAGAGTGCATTAATCGAGAACTCGATGATGCTGAAAAAGAACACTGCAAAAAAGTAACCATGAAAGTCTTAATTGCTGTTATTGTATTTGCTGGTTGTTGTACACTTGCAAGAATACCAGATATACTTTCCTTAGTTGCACTGACTTCCTTTATAATTTTAATCTCTCAGTATGTTGGTATTTTGAAATATAAAATTGAAAAGAGCAAGAATAAGCGGAGATGATAAAAAATTGTTTCCGCTTTTTTTATTATATGGAATGGAGGGAGAAAATTATTTTTGAATATTAGATTATTTATATGAAAACGTCCAATGGATTTCAATCCATAGGGACGTTTTTTTGTATATCATAAGAACTTTTTATAGAGTTTTTCTTTTAAACCCGAACAATGGGGGCTTCCCAATCGGGATAAGGGTGAAAGGGAAAAAGACCTTTGCTCATATCTGATGGTCGGGGAGGAGGTGAACTCTATGGAGCAATCTTCTTCCTATGATGAGAAAACGGTAATGCACCAGTTTGATCGAAAATGCAAACTGGCATTAAAGGGCGAAATAGTGGATTATGAAAGACATTTAGCCTATCTTAGAAAACATGAAACTTTGTTTTCAGAACTATCCGAACAAGAGATGGAGAGCCTTTCTATATTTGATGAATATGAATTGGAAAAAAGTTATTTTCGGGCAGGTGGTTATGATGTGGAGGTAAAAAATGCTCTATTGGCAGAAGCATTAACTGCGCTGACAGAGAGAAAAAGGGACATTATTCTTTTGTCATACTTTATGGAAATGAATGATGCGGATATAGCAAGAAAACTGAATCTTGTCAGAAGTACGGTACATGAGCATCGTACACGATCGCTTGAAATACTAAAGATTATGCTGGAGGAAAATGCAGGTGAAAACGGAAGAAAAAAGCGTAAATAATAAAAAATTGATACCGTTTTGGGTAATCGAAAGAGCATTGGAGGGTGACATTCAGGCGATAAATAAAATTCTGAAACATTATGAAGGATATATTGCAAAATTATCGGTTAGAAAAATGTATGATGAGTATGGCTGTGTTCATTATTGTGTAGATGAAACACTTCGTAGACGTCTGGAAACAAAATTGATAAAAACAATTATTGGATTTAAAATAGTTCGCTAAAAAACATTTGAAAGCATCCCTTTCTGCTGAAAAGGCTATTTAGCGTTGTTTGTACCTTGAAAATTTAATATTTATCCTGCAGGACATATGAAACAGAGGAGCTGTATAGCAAATACGCCAAGACTGTCTGCATTATAACTTTGCGACATCGTGACGCAAAGTGGAAATGTTGTAAACGAAGAAATATCAAAATGATATTGAAGTAAAGGCACGAGCGATAAATATTTGACTGTAATCAGGAAGTGGGACTTTTGTGGCGAAGATACTGTTTCTGATAATGATACTTCCGGGAAAGCTGCCCGGTCTGGAAAGATGGTGAAATACCAATGAAGCTGTTACCCGATAGCTGCCTGTGGGATTGTTATAAATTGGGAAAGGAGCGAAAGAATGCAAAGACATATTATAAATAGGAAAAGATTTGTTCGTTATAAGGAAGGTGCAGAAATGTACAGCATGTGTCAAAGCAAGTTTGAAAAAATGGCAAAGGAAGCAAATGCTGTCTATAAGCTGGATAAATTGGTACTGGTGAATTGTGATATTTTCGAGGCATATCTGGAAACATTCCGAACTGGTATTTAGTGATGAATAGTATTGCAAGAGTTTTTGTGCTACGAAAAGTATTGACTTTTTGCATGACAAAAAGTATAATGTAATCAAGCTATGAAGGAGGTGCATACGGTGGCTAAAATGGGGAGACCGAAAGCAGAATCCCCTAAGAAGAAAAATGTAAGTTTCCGATTGACAGAAGAAGAATATCAGAAATTGTCAGAGTATGCAGCGAAGCATGAGCTGACTACAACACAAGCGATACAAAAAGGTATTGATCTTTTATATCAGATGCCAGAAAAGTAACACAAGGACTCCTTGCTACATTAGGAAGGAGTTACAGTGGCAAAAGCAAGAAAAGATAACAGAGGCAGAGCCTTACGCAAAGGTGAGAGCCAACGCCAGTCCGACCTGATGTACATATACACTTATACAGATCCATTTGGAAAAAGAAAATATACATATTCCAAGGATTTAATTAAGTTAAGGGAAAAAGAGCAGAAATTGTTAAAAGACCAATTAGATGGTCTTGATGTGTATGCTGCGGGAAATGCCAATCTTAATTTTGTATTTGATAGATATATTTCTACGAAAACAGAGTTGAGGCGAACAACTTATACCAATTATATGTACATGTATGATCATTACGTCAGAGACAGTTTTGGAAAGAAGAAAATCGGTGAAATCAAATATTCAGATGTATTGTACTTTTATTATCATTTGATAAATGAAAGAAAATTACAAGTTAATACATTAGAAACGATTCATACGGTGCTTCATCCAACATTTCAGTTAGCAGTGAGAGATGATATTATCCGAAACAATCCATCTCATGGTGTAATGTCAGAAATAAAAAAGAAACCAGGGAGGAATCATGGAGTGAGACATGCATTGACAGTAGAACAGCAGAGAGCATTTATGAATTATACATCGAACAGTCCGGTATTTAATCATTGGGCACCATTGTTTACCGTTCTTTTAGGTACAGGATGCCGTATAGGTGAGATTATTGGGATTCGATGGGAAGATATTGATTTAGAGAAACGACTGATCAATATCAATCACAGTGTTACATATTATCCACGCAGAGCAGAAACAACCAAATGCGAATTTGCTGTTTCATTACCTAAAACAGAGGCAGGCATTCGTACAGTTCCGATGATGGAGCCTGTATATAATGCTTTTATGGAAGAATACGAATATCAAAAAGAAAATGGATTCAGTACCGTTACACTCGACGGTATGGAGGGATTTATTTTTACAAATCGGTTTGGCAATCTTCATAATCCGCAGGCAGTCAACCGGACGATCAAACGCATTCGGGAAAACTATAATGCAGAAGAAATTTTAAAAGCAAAAAAAGAAAAAAGAGAGCCGATCATTATCCCGCATTTTTCCTGCCATCATTTGAGACATACTTTTTGTACGAGATTCTGCGAAAATGAAACGAATATTAAGGTGATACAGGCAGTTATGGGACATGCAAATATTGAGACAACGATGGATATATACGCCGAAGTCACCGATATGAAAAAAACAGAAGCAATAGAAAAATTATCACATAATTTAGACATATTCTAGGAAAGAGTCCTTGTGGGCTTGATTCTATGAGGTGCAACAGAATTATGTGGTGTGCAACAGAACTACAACAAATACATACTGAATAATACCTTATAATAGGTTGAAGTCTTTTTGAAAATAATGTATAATACCCGACAGTACAGGATAGTATGGTAAGCGAATCAGTTTTCCCGACAATGAAATCACAGGGCGCTGCTAAGAACGAAGCAAACAACGCAGCTCAGTCTGGTGCAGCAGCTCCGGCAGAGACAAAAGTAGCTGAGAAGGTTGATTTCTCCAATGTGAAGATTGAACCAATCTTTGAAGAGATGGTAGATTTCGATACATTTGCAAAATCTGATTTCCGTGCAGTTAAGATTCTGGCTTGTGAAGCAGTTCCGAAATCCAAAAAGCTTCTGAAGTTTGTACTGGATGATGGAGAACGCAAGGATCGCGTGATCTTAAGCGGTATTCATGAGTATTACGAGCCGGAAGAACTGGTTGGTAAGACAGCAATCGCTATCGTGAACCTGCCACCGAGAAAGATGATGGGAATTGATTCCGAGGGTATGCTGATTTCAGCCGTACACGAGGAAGATGGTCACGAGGGACTGAACCTTCTGATGGTAAATGACAGAATCCCAGCAGGTGCTAAGCTCTATTAAGATGATGTAAAGATGTACCGTTTTACCAAATAGACGGGACGTACTTCATTTGATAAAAAACTAAAAAAACAGCGATTTACATCAAACTTACATCAATTGATGCAGAAATCGGTGCAAGCAAGAAAAAATCGCATAATTAGTGCAATGAGTGGGCAATTCCAATCGGAGTTGCCCATTTTCTAAAATGAATGGAAATGCAAATCGGTATTTAATGCTTAACGAGGAGGAATAAACATGGCGAAGAAAGAAGAAAGATTTGAAGTTATATTTAGAGATGGAAGTTCGCTTAAAGATGAAGGGATTCGACAAATTCTTGTAGATAAGGAGACTGGAGTTAATTATCTTTGTTGGAAATCTGGATACGGGGCTGGTATTACACCTCTTCTGGATTCTGAAGGAAAAGTCATAGTTACTAAGTAAAATTAAAGTTTGTAGAATTAAGAAAATCGGAATTTATTAAGGAGGATATGGATGAAACTGTTTTTATGTTCGCACTTTTCAAGTGTAGGAAGTTTGATAAAAGAAGAAATTGATAACAAGAAAGTCGCATTTATTCCCACAGCTTCGCTGCGTGAAGGCTATACCGGTTATGTCGGCTCGGCTCGAAAGCTATTCAATAAACTGGGAGCAACCGTAACGGAAATTGATATTTCAACGGAGGCTTATTTAACGATACAGTCCGTTTTTGAAGATGCGGATGTGATCTATTTTACTGGTGGAAATTCTTTCTTCCTTATGGATCAGCTCCGTAAAACGAGAACGGATGAGCTATTGAAGAAGGAATTGGCAAAGGGAAAACTGATGATTGGTGAATCGGCGGGTGCGATTATATGCGCTCCAACTATCCAATATATTGAACAAATGGATGAAAAGCCGGAGGACTACTCACAAGAAGATGATGCAGGGCTTGATTTGATTGATTTCTATGTTCTTCCGCATTATCTTACAGCACCATTT
Organism: Blautia sp. AF26-2; assembly: GCF_003460955.1. NCBI lineage: Bacteria > Bacillati > Bacillota > Clostridia > Lachnospirales > Lachnospiraceae > Blautia > Blautia sp. AF26-2. The sequence goes on along the minus strand of NZ_QTWD01000003.1, from coordinate 108,828 downwards.
AAGAAAGTTACTGAGAAAATAATGACTGAATTTTCGGATTTGAATCTATGCCCAATTAACAACCGTCAGGGAATTGTAATCGATGGTGAAGGTTCAAAGGTTATTTGCAAAGACTAATTTGAAAATTCCAGTTTTTGAAACTGAGAAATCGGAATTTGGGGAGGTAAAGAGAATGATTACAAAGCATGTTGTTGTGCTACCTTATGATGAACACTGGACACGGGATTTTTGTGAAATCAAGAGTGAAATCCAGGAAGCTCTTGATCAACTGGCTCTTGTGATAGAACATGTTGGCAGCACTTCAGTGCATGGTTTATCAGCGAAACCGATTATTGATATTGATGTCGTCATTAAAGATTACTCCATGCTTGACGCTGTAATCTCTGCCTTAGAAAGAATCGACTATCACCATGAAGGAAACCTTGGTATTGCCGGACGGGAAGCATTTAAATATGAAGGCAAAACCCATTTGCGGAAGCATCATCTATATGTATGCCCGCGAGATTCTGAGGAACTGAAAAGGCATATTGCTTTCCGTGAATATTTGCGTTCTCATCCGGAAGCTGTGCGTGAATACAGTAGAATTAAAGAAGAAGGCGCTGCACTCTATCCATTTGATATTGAGAAGTATATCGAGCATAAGTCACCGTTTGTCGAAAAAATCTACTCAGAAATAGGGATATGACAAATTCCCGTTTATTGGGAAGTCGTAGAGAACGAAAAATCGGAATTTGTCAAAGAAACTTGATGACAATTAAGTGATAGTATTGCAGAAATGACAATCTGAAATTGAGGAGATAAATAAGTATGAATACAAAACAGAAACAAATTTTAGCATGGGTTCTCCTTAGTTGTGGAGTTATTATCGCCGGTGTAATACTTGGTGGTATTACCGGAAAACTTGTTTTAGACCACATCATATAAGGAGAAATGTCATGTTCAGTACAAATAAAAATCGTAAAATAGGTATGTTGATATTTCTGTTTGTTGTATCCTTTATTGTGGGTATGCTCATCAACATTCAACGTCTTGGGTCTTTACCGATGAAGCTTATCCAAGTTGAATGGAATGATACAGTAGGATGTGTGTATGAAAATCTTGATTATGAAAATCCGAGCGACCACAAATATGATTTATATGTGCCGAAAAATCTTGATACGCCAGAGTCAAAATGCCTGATTCTTTATATACACGGAGGAAGTTTTAATTCCGGGAGCAAAGAAGATGGCGATGCGTGGTGCAAATATTATACGTCAAAAGGATACGTAACAGCAACGGTTGATTATACATTGCAATCAAAGAAGGGAAAAAGTGAAGAAGAATTACTCAACGCCAGTCTTGAGTTAATGAATGAAGAAATTCTAAGCTGTGTTGCCGCAATCAAGGAGCAGGCATCGCAGCTTGGAATTGATTTAACACAAATGGCTACCTGTGGGGTGTCAGCAGGTGGAACACTTGCGATGAACTATGCATATAAAAATGCTGACATTTCTGCAATCCCAGTAAAGTTTGTCTTTCAACTCGCAGGTCCTGCTTCATTTGAGCCATCCGATTGGAGTTTGCTGAAATCGATAGACCATATAACCACAGATGCGGATTTTGCAACCATGATGACAGGGGTTAGAATTACAGATGAAATGATGGCATCAAAAGAGTATCTTCCGTATATTTACTCTGTTTCGCCTACATATTTGGTGGATGCAAACTCGGTGCCGACCTTGATGGGGTATGGACTAATCGACCATTGTGTGCCGACTCAACTTAAATACCCTTTAATAGATGCATTGAAAGAGAATGGTGTGCCATACGATTATGTTGAATTTCCAAAATCGAACCATGGAATGTATAATGATATTGATAAATTGCAGGAGTTTATCAATCTATCACTTGAATACTGTGATAAGTATTTTGATAAATAAGATAAAGACAAATTCCAGTTTGCCGAAATATATTTCTAACTTTCCCTATTTTACAGACATTCCAGCCCATTCATTAGTGAAATGATATGTATTTTCCCTTATTTTTGCCCTTATGAGATAATCGTAAGGGAAATAAGGGAAAGTTTTATTTAGTCGTTGCCTGCCACTTTATCAAGTAACTTTGCGGATTCCCGCTTGGCTTTTCTTGTGGAATGGGCGTAGACATTCATTGTGGTACTGACATCTGAGTGTCCTAACAGTTCCTGTACATCTTTCGGAGCTGCTCCATTTGCCAGAAGGTTGCTTGTGTAGGTGTGTCGCAACTGGTGAAAATGAAATCCTTCAAATCCATCCAGTTTCTGAGCAATCTTCCTGCAAACAATTCCTAACGTGCTTGGCAGTTCCAAACTTCCATCCGGTCTTAAGCAGACAAAGGATATTTCCTTATAATCTTCTGGAACATTCTCTGTTCCGTCCAAATGATAGAACTCATAGTAAACTCTGTTTTTGTCTTTTACTTCTCTGTAGTAGTTTTTGTGGTAAAGTTCTCCGTACTGCATTCGGTTTTTAAGCTGTTCCTTTTGGGCATTACGAAGAATCTCTGCCAGTGTATCTCCAAAATCAACAATCCTTACCTTTTTTCGTTTGGTTGGTCCGATGATATTCTTGTGCCTTGAACCATCATAGCGGATACTGCGTCTGATTGTAAGGCACTGTTCTTCAAGATTTACATCCTGCCATGCCAGACCACAGGCTTCACCGATACGAAGTCCTGCATAATAAGCTATCTGGATTGGAAGTATTGCCGGTGGATTGTAATCCTGTAGAAATTCAATCAGTCTTTCATAATCCTCTCGTGGAATTGGCTGTATATCGCCATCCATGTCATCATCAGAAAACAGGTCAACCTCATCCGTCTGGTATTTCAGCTTAATATACTGCATCGGATTGAAAGTGATATATTGCTTTGGTGATACTGCAAACCGGAATGACTGCTGTAATACTGCCGAGAAAGAACGAATGTAATCTTTGCTATAACCTTTTCTTTCTGAACCATCTGGATAAGTGCCACCAAAGGAAAGCAGATCGAAGAAGGCTTGTAAATGCTCAGATGTTACATTTTTCAACTTTCTCTCTGAAATTGGATGCTTCTTGATGTTGGTAATTGCACCGAGGTAATTCTGGACTGTCCCATTACTGAGAGTACCGGTCTTTAATTCTTCCTCTGCCCATATATCAAGTAATTCTCCAACTGTAATATTTTCCGACTTTGCAATGAATTTTTTGCTTTCGTAATCGTCCATTGCCTGACGGAGCAGTTTTTCCGTTTCACTTTTGCTTTCTGTTCCAGCGTATTCTTTCTGAACTAGATTGCCGCTTGCATCTTCTACATAGAAGCGGTAGTACCATTTCTTTCCTTTTTTTCTTACAGATCCTTTTGCCATAATCGTGTGTCTCCTTTCGATATCAGACAATCGGAACTGATGAAATGCTTCTTGCGTGTAAGTATATCATAACTCCGGTTGTCGTTCTATACCGAATCGGAATCTTCATACAAAACTTCTGATAAAAGATTTTCAAGCCTTTGTTCTGCCATTTCCGGTTTCTTGGAATAGAGCCTTACAATATCTGCCATGTCATTAAAGGCATTAACAGTATGGGTGATCTCCCGGAGAAACATAATCTCGTTATATTCATCATTCGATTCAAACCCCATTACCTTTGCAATATCCGATTCATTCGTGCTGCCCTTGTAATTCTTGCAGGCAAACTGGAATGATTCCAGAAACAGGTTATATTGCTTTAACATTAACAGCAGTAAATCTTTTGAAAAAGCATCTTCCTTTTTACTAAGGTCGAGAGGTAGCTGTTTGAGAATATCGCCCATTGCATCACGAATCTGTAATTCTTTCTTATCCGTAATATCGGTTTCGTATTCATCGGTTTCACCTCTGAGCCATTCAATAGATACATGAAGTGCTTCCGAAAGACCTTCCAGCACCATCTTTTTGGTATTGTCAATCGAACCATTCTCATAACGCAGGATTGTGGAAGCTGTAACTCCCATCTTCTCTGCAACATAAGGCTGTGTCAGATTTAATTCCAGACGACGCTGTTTTGCCCTGCTGCCTATCAGCTTGCGTAATTCTTTATCTTTCATGCTGATTGCCTCCTTTTTCGGTATGTATGAATTATAGCATGTACCTCACGTAATTGCAATATGCAATATAATAATTATTTTTAAAATTTCATAACGCTTGACAACACAATATAAAACCGCTATACTAACAGCACAACAAAAATTGCATAATGCAATTTATAAGGAGGTGACAAGATGACGGAAAGAAAGATTGCATTATCCATCGAGGAAGCAGCCGACTATACAGGAATTGGCAGAAACACTTTGAGAAAGCTGGTTGAATGGAAGAAGCTTCCGGTATTAAAGGTCGGAAGAAAAGTCCTTATTAAAACTGACATTCTGGAAAAGTTCATGGAAGCCAACGAGGGGCGTGATCTGAGGGATAAAGGAAATGTAAAAGCTGTCACAAGAAATGTGGCAACTTAAAAAGGCGGCTTCCTAAGAAACCGCCAAAGGTTCTATCAGACCGAAGCCATGATATACCTACACGCAAGAGGATTATACCATGTGCTTCTCCTGATATGCAACCGGGAACTGTTGTTTATCGGAAAAAGAAAGGATGAAGACGATATGGCGAAATCAACAAAGACTTATGAAGAAAGAATACGTGCATTAGAGAAAAAGGAACAGGAAAGCATTGAAGCTACAAAAAAGCTCATTGCACAGCGGAAGGAACTGGAAAAGCGAAAGAAAGCAGAGGAAAGTAAAAAACGAACCCATAGGCTCTGTCAGATTGGTGGCGCAGTGGAATCGGTTCTTGGCTGTCCGATTGAGGAGGAAGATTTACCAAAGTTGATAGGCTTCTTAAAAAGGCAGGAAACAAACGGAAAGTTTTTCTCAAAGGCGATGCAGAAAGAGCCACTTACAGATATGGAGGAAGTGTAATGGCGGAGGGAGTGGTTTTTCCATTCCCTTCATTGCCTTTGAATGAAGGGCGCACTTATGGACAACCAGAGGTCGTCCTTATAAGTTTGCCACAAGTGGCAACCGGTCTGCGCTTACGCTTGCCGGGCTCGTTCCGTCGGCGGGGCTTTCAGCCAGACCTGCTCATGCCGCAGGGGGCACTCTTGCGCAGAGGGCGTTCCGACAGTTTCACTTCTGCCAAACCAGAAGAAGATGCTGTCGGAAATCAATGCCGGATACGGCAGAAAGGGGGAATCGTATCATGGCGATATTTCACTTTACAGTAAAGATTGTCGGGCGCAGTAAAGGAAAATCTGTCATATCCGCATCGGCATATCTTAATGGAGATGTGATGAAGAATGAGGAAACAGGCAGAATCAGTTACTATACTTCCAAAAAGGAAGTCGTCTACACCAGTCTGATGATGTGCGAAAATGCACCTCCTGAATGGCTGCATGTACCGGAAGAAAATATAAAAAGGTTTCAACAGTCTATCCGTTATAAAAGAGCGGATGATAAAGATGCCGCACTGGAAAAGTTTAAAATCACATTTCAGAAACAGCGTCTATGGAATGAGGTATTGAAGATAGAAAAAAATGCAGATGCACAGCTTGGACGCTCATTTGAATTTTCCCTGCCGAAAGAATGGAGCAGACAGGAACAGATTGATTATACAACCGAATATATTCAAAAGACTTTCGTGGATAAGGGAATGTGTGTCGACTGGAGCATACACGATAAGGGCGATGGAAACCCACATGTGCATTTACTTGTAACCATGCGACCATTCAATCTGGATCATTCATGGGGCAGCAAAGAAGTCAAGGACTGGGATTTTGCCAGAGATACTGACGGAAATATCGTGGTTGATGAATCCCACCCGGACTGGTGGCAGGATAAGAAAAATCCTGACCGGCATGGAATCCGCATTCCGGTACTTGATGAAAACGGAGTACAGAAAGTCGGGGCAAGAAACCGAAAACAATGGAAACGGGTTCTGACCGATGCTACCGGCTGGAATAATCCAAAGAATTGTGAGTTATGGCGAAGCGAATGGGCTGGGATGTGTAACCGGCATTTATCCATAGACAATCAGATTGACCACCGCTCTTATGAAAGACAGGGCAAATTAAAAATCCCTACGATTCATGAGGGTGCGGATGCAAGAAAGATTGAGGAAAAATATCTCACCGGACAGATATGGAATGGTTCATGGAAGGTAGAGGAAAACCAGATGATTAAAAAACAAAATGCACTATTGCAAAAGGTAATTGAAACCTTTGGTAAGGTATCCGGTGCATTGTCGATGTGGAGGGAGTGGTTGAATGACATTAGAAGAAAGCAAAGAAGTAATTCCCATGATGGAAGCAATGATTACACAGATAGAGGAACAGCAGAATATCATGGCAGAGATGCTTCAGGAAATACAGGAAAAGGACGAGAAGCTGATGTGCTTTCAGGAGCAGGAAGAACGATTGCAGCAATTAGAGAGCGAATTATCAGAACTGCTTCAAATCTTGCCGGATACAGAAGAACTGTTGATACTTCTGGAAGAAAAGACAGACCAGATACAGAAGCTTACAGACGAAAATCAGCAATGGCAGGAATTGGCACAGAAATTAAACAGCGAGAACCGGCTATTGCAGAAACAGAACAGCGAATTACTGAACTTGAACAGCAATTAGAGAAAGGAAGGTCGATTGATGAACGAATTAAGAAACTCAAAGAGCGACGATCAACTGGAAGAGTTGCTTCTGCTGACAGAGCAGATGCAGGAAGAACTCGACCAGAAAGACAGGACTATCCGGGAACTGAAAATGCAGCTCGACGAATCGCTGACCTTGAACGAGAGGTTAAACAGCGAGAACAGAGCAGGGAACATTCAAGCCTTAAAGAACGACTTGAGGAAAACAAAAGAATTGTTGCAGAGAGAGAAAGAGAAAACGCACGCTGCCGAAATCATGACAGAGGAATGTCAAGATAAGCTAAGGCAGGCAGAACAGGAACGGGACTATGCACTCTCTCATCAGAAAAAAGTAGAGATACCGGTTGAAAAGCCAGTACTCTATCAAAAGTGTGGGAACTGTAACCTGACAGCTTATCTGAAAGCCAAGGAAAAGTATGATACGCAGAGAGAAAAACTGGCAGGCAGATATAAAACAAAAACAGCCATGTATGAAGCATTGATGTTTCTGCTGATATGGTATTCCGTATCAACTACTCTTTTTCAGATGATACGGTCAAAAATATTTATTTCTGATTGCGTGGTATTCTTTGATACAATCGCCACTTTTATACAGACCATTGCAGGGTGGATTATACTGACAGGAAAGAACATGGCACAGATTAGTAATGGAATATCCAATCCTGTCGTTGCCGGAATTGTATATTGGCTGATAAGAATACTGATCTGCGGTGGATGTTTGGTGGGTGCTGGAATACTTGTAGCATTTATAGAGATAAAGATTGCAGAGTTATATAAGAAGTGCTGTTGGGATATGATTACCATAATGGTAATACTTATAAGCATGGCAACAGCTATCTACTTTGGGAAGTGGATAAAGACAACATTGCCAATCAATCTGCTATTTCTCTTATTATTCGTGCAACTGGTATATGTTGGAATCAGGTGGTATGTAAAGGGATGGCGAGAAACAAGGGGATATCATTAAAACAAAAATACCGATATTTTATTGGTACTATATGTCTTTACTTTCGTGCTAATATATATTATCATATTAGCACGAAAGGAGAAAGCATATGACTCAGTTTGAAAAATTAGATTTGTTGTTGCGTGAATGTGGAGGGACAATTCAGACATTTCAAGTTCTAAATAATGGAATTAGTAAGTCTGTGTTTTATGCATATGTGAAGGAACGAGGATTAGAACAAGCTGCTCATGGTGTGTATGTATCGCCGGATACGTGGACAGATGCAATGTACCTTTTGCATTTACGTTGTGGTCAAGCTGTATTTTCTCATGAAACTGCATTGTTTTTTCATGATTTAACGGACAGAGAGCCTTTGAAATACACCATAACAGTAAGAACTGGATATAATCCAAGTCGTTTGCAGGAAGACGGTTTTCAAGTGTACACAGTAAAAAAGGATTTACATGAAATAGGAATCATAGCTATGCAGACATCATTCGGACATTCCGTTCCCGTTTATGACATGGAGAGAACAATTTGTGATCTGCTTCGTAGCAGAAAAAATGTTGAAATGCAGGTCTTTCAAGACGCATTGAAACAATATGCAAAACGTAAGGATAAAAACTTACGGATGCTTATGAAATACGCAGCTATGTTTCATGTTGAAAACATACTTAGACCATATTTGGAGGTGTTACTTTAGATGATAACAACGGCAAGACAATTAAAGGATTTAATTCGTAATATGTCAAAGAAAAAATCCGCAGATGCACAGATTTTGATGCGGAATTATATGATGGAACGTTTTTTAGAACGAATTTCTTTATCAGAGTATAAAAACCAGTTTATATTAAAAGGTGGAATGCTTGTGGCGGCAATGGTTGGTCTGGATGCCAGAGCTACTATGGATCTGGATGCTACCATAAAAGGCACTAATGTTAGTGTGGAGGATGTAGAAATGATTATATCCCAAATTATATCAATTCCACTGGACGATGGTGTTTCATTTCGGGTCAAACGGATATCGGAAATCATGGAAGAAGCAGATTATCCTGGTGTTCGTGTAAGCATGGAAACGAAATTTGATGGTGTAATCACACCATTAAAGATTGATATTTCTACAGGGGATGTAATTACACCAAGAGAAATCAAGTACAAATTTAATCTTATGCTTGAAGACCGCACTATTGAGGTATGGGCATATAATCTGGAAACGGTATTGGCTGAAAAATTGGAAACTGTTGTTAGTCGAAACGTTACAAATACACGAATGAGAGATTTTTATGATATTTATATTTTACAAAAGTTGTATGGAGAACAACTCCAAAAACAAGTTTTATGGACTGCACTTGTGGCTACAGCCAAAAAAAGGGGAACATTAGACCTGATAGAAGCTGAGGATATAAGAGAAATATTTGATGAAATTGAATCAAGTCCGGTTATGGAGACCTTATGGAAAACATATCAAAAAAATTATTCTTATGCTGCTGATATTTCATGGCATGCAATTGTGAAGTCAATCTGTGCATTATATGGAAGTATATTGGAGAATATGTATGACACATAAAAAACTGATATGTAAATTACGTTAGCATTTTGAGTTGCCTAAATTCGAAAGTTAGGAAAATCTTAATAATTTCTCAGGCAATCCATTGTGAATTTAGATGTTGTATTTGCTATACTTAATTGGAAATATGAGCAAAGGAGTTGAAAATATGTCTGAAAAGATATTGATTATAGATGACGAGCAAGATATAGCGGATCTGTTGGAGGTCTACTTGAAAAACGAAAATTACGTCGTTTATAAATTTTACTGCGCAACGGATGCCATGTCGTGTATTGAAAGCGGCGACATTGATCTTGCCATTCTGGATATTATGCTCCCGGATATGAACGGCTTTTCACTTTGCCAGCTTATCCGAAAGAAATACACTTATCCAATCATAATGCTAACGGCTAAAATTGAGGAAACGGATAAAATAACGGGGCTGACATTTGCTGGGGTTAGATAGCGATACTTTTTACATCTACCATGTTGCGGCGGTCATGGTTGACAACTTGCGTCGGCTCCTGCTCGGTATCAACCTGTCCGACAAAGCTATAATGGATTTCGATTTTCCGGGTGTTGGTTTCCCGGTCTAATTCATGTATCAAAATACGGTCGATAAACTCATGGACGTTTTCATAGGTCAATTCCTGTATGTCGCTGTATTTCCCGACAATCTGAATAAACCTTGATATATCCCTTTTTCGCTCGGTAACGGTTGCGATCTGCTGTTGTAACTCGTCTATCCTTGCGGCAAGGGATTTCTTTTCGTCCTCATAGCCGGAAGTTAGAAACACAAACCGTTCATCTGTCAGTCTGCCTAATGCGTTGTCCTCATACAGCTTGCGGAAAAGCGTGTCAAGTTCGGTCATACGCGCCTGTGCTTTGAAAAGTTCCTTTTGCTGCTGCGCTAATGCCTTTCTCGCTTCCATGTCGCCGTACTCGGTAGCTTTACAGATAAAGTCCTGTTCGTGTTCCTTAACATACCGCAAAACCCGCCGCATATCTTCCAGCACTAAATCAAGAAGTACGTTTTTGCGGATATAATGAGAGGTACACTCGCTGCCTGTCCTTGCCCTGTTGCGCCATGCGCCGCAAGAATAGGAAAACTTGCGCGGCTCGATATTTACGCCCTGTTGGTAATACATCTTATGTCTGCAACCAGCGCAAAACAGCAAGCCGGAAAAAATATCAATCTCCGCTGCTTTTGTCGGGCGGTGGCGGGTAGCAATCCGCTTTTGCGCAAGTTCAAAGGTTTCCTCGTCAACAAGCGGCTCATGGGTGTTTGGGAAGAAATAGCGTTGTTCTTCTTCGTTCTTCCGGGTCTTTTTCGACTTGTAGGATACCTTGTGAGTTTTCGCGGTTATGGTATGCCCTAAATATTCCTGCCTTGCTAATATGTCATAGAGCGTTTTGTCCGGCCAAGTATAGGGGGCGATCATTGCCCGCTGATACCGCGCCTGTCCTGTACGCTGATAGCGCAACGCTCCAATCGTCAAGACTTTGTTTTCCGCAAGCCATTTTTGGATTTCGCACATACGCACGCCGCTAACAAACATAGCGAAAACCTGTTTGACAATCGGCGCGGTTTCCGGGTCGGGTATAAGGTGGTGGCGGTTGTTCGGGTCTGGGATATAGCCGTATGGATATTCCCCGTTGACGCGCTCGCCTTTTTGCGCCTGTGCCTGTTTAACTGCGCGGATTTTCTTGCTTGTGTCGCGGGCGTAAAACTCGTTAAACCAGTTCCGCAAGGGGGTAAACTCGTTATCCTCCCGCGCTGTGTCAACTCCGTCGTTGATCGCGATATAGCGTACTCCGTTTTCGGGAAATACAATCTCTATGAGTTCGCCCGTTTTCAGATAGTTTCTGCCAAGACGGGAAAGGTCTTTGGTAATGACCGTCGCCACTCGTCCGGCTTCCACTTCCTGCAACATCGCTTGCAGCCCCTCGCGCTCAAAACTCACGCCGGAAAATCCGTCGTCCACAAAAAACTTTGTGTTCAAAAAATGGTGTTCGTCCGCATAGCGTTGAAGTATCATTTTTTGGTGCTGTATGCTTCCGCTTTCTCCGGCTTGCATATCCTCTTGACTTAAACGGCAGTAAAGGGCGGTGATTTTATTCGACTGTAACATTAGTCCTCCTTTCCGACAGCCGAATAAACAGGTATAATGTGTTGCTATCATTATACCATATCCCGCCGCCTAATGCACTACTCGGACGCTAAAAATCCCGGATTTCCGGGCTTTTTCTGCAAATCCTTTACAATGAGTTTCTCAATCTTTTTATGGATTGTATCGGTTGCCTTTTCACTCGGCAACGCTTGAACAAGATAGGTGATTTTCCCTATTTTGCGTTCGGTTGTAATTGTCTGTTTTTTATCCATTAGAAAAACCTCCTTTTCCTGTATGGATAAACTATATTCGTCAAAAGGCAAAAACGGGCGGTTGTTAGCTGCAACCTCACGGGAGTTTCACCCCGGCCCATGCTTATGGGTGCGCCGCGCAATACTTTGAGGGTGTTCAACGCGGGAGTATCATTGTGCCGCCTTGTATGTCGTCGCCCACAAGCTGCTAAACCTGTTTTACGGCGCGGTAGTTCTCGCTCGGCTTTTCCCCTATGGGGAAAAGCTGTCATGGCGTACCCGCCGACTGGCTCGGTACAGACGGAATGTACCCGTTTGCCTGTTATGCTGCGCACCAAAGGCCGCTTTCTTTGTCAAAGAACAATAGGCTTTGTCGGCCTGCAAAAGCACATCAACAGCGGATATGCTTTTGCGGAACGACAAATAGCCCATAACGGGAAGCGTGGAAAGGGGACACGCTCCCCGCATGGGCTAAAAGATTATCCTACATGAAAAGCAAGGGTGCGGGTAATAAGGCGCACTTGCAGCCTGTTACGCATTTCCTCGTCCACATAGGAATAGGTATTGCCCGCGTCGTCTTTCAGCGTGCGGGTACAAAGTTTCGCTATGTAACCCTCGTAGTGCTTCAAGATCGCGCACATGGCGGTTGTGTCGCCGTTTGCCGCTGCGGAAATGACAGGGAACGGCAACAGATTTTCAGACTTCCTAACGGTATTCATCATCTGCTTTTCCCTCCAAATACTGTTTGATTTTCGCAAGCGCGGATTTCCTGTGCCGGAAAACCGTCGTGCGTACAACATTCAGCAGTTCGCCAATTTCCGCGTCGCTCATATCCAAGAAGTAGGACAAAAGGATAATGTCGCGTTTCCTTTCGGGCAAAGCGTTAAGGGCTTCGGCAAGCAGTTCATTTTTGACGAGTACATCAAAGCCGGACACTTGAAAACGGAAATAATCGCTTTCGTATTCGTCCGTTGTGAAAAGCTGCGCGAGTTCGCTTTCGCTCAAATCCGAAAAAGTAACTTCGCGTGCTGCGCGTTTCGCAAGAGTGCGGCGGTGGCTTTTCGCTTCGCCGACCAAAGTTTTCTTTGCTAATGCGTCGTACTGATGTTGTATTCTTTCCTTGTCGGAAGAAGATAGCTCCATAGAGTTCACCTCCTTCCCGCGTGGAGTAGAGGACGGGAGTTAAGGGCTTGTCCTCTCTGCCCCTTTCGCTCCGTACCCGTTCGGGAGATGGCTCTTGAGTGCGCTTTTCAGAAAAAAGTTGAAAAAAGCAAAATGCGCCCGTCCGCAAGACGCGGACGGGCGCAAAGGAAATGTAAGCAGTAGCTAAATGTATTGACAGTTCACATTCATAGCCGGAATATCCCGCTTGCGGAGCATAGCTTTTTTTGACCGCAAAGCATTAGGCGGGTTACAGTAAATAAAAATGGACACGGCGATACCTCCCCGATACCGCCGTATCCTTAAAAAAGGGCGACTTTAATACACTACCCGCAATCCATTCTATAATAGGGAACAGCGGCTTTTGCGCAATATTAAATAAAAAAGCCGATAACACATAGGTTTTTTGACCTAATGCGTTATCGGCTCTGCGTCTATGCGTCTGGCACTTTTAATCATTTTTTTTTGAATTTATTATATGTGTTAGCTAACTGTCCACAAGCCGCGTTAATCTCTCTGCCATGAGAAACTCTCATAGTAACTTCAAGTCCTGCTTGCTCTAATTGATGTTTGAATGCAACTATTTCCCGTTTCTGTGGTGCTTTAATTCTTGAATTGCTTGTTGGGTTGTATTGTAACACGTTAATCATAACTTTTTTGCCCCGAAACCATTTTGCAAGTTGTCTTACATCTGAGGGCCGGTCATTTATACCCGGTAAAAGCAAATACGCAAAGACAATTTTGCGATTATGCCTTTCAGAATAGGATAAGGCTTGCTTAACAACATCTTCAATAGCATATATGCGCATGTGAGGAATAATACGATTTCTTGCAGATTGTGTTGCTGCGTGTAAAGATATTGTCAACTGAATTTTAAGATGTTCCTCGCGCAATTTTTTTAATTGATCGACCGGACCAACTGTTGATATGGTAATGCCGTCGGTTGGAAAGTTGAGCCCATATCTATCTCGGAGAATATGGATTGCTTTTATCAAGTTGTCATAATTGAATAAAGGCTCTCCCATACCCATAAAAACGATACGGTTTACTTTTCGACGCAACAATATAATCTGTTGTACGATTTCTGACGATGTTAGATTACGAACAAAGCCATTTCGCCCGGACTCACAAAAAATACAACCAACAGGACAACCGACTTGTGTGCTCACGCAAACAGTTCCACCATCTCGCCGCTTGATAAAAACCGTTTCAATGTATTTGTTGTCTTTCAGTTCGTAAACATACTTTTCAGTATCACTGCTTTTGCAAATATTTTTTACCAACATTGATAGATTTTTTTTGCGTGGTAATTGCTTATATAATTCTTCATATAAGGCTTTTGCTTCATTCTCGCCAATAACTTCCGACATTTCTTTGTAAGTAAATCCGTATGGATCATTCCGTACTTCCGCAGGCGTATATTTAGGTAAACGTTTCATTTTTATATCCTTTCTTCTAAATAATAAAAGTTTGTTTTTCTGTATTTTTGATTACAATCTCTAATTTTTCTACATCAATGATATGCGTCAATTTGCATTTAGGGCAGAAAAGAGGAAAATCTTTTAATACAGTATTATGAAATACTTGAACTCTCGTCTTTCCGTTACAAATCGGACATTTTATCCAATATTTTTTAAGCATTATATTTCACTCGTCCTTTTTACACAAAAAAATGCAGGTCAATCCTCAACATGAGCATTGACCTGCATTTATAATGCACAGAGCAGTACAACAAAACTAAGGCATAGCTTGCACTATGTCTATACTATATCTATACGTCGTTAGTTTTTTGTATAGCATCCGCAAAATAAGCATGACAAAAAAGCCCATGTTGAAAATGGGAAAATCCTTTTTTTCAATGCTTATCTAATACGCATGCTATGCAACATAAACGCCACCTCCTTTTACATAAATTTTATTTTATCAGAAAATCAGTCTACTGTCAATACACAACAGGAAGTATTTAACCTAATGATATGAATTGTGTGGACATATCCAAAAAGAAAGGTGAACTGTAAAATGTAACAGGGTGAATGAAAATGGCAAAAAGACCCGTACCATTGTACGACTTTAAGGCTTTCGGGGCAGCTATAAAAGCCGCGAGAAATGAATACGGCGAGAGCCGCAAAAAGGTAAGCGACGAGTTATATATTTCCCCGCGCTACCTTGCGAATATCGAGAACAAGGGACAACAGCCGAGTTTACAGGTATTCTATGACCTTGTAACCCGGTATCATATTTCGGTAGATCAATTTTTCTTCCCGAACAGCAATGCGGAGAAATCCACCGGGCGGCGGCAGCTTGACGCGCTGCTGGACGGTATGAGCGATAAAGGCATACGGATTGTAACCGCAACAGCAAGGGAGATAACGGAAGTCGAAAAAGCAGAGGATTAACCTCACAATATGAGAAATCGGGAGATTGCAGCGCATGGCGGCTGCAATCTTTTTTTGCGTCCAAAATCAAAGGAACGCGCAACAAATACCGCCTTTCGGTGGGGGTATGGAGTAGATAGCAAGCACAGCAAACGAGTACCCGTTTGCGGAAAATGCTTGTTGGGATAATCCCAAACCCTTATACCGAAAGGCGGTGCGGAAATGGAAAACCGAAAGAGAAATATACAGATGAAGTTTTACGTTACGGAAGAAGAAAAGCGGCTGATCGACGAGAAGATGAAGCAGCTTCCCATAAAGCAGTATGGGGCATACTTCCGTAAAATGGCGATAGACGGGTATATTCTTGTCGTTGACCGAAGCGACACAAAAGCATATATCCGGGAACTGCAAGCGGTGAGCCGGAACATCAACCAAATTGCAAAACGCGCCAATGCGACGGGGACGGTTTACAGGCAGGATATAGAGGACATTAAAAAGGCGGTGGACGAGATATGGCGGTTACAAAGACGCACCCTATTAAATCAACCTTAAAGGCTGCGATAGACTATATCTTAAATCCCGAAAAGACAGACGGGAAGCTGCTTGCGTCCTCTTTCGGCTGCGGGCTGGAAACCGCCGATATTGAGTTTGCATGGACGCGGGAAGCTGCCGGAGATCGCGGCACACATTTAGGGCGGCACTTGATACAATCCTTTGCGGTGGGAGAACAGTCAATGCGGAGCATATAGCCAACAGAGGTGTAAACATCAATACTGTTGCGCTTGGGATTGTATTCTGCAAATATTGTTCTCATCGTATTAAATCTCCTTATCGTTAAATCAATCATTTGTTGCAAAAATCAGAAGCATTTCAATCAGTTCACAATGTCACTTTTATTTTGTGTTATACTGTTTTATATAATTTTCTTGCCCTTGTTTTTGCCCTTATCAGAGTTCGTAAACACTGGTGGGACGATATAACGCAAGGGAAACAATAAGGGAAAGCTCACCTGCGATAAACTTTGTGTTTTCAAGGGATTGAGAGATATTTGATAATAAAATATAACAGTTATTAAATCCCTTGGAATATATGAAATCTCAATTCCAGTTTGTAGGGCAGATAAGCTGTTTATTTGAGTAGAAAAAAGAATTACAATTAATAACGCCGGTGCGGGATTTTGATATCCAGTACCGGCGTTATTGATTCTACAGGGGCTTGGGGGTGTAGCCACCAAATATACTATTCGTTTTCTGCTTCGGCAAGTTTGTTAAGGATCCACTCCCGATTGATAACAATGTCCTCATCATCGCGGAGATCCTTGAAATCATTGCAGTGTGAAGAAGCAAATTCATACATATTGTCAATGTCAACTGCACCAGTGATCTTACCCTTATTAATGATGGTTTATTCCATACGAGAATAAAAATAGAGTAGACGAATTATTTAGCAATCTTCATCAAATCTTTATTTTTTTCTGTTAGGTTATATTTCAGTAAGAAATGAAATATGGAAGGAAGGATAGTAAAGATGGAAATGATGTTGCAGACACAAAATTTGTGTAAATATTTTAGAAAGCAGAAAGCGGTAAATAATGTTTCACTTAATATAGAAAAGAAACAGATTTATGGACTGCTTGGACCGAATGGTGCGGGAAAATCTACCACATTGAAAATGTTGACTGGTATGATGAAACCAACTGCAGGAAAGATTTACTTTGATGGAAAACTTTTGGATAGGAAAGATTTATCAAAAATAGGAGCGTTAATTGAGAATCCGCCTATTTATGAAAATCTTTCCGCCAGAGAGAATTTGAAGGTAAGACAATTATTGCTTGGTACAGATGAAAACAGAATTGATGAGGTCTTGCAGATTGTATCACTTACAAACACCGGAAAGAAGAAAGCAGGACAGTTTTCTTTGGGAATGAAGCAAAGACTAGGCATTGCAATGGCATTGCTTGGAGAACCGGAACTTTTGATATTGGATGAACCTACGAATGGATTAGATCCAATAGGAATCGAGGAATTACGAGAGCTGATCCGGTCTTTTCCGGAACAGGGAATCACTGTAATTCTCTCCAGTCATATTCTCTCAGAGGTACAGTTACTTGCAGATAAAGTCGGGATTATTTCAGGTGGAATCTTAGGATACGAAGGAGCATTAAAGCAGGGAGATAATCTTGAAGATTTGTTTATGAATGTGGTAAGAAAAAACCAGAAAGCAGGTGAAATCCATGGTTAATATTATAAAAGCAGAACATCAAAAAGCCAAAAGAACCATGCGAAAAAAGTTTATCTGGGGATTTCCTCTTCTTACATTTGTCATGGCATTTATATTTACTCTTGGGATGACAAATGCTTATGCAGAAAGTGTTTGGAACTGGTGGTATACACTTTTGCTGCCGGGGATGATTGCTCTATTTTGTTATCTTTCTGTGGCGCAGGAGAAAAAGATAAAATACTATCATTTAATGACTATTCCCACAGATAGAAGAAAATTGTTGCTGGGGAAAATTATTTATATTGGGTACATGATTTTGTTTTCTAATGTGATTGTGTTTGCAGGAGCAACGCTTGGAGGCTTTCTTCTAACGACACATGTTCCAGTTGGAGGAGCGTTGATTGCAGTATTGTTTCTGACGGTTTCTGAGTTATGGGAGATTCCGGTAGCTTTATTTTTAAGTGAACGATTTGGAATGATTGTAAACCTGTTCGTCTGCCTGTTTATTACCGTCAGCGGTGTGGTAATATCACAAACCAGAATCTGGTATGTACTTGTTTCTGCAATCCCTATGCGAATGATGTGCCCGTTGCTTCATGTTTTACCAAATGGACTTGCCGCAGAAGCAGGGAATCCTCTTTTGGATACGGGAGTCATTGTTCCGGGAATGTGTCTCTCAATCATCTGGTTTGTTTTTGTAACGGTTCTGTTTTTGAAATGGTTTGAGAGAAGAGAGGTGAAATAAGATGATTGGAAGATCTCTTAATGCAGACTTGCGAAAGATGAAAGGAACATCTGTGATTCTGGCACACTTACTGATTCCGATTATAACCAGCGTTATATTTTTAATATATTACTTTTTTTCACCATGGAATGAAAATATGAAAGTGATTGCATTTTATCAGGCAATAGGAGCAGGACTTCCGGTACTTATTGGAATTTTTACAGCAAGTGTGATGGAACAAGAACAAAATGCAGGTAATTTTCAAAACCTGTTGTCTTTACCGGATAAACCTGCAGCATTTTTATCGAAACTGTTGATGCTACTGGTTTTGTGTCTGTGCTCTATCCTATTGACAGCAATCATATTCGGAATTGGATTTGGAAGAATCGCATCAAGCGATATCGAAATCATGAAAGGATGTATATTTGCAGCATTGCTGCTGTGGGGAAGCAGTGTTCCACTTTATCTGTGGCAGCTGATTCTGGCTTTTCAGTTTGGAAAAGGGGTATCCATTGGAGCAGGGATTATATCAGGACTAATTAGTGCATTGATGCTTACCGGACTTGGAGATTATGTGTGGAAATATGTATTTGTCTGCTGGACGGGTAGAGTACCATATACTTATCTGCAATCTGTATTGGGAGAAACTAGTGTAGGTGAATGGTTGTCATTCATACCAGGTTGCTTAATATTTACAGGGATTAGTATGGTATACTATTTTTGGTGGGTAAACCACTGGGAAGGAAACAGAATATCGGAATAGAATCGAGGGAAACTATGGCAAAAATACTGGCAGTTGATGATGAACCGGCAATTTTGGAAATGATAGAAAGCATTTTGAATAAGGATGGACATCTGGTTACCAAAGTAAGTAATCCACTAAAAATTAATATGGAAGAATTACATCGTTATGACCTGATTTTACTGGACATTATGATGCCTGGAATTGATGGCTTCGAATTATGCAAAAGAATCAGGGCACTTGTGGATTGTCCGATTTTGTTTCTTACGGCAAAAACGGAGGAAAACAGTCTGGTAAACGGACTTTCTTTAGGAGCAGATGATTATATTTCAAAGCCATTTGGAGTGATGGAACTTCGGGCAAGGATCAATGCACATCTTAGAAGAGAGCACAGGGAACATTCTGTCCGGATGGTTTTAGGGAGAGTCTGCATTCAGATGTCTCAAAAGAAACTGTTGATGGATGATAAAGAACTTCCGTTTACGAAAGCAGAGTACGAAATCTGTGAATTTCTGGCTAAAAACAGAGGACAGGTTTTCTCGAAGGAACAGATATTGGAAGCGGTCTTTGGCTTTGACAATGAGAGTAATGACAGTACTATAATCACGCATATCAAAAATATAAGAGCAAAATTTGCGGATTATGATTATATGCCGATAAAAACAGTCTGGGGGATTGGATATAAATGGGAAGAGTAAAGAGAAGCAATGCACTCAGCAGGATTTTTATGAGATATGTACTGGTCATGCTTGGATCATTAGTTGGTTTGGTGATTGTTGCTTATCTGCTGCTGTGCCTTTTGATTAGTGTGGGCTGTATTTATCCGGCAAATTATGCAGAGCAAAAGATTAATGAAGCATATGATACGATTCTACGTGCAGATAAAGTGACTGCTGAGATGATTCCCGCACTTTGTGATTATGTAATCTTTTCAGAGAATGGAGAGAAAATAGGTGGAGATCTGTCAGAACAATACGAACAGATAGCATGGAATGTTGCAAAGTACGGAAACGCATCCGGGAAATATTTTTATAAAGTAATTGTAAGGGAAAATGAATATGTTGTATTGCAATATCGCCTGACACCTCAATATCATTCAGCTTTTTTGAGGGAGCATTTTATAGGACCACAGAATGTGATGAGTATTATGTCAGTGATTGGAGCGGTAGCGATTATCATCATTCCGTCCATACGTTTTGGAAAAAGAATCAAAAAGCAGATGCAGCCTGTATTAGACGCAATCAGACAAATAAAGGATCAAAATCTGGAATATGAGACATCCTGTTCCGGTATCAAAGAGTTTGATGACTGTTTATCGGCAATCGATGATATGCGAGATGCATTGCGAGAATCTTTAGAAAAGCAGTGGAAAACAGAGCAGGAAAAGAAACAACAGATGTCTGCTTTGGCGCATGATATTAAAACACCTCTTACGATTGTACGGGGAAATGCAGAACTACTTTCAGAGACTGAACTGACCACAGAACAGAAGAATAATATCACTTATGTTTTGAACGGCACAACACAGATACAAAGTTATGTAAAACAGTTGATAGATGTCACAAAATCATGGAATTGCAGTGATGTTACCTATACAACGGTGAGGTTAGAAGATTTTTTCGCAGATATAAAGGAACAGGCACTCGGACTGGTAGAAATCTATCACCAGAAAATAGATTGGAAGGCGGGACAAAGTGATAAAAAGGTAACGATTGCTTATGATCCAATGTTCCGAGCCGTAATGAATGTGATTCAGAATGCAGTGGAGCATACAAAAGAAAATGGAATCATTTATATTGACGCAAAGGAGCAGGATGGCCGGCTGACATTCATTGTGGAGGATAGCGGATCAGGATTTACAAAAGAAGCATTATTGCATGGCACAGAGCAGTTTTTTATGGATGACACAAGTAGAAATGGCGAAGCCCATTATGGAATGGGACTATTTTTTGCAAAAACTGTGGCTGAAAAATATGGTGGAGGTATTAAACTTTCAAATTCTGAAAATACAGGTGGGGCGAGGGTAGAAATATTTTTCCTGAGTAGTCAAGAAACAAGCTAAATGAAAAGTCTAATCCCCCAGCATAGCTGGGGGATTAGACTTTTCATTTATACGGATATTCGCAAACTACAAGATAAAGCCAAAACTTCATATACTCTAACAGTTAGCGAAAGATGCCAGAGCAGTATACCATGTCAAACGAATTGTGTTAGTTAATCTGGATCTTATTGATGAATATCTGGAAGCATTCCGTGATGAAGAATTTTGATGAAAGAACAGGAGGAACAACTATTCCTCGAAAATTGAGAATTACATATGTTCAATTCTTTGTATTAGGTATATATTTTGAAAAGTTATCCGGTTATACTGACAATATCAAAAGGCAGAACTGTTAGAATGAGGTGAGCAGATGGATACAGCACAGAGAATAAGGATAATTCGGATGATTGAAAAAATAGAGAAGAACCCAGAATTCAGTAGTAAAATCGGTGTGAGAAATACATCTGAGTTTATATCAAGTAAACAATCAAAAAAATGAATGATTCAAATCATAACAGGAGTCAGAAGGAGTAGAATATGTTATCGTTATTATTTGCTATATGCATGATCTGGTTTATTGGAAAATTTTTTATATTTGGTGTAAAAGCATCCTGGGGAATCTTAAAGCTGCTCTGTACAGTTGTATTTTTCCCGGTGATTTTGATAGGAATGGTTGTTGGCGGACTGATTTATATTGCACTTCCATTGTTGATCATCGGCGGAATCATTGCACTTATATCATCTAACTCATAAAAATACGAGGAGGGAAGAAATTATGGGATATGATATAGAAAAAGAGAAACGAGAAGCGATTGAAGCAGGACAACGTGCGTTAAGTAGTCTTCGGACAGCAAAAGAGAACCTGAACAGTGCAAAGAATTGGGGCTTGGTGGATATGTTTGGCGGTGGATTCTTTTCTACGATGTTGAAACACTCCAAGATGGATCAGGCCAGACAAAATATGGAACAGGCGAAATATGATCTTCGTAATTTCAGTAGGGAATTAAATGATGTGAACATGGCTTGTAATTTAAACATCAATACTGGAGACTTCTTATCCTTTGCAGATTATTTTTTTGATGGATTTGTTGTGGATTGGATGGTGCAGGATCGAATCAATAATGCCAGACATCAGGTGGAAGAAGCTATCCGCAAAACGGAATACATCATAAACCAGTTACAGCATATGTAAAGGAAAGAGGCAGTGAACCATAAATAGGTTCGCTGCCTTGTTTTTTCATACTTATTTCTGTTTCTTTTTTTCTTCTCTGAGCAATTCGATGTTTAGTCCCTGCTCTCCGGCTGTTTTATCAACCCAGAGATTCAGAGAATCTATTGCCAGAGAAATTTCATCCAGTTTGTTACTGATAAAAGCAAAATCCTTGATCTCATCATCACTGATCTTACCGTCACGGGCAATCTGGATCAGACGTGTGGTAAGAGGATTAATCTCATTCAGACTGGCAATGGTTTCCAGGATTATATTGGACAAGTCAGAAACTTCGACTTCCGGGACATAACGGTGACCGATTTCGCATTTATGAGAGCAGTAATAATTGCAGAGATCTGGTCGCCCGTAAGCGTCTGCCATCTGGATAATATCATAAGGTGTAGGTTCCTGCATTTCATATTCAAATTTTTCAATTTTAGAATCAGAAACAGCAGTCATTTTTTCGCTGGCTTCTAATCTGGTAAGACCGGCTTCTTCCCGGCAAATCTGATAAATTGTTTTATTTTCTCTTGTAGATTGTTTCCCCATGAGAATAACCTCCCCGTATATCGCCGAACATGAGAATTATCAGGTGTTAAGTCCACATGCTGTGCGTGTATTTTCTTTATAGATTTTATTATACTTGAAGCATCAGTAAACAACAAGTGCATTGTTGATACGGAATTATGAAAGGAAGAAAAACATGAGGAAAACTAGAAGTGATTGTAGAGTAGGAACATTTGAAAAGAAGCATGGTCTTCCACCGGGGACTATTAGAAACAAAAATGGAAGAGATACCAGAAGTGACAAAAAAATTGGCACCATTCGCAAAGAAGCAAAGTAGGAACATAATCATGGAAAAGAAAATAAGAAAAAGATATCATTCAGAAGAAGCTGTAAAAAAAGCGTTAAAAATTGAATCATTTCGAAATTTAACAAAGGATAAAGTGATGGAGTTTACATCTATGATTCCATATATGGAAAAGGAAGTGGCGCTTGAAATAATAAAGCAGTTCCCAGTATATGTAGAGTTTGTGGAATCAGCAATAGAAAATTATACACAGTTATGCAAAACAATTTTAGAAACAAATAAAGAAGAATATGAACAAGCAGTTCATGCACATCAGTATGTTCTTGAGACCTTCGCAAATCAGCTGGAACAAGAAAACTTAACAGAGGAGGAAAGAAGGGAATTTTCTGAAAAAATGATGGAAGAAGCTGATAAAATAACGGAATTATATTTACAGCAGCAGAAATTTCATGAGCGAGTGTTCAAGACGATTGGGGGAGTTGTAACATTAGCTTTGGGAGTGACGGTAACAATGTTAGGTTTAAAAGCAATTGGTAGCGATGAAGATTTACCTCAACTAGATGATGAGAATCAGAATGTTGCATAATAGCTTTATCTATAATTGAAAACAACAAGATGGAAAGGCTCAGGAAAAAGTATTCTGGGCCTTTTGTCTTAGAAGGATAGCAGTATAAAAGAGCAGGGATTTTTATACCCCACCTATTGATATACACTGTAACCATCAAAGAAGATTAAATCATAAAATTCAAAGAAATGGAGGAGTTGGCAATGAAAGGTTTTAACACTGGTGATGGTTACATGGGATTGGAGACTGTGAGAAAAAGTCTGTAACACTTTTTCTATGCGAACTCTACAAAAATATTAGAAGAATAACGTATGCAAAACTTCCTGTTTGCCAACTTGCCCTTTGAGAGAGGAAAAATCCTTTTCTCAAAGGGCTTTTTTGTTTATACGGATATTCGCAAACTTACAAGATAAAGCTAAAACTTCATATACTCTAAGCACAAGGAGGTTGAGGTTTATGAGCCAAACAGCACAGTGTCTAAGGCATATAAGCCACGAACCTGGTATACATTCTGCCAAATGGGAACAATGACGCAGGGTATCTGTAAATTAAAAAATAATGAAAAGAAGAATAAAAAAATACAACACGAAAGGATGCGTCAAGGTAATGCAAGAATTATCGTGATACATCCTTTTGTATTTGGATTGAGTATTTTTCTTTCCCTGCTTGTCAAAAGTAATGGATGGAATGTATAATATTGTTAATGATCCAGAGATATTTATTTTGGAAACAGCTTAATCAATTTGGAGGTATAAAATGAAAGCACATAAGTATTGGTCAATCGGAGCGTTAATTACTATGATTGGAACTTTTTATACTGGATATAAAGGATCCAAATCAGGTCATAGGTATTTTGCGTGTAGCACTCTTATATGTATGATCATGTCTATGTATACGGGACATAAAATGATTTCAGGTAATAAAAGAACAAGAAAACAGGTGGAAAATACAAAAGCGGAGGAATAGTAAATGTTAGAGTTAGGAAAAAAAGCACCGGACTTTGAATTGCCGGATCAGAATGGAGAAATGCATAAATTAAGCGATTATGCAGGAAAAAAAGTGATCTTATATTTTTATCCAAAGGATAATACACCAGGATGTACGAAGCAGGCATGTGGCTTTTCTGAGCGTTATCCACAGTTTACTGAGAAGGGAGCTGTTATTCTCGGAGTAAGCAAGGACTCTGTAGCGTCTCACAAGAGATTTGAAGAAAAATACGGACTGGCATTTACGCTATTAGCAGATCCGGAGCGTAAAGTTATTGAAGCATATGATGTCTGGAAAGAAAAGAAAAATTATGGAAAAGTATCTATGGGTGTAGTAAGAACTACATATCTTATTGATGAGCATGGAATCATTATAAAGGCAAATGATAAAGTCAAGGCGGCAGATGATCCTGAAAATATGCTTAAGGAATTGGCATAATGAAGATTATTTTATCACCTGCAAAAAAGATGATTGTAGATACCGATAACTTAGCACCGGTTGAACTGCCTGTCTATATTGATAAGACAGCAGAAGTATTAAACTGGATGAAAAGCAAATCAAAAGAAGAACTGAAAGCTATCTGGAAATGTAATGACAAGATTGCAGAGCAGAACTTTAACAGATTGGAAAATATGGATCTTTATAACAGGCTTACTCCGGCTGTTTTAGCATATGAAGGGATTGCATTTCAATATATGGCACCATCTGTGTTTGAAATCCAGCAGTTTGAGTATTTGCAAAATCATTTAAGAATCTTGTCCGCGTTTTATGGCATTTTAAAACCAATGGATGGTGTGACTCCTTATCGTCTTGAAATGCAGGCAAAGGTTGGAATTGGAGATGCAAAAAATCTGTATGAGTACTGGGGAGAATTGTTATACCGCTCAATAATCGATGACAGGAGGATTATCATTAATCTTGCATCAAAAGAATACTCAAAATGTATAGAAAAGTATCTGACATCACAGGACAGATATATTACGATTGTATTTTGTGAGTTATCCGGAGATAAATTGGTAACAAAAGGTACCTATGCCAAGATGGCTCGTGGTGAAATGGTCAGATTCATAGCGGAAAATAATATTGAAAATCCGGTGGAGATTCAGAAATTTGACAGACTCGGATATTCGTTTAGGTCTGATTTATCTTCAGATTCAGAATATGTATTTGAACGCAAAATAAAATAGTTATTCAGGTAAAAGATGCTCAGTTTGGCAGTTTTTGTAATAATGAGAATTATTACTATTTTTATTGATAGCAGGATGATGGTGGTATATAATCCTTATTAAGAACTAATCCTAATAAGGAGGACGAATGACAAGTAGGAGAAATACCATTCAAAAAGATCTCGTAAGAAATACCGTATACGAAATGAGAAGACACGTTACGGCAAATGAAGTGTATGAATTTATAAAAGAAGCATATCCAACAATTGGAAAAGGAACTGTATATAGAAATCTTGATATATTGGTAGAGGAAGGTGCATTAAGAAAGGTTGAAGTTCCGAATGGACCGAACCGATTTGATTTTACATTGAAAAATCATTACCATGTAAGATGTATAAAGTGCGGTGAAATTTTTGATGTGGATATGGATCAAATACCGGATTTACTGGAAAGAATTCATAACACTCATGGAATTGAATTTGTGGATTATGATATTTCATTTAAAGGCATTTGCCCGAAATGCAGGGAGAAGGTAAAGGAGGAACAGCATGGATAGGAAAGCAATGTATAAGTTGAGTTATGGACTGTTTATATTGACCGCTAAAGAAGCAGAAAAAGATAACGGATGCGTCATTAATACAGCCATTCAGGCAGCTTCGGAACCAAACCAGTTAAGTATCTGTGTAAATAAGGCAAATTATACGCATGATATGATTCAAAGAACCGGAAAATTTACTGTATCAGTTTTAAGTCAGAAGGCACAATTTGAATTGTTCAAACATTTTGGCTTCCAATCAGGAAGGGATACCAATAAGTTTGAAGCATTTGAGCAGTGTGCCAGGGGCACAAATGGTATTTATTATATTACAGAAGGTACAAATGCATACATTTCTGTGACAGTTACTAAAACAGAGGACTTGGGTTCACATACGATGTTTATCGGTGAGATAACCGATATGGAAGTTTTAAGCAATGTTCCTTCAGTAACATATGATTATTATCAGAATAATATTAAGCCTAAGCCACAGGAGGTTGGAAAAACAGAGGACAGTCAGACAATATGGCGTTGCAGAATTTGCGGATATGAATATGTAGGCGAGGAATTACCAGATGACTTTATATGTCCTTTGTGCAAGCACCCGGCATCAGATTTTGAAAAAGCAGTAAAGAAACGGAGGTAAAAGAGATGGCGGCAAACGAATATGCAGGAACACAGACAGAGAAGAATTTACAGGAGGCATTTGCAGGGGAATCACAGGCAAGAAATAAGTATACCTATTTTGCTTCTGTAGCGAAAAAGGAAGGTTAGTATAAGAAGGTATGATGGTATGAAGATATTAGTAATTCCTGATGTTCATCTTAAACCGCAGATGTTTAAACAGGCTACAGCTCTTATGCATCAGGGAATTGCCGATCGAGCGGTATGTCTGATGGACATCCCTGATGATTGGGACAAGCAATATAATGTCGGACTTTATGAAGAAACTTATGATGAGGCTGTTCGGTTTGCAAAAGCATTTCCGGAAACAGCCTGGTGCTACGGGAATCACGATTTGAGTTATCTGTGGCATTGTCTGGAGAGCGGTTATAGCTCCATGGCTTCAATGACAGTGCAAAGAAAGTTGTTGGATTTGCGAGAGGCTGTTCCAGAAGATAATCCCATTAAATATGTTCAGAGAATAGACAATGTTCTCTTTTCTCATGGAGGCGTACTGAATTTCTTTGTAGAGGAATATGTTCCGCGAGCAAAATATAATGATGTGGATGCTGTGCTAGAGACGATTAATCAGCTCGGAAGAATCGAGATGTGGAATGATGCATCGCCGATCTGGCTGAGACCACAGCATTCAAAAATGAGATTATATAAGCCACGTAAGTTG
This sequence comes from Blautia sp. AF26-2, assembly GCF_003460955.1. NCBI lineage: Bacteria > Bacillati > Bacillota > Clostridia > Lachnospirales > Lachnospiraceae > Blautia > Blautia sp. AF26-2. Next base: position 81,425 of record NZ_QTWD01000003.1, on the reverse strand, counting down.
TTGCAGGTTGTAGGTCATACACCTATGGATGCAATTACGAAAGAGGGAAATCTGATTAGCACGGATGTGTTTTCAACTTACAGAGATGGAAAGCCAATTGGAACAGAGGAGTTCCTCTTGCTCGATACAGTGACATGGGAATACTGCGGAATTAAGATGTAGAATCCGATACGTAATTGGATGCATATTATGTCTGCGTCTCAAATACGCTGCTTCTTTTTCATACTCTGTAATGGAAAACCAACGAAAATCTCTTTTTACCTCAAAAGAAAGTAATAGCCACCAAAAATATCGGAAAAACTTTGTGAAAAAATAGAATTGTGTTTCGCAAGGGTCCCCTGTAAAATAGCGGCAGGAGGAAAAGAGAGAAAAGGAGCTTCTTAATCTTATGGGAACAAATGAAAAGAATATGACTGCGGGATCCCCCGGAAAACTGATCATAACGTTTGCCATACCACTGATGCTCGGAAATATTTTCCAGCAGTTTTATACGATGGCGGACACCATGATTGTTGGCCAGGTGGTAGGAGTAGAAGCGTTGGCGGCAGTAGGCGCCGGAGACTGGCTGGTCTGGCTGGTGCTGGGCATCATGACAGGTATCACACAGGGCTTTTCGATTCTTGTATCGCAGTACTATGGAGCAGGGGAAAAGGAAAATCTGAAATGTGCGGTGGCGAAAAGCTATATTATGACAGCATTACTGTCTGTGATTGTACTCGCAGTAAGTGAAGGAGCAGTTTATCACGTTCTTTTATTTTTGCAGACACCGGATAATGTTATTGATCTGACGATGCTATATTTACGGCTGATTTTTGCGGGAGTCCCGATTATAGCTGCCTATAATATCTTTGCGGCGATCCTGAGGGCACTTGGAAACAGCAGATCTCCATTGATTGCAATGACCGTGGCAGCAGTGATCAATGTGGGACTTGACTTGCTGTTTGTGGCAGTTTTTGGCTGGGGCGTAGCCGGAGCAGCCATAGCGACCGTTATTGCACAGGGATTTTCAGCCTTGTACTGTCTGCTTGTATTACGGAAAATCAGGGATATCCGACTGGAAAAGGAGGATTTTTACAGGCAGCCGTCTATGAGTCTGCGGCTTTTGAAGCTGGGGACTCCTCTTGCCATACAGAACGTGATCATTTCTGTGGGAGGACTTACGGTGCAGTATGTGATCAATGGCTTTGGCTTTCTGTTTGTAGCCGGATTTACGGCAACGAACAAGCTGTATGGAATTTTGGAGATGGCAGCCGTTTCCTATGGATATGCGATTACAACGTATGTAGGGCAGAATCTTGGCGCAAAGAAATATCAGAGAATCCGAAAAGGTGTGCGCAGCGGTACGTATATGGCAGTGCTCACTTCTGTTTTCATTTCCGGTATGATGGTGCTGATTGGGCGTAATATATTGTCTCTGTTTGTATCCGGTGAACCGGAGCAGATCCGACAGGTGTTAGATATTGCATATAAGTATTTGTTTATCATGGCTGTCTTTTTGTGGATACTGTATTTGCTGCATGTGTATCGTTCCGCGATCCAGGGGCTGGGCAATACTTTGATTCCGCTTGCCAGCGGCATTGCGGAATTTGTGATGCGTGTCAGCGTTGCGCTGCTGCTGCCGAAATGGATCGGCGAAGAGGGAATATACTATGCCGAGATCTGTGCATGGAGCAGTGCAGCTGTTTTACTGATCATAAGCTATATGATTCTGATGCGAAAATATAAAGATGCTAAAACGTCAGAAAGCTGATGCAGTCTCGCCTGCAAGAGGATTTTAGAGCTCTTACCCCGCTTAAAGCATAAGTAAGAAATAATACAAAAAAAGCAGTGCTGCAGAACGCAAACTACAGGAAACAGATTGGAAGGCGTACCCGAGGTACGACGAAAATCTGTCATGCAGTAATTTGCGCTCTGTGGGACTGCTTTTTTGCATGATTCTTGGAGTTTTGGGGAATTACGACAAGAAATAACCAAAAATTTCAATAACTAATCCAAAAATATTCTATTTTTTTTCAGACCGCTTGTGATTATAATGAATTCATCAGCTAGGAACGAAGCGAATCTAGCAAAATCACCAAACGGGAGGAATAAAAATGAAAAGAAAAGCATTAGCAGCAATTATGGCAGTAGCTATGGCAGTATCCATGGCTGGTTGTGGCGGATCCCCATCAGAGTCTAAAGATTCTACCCAGAAAACAGAAACAGCAGATTCTACGGCATCAACGGGCGGAAGCGTAGAAAACAAGGACAAACCTCTGTGCTGGTTCAACCGTCAGCCATCCAGCAGTGCTACCGGCGAACTGGACAAAGATGCTCTGAACTTCAACGGAAATACTTATTATGTAGGTTTCGATGCAAACCAGGGTGCTGAACTGCAGGGACAGATGGTTCTGGATTACATCAAGAAAAACGCAGACACGATCGACAGAAACGGTGACGGCGTAATCGGATATGTTCTGGCAATCGGTGATATCGGACATAACGATTCTATCGCCCGTACACGTGGTGTTCGTTCCGCACTTGGAACAGGTGTAGATGCAGACGGCGGAGTAGATTCTACACCGGCCGGAACAAACGTAGACGGAAAAGCAAAGGTTGTGCAGGATGCAACTCTGGATGTAGACGGAAAAACATATACCATCCGTGAGCTGGCTTCTCAGGAAATGAAAAACTCAGCAGGTGCAACATGGGATGCTGCAACAGCTGGTAACGCGATCGGAACATGGACAGCTTCCTTCGGTGATCAGATCGATGTTGTAGTTTCCAATAACGATGGTATGGGAATGTCAATGTTCAATGCATGGGCAAAAGACAACAAAGTTCCTACCTTCGGTTACGATGCAAACAGCGATGCTGTAGCAGCAATCGGTGAAGGATATGGCGGAACAATTTCTCAGCATGCAGACGTTCAGGCTTACCTGACACTGAGAGTTCTGCGTAACGCACTGGACGGTGTAGACATTGATACCGGTATCGGTACAGCAGATGAAGCCGGCAACTGCCTGACAGGGGGTGAAGATTACAGATACAGCGAAGAAGAGAGATCTTACTACGCATTAAATATTGCTGTAACAGCCGATAACTACAACGATTTCACAGATTCCACAAAAGTTTACGATAAAGTTGCAAAACAGCTGGATGAAAGCAAGAGCCCATCCAAAAAAGTATGGCTGAATATCTACAACGCATCGGATAACTTCCTGAGCTCTACCTATCAGCCTCTGCTGGAGAAATATGATGATCTGCTGAACCTGAAGGTAGATTACATCGGTGGAGACGGACAGACAGAGTCCAATATCACAAACCGTCTTGGAAACCCGAGCGAGTATGATGCTTTTGCAATTAACATGGTTAAGACCGATAATGCAGCAGCATATACATCACTTCTCTCCAAATAATTTGAGACAGAATAAAAGTGTAAATGGCAACGGTTCAGAGCCATGCGAAATCGAGATGAGGTTTCTGAATCGTTACCGTAAATGAATGAAATTATAGAGGGGTGTCAGCAATGATACCCTTCTTTACTAAGAAAAGGAAGCGCAGCTATGACAGAAGATAAGAATAAATATATCTTATCGATTAACGGCATGAGCAAATCGTTCGGTAGAAATAAGGTTCTGAAACATATTAGCATGAATGTCAAACCTGGAACCATTATGGGACTGATGGGTGAAAACGGTGCCGGAAAATCGACAATGATGAAATGCCTCTTTGGAACCTATCAGAAAGATGAAGGAACCATCGTATTGGACGGAAAAGAAGTGAATTTCTCCGGTCCGAAGGATGCACTGGAAAACGGAGTGGCAATGGTACACCAGGAGTTGAACCAGTGTCTTGAAAGAAGTGTTGTAGATAACATGTTCCTTGGAAGATACCCAAAGAATTCCGTTGGAGTGATCGACGAAGGAAGAATGAAAAAAGAAACATCAGACCTGTTCAGAAAACTGGGAATTACAGTTGATCTGACGCAGCCAATGAAGAAAATGTCTGTATCTCAGAGACAGATGTGTGAGATCGCAAAAGCGATTTCCTATCATTCCAAAGTCATTGTACTGGATGAACCTACATCATCCCTGACTGCACCAGAGGTTGAAAAACTCTTTAAGATGATGCGTCAGCTGAAGGCGCAGGGAATTGCCCTGATCTACATTTCACATAAAATGGATGAAATATTTGAAATCTGTGACGAAATATCCGTACTGCGAGACGGAAGCCTGGTCATGACCAAGCCAAGTAAAGAAACGGATATGAACGAACTGATCGCCGCCATGGTTGGACGTTCTCTGGACAACAGATTTCCGCCTGTAGACAATACACCGGGAGAAACGATTCTTTCCGTACAGAATATATCAACAAAATATGCACCGAAACTGCAGAATATTTCTTTTGATATCAAAAAAGGAGAAATTTTCGGATTCTATGGTCTGGTCGGTGCCGGTCGTACGGAACTTCTGGAGACAATCTTCGGAATTCGTACAAAAGCAGAAGGAAATATCGTATATGATGGAAAAGTACTGAACTTCTCCTCCCCGAAGGATGCCATGGATCACGGATTTGCTCTGATTACAGAGGAAAGAAAAGCCAATGGTCTGTTCCTGAAGGGCGATATTACATTCAATACTACCATTGCGAATATGAAACATTATAAGAGCGGAATCGCATTGTCGCATGACAAGATGGTGCGTGCAACGGCTGAAGAAATCAAGATCATGCATACAAAATGTATGGGACCGGATGATATGATCGCCAACCTTTCCGGTGGTAATCAGCAGAAGGTTATCTTTGGTAAATGGCTGGAACGTTCACCGAGCGTATTCATGATGGATGACCCGACACGAGGAATCGATGTTGGAGCAAAATATGAAATCTATGAACTGATTATCAATATGGCGAAACAGGGAAAAACAATCATCGTTGTTTCTTCCGAAATGCCGGAGATTCTTGGTATTACCAACCGAATCGGTGTTATGTCTAACGGACGTCTGGCCGGAATCGTAAATACCAAAGAAACAAACCAGGAAGAATTATTGAGACTCAGTGCTAAATACCTGTAACAGGAGGAAAATTGGAAATGGCAGAAAACAGCGTTATTATTTCGTCGGAAGAAGAAGCAAAGCTTTTGAAGCCGATCGATGAATATGTGGAAGAAATCCAGAAAAAAATCGATGCATTACGTGCAGACGGCTTTGACAAAGTGAGCGATCTGAAAAAACAGATCGCGATCGCAAAAGAAAACAAGAACTTATCCGCAACACAGAGAGATAAGATCATTGAAAACAGCAAAAAAGAGCTGGAAAATGCAAAAAAAGTAGAAGCAGACAACAAAGAAGAAATCAAAAAGCTGATCGCAGAGGCAGAAAGCTATCTGGCCGCGCATTACAAAAAGGATTATTACGACGTAGTAAACAAAAGCTGCAAAGCTGCAAAAGCAGAAGAAAACAGCAGATATGAGAAGGTCAAAGCAGATCTAAAGAGCGAGCATCAGAAAAAGGTTGCTTCTCTGAAGGATGCAGAAGAGATTAAGGCTGAGAAATATGTGCTCAAAAATAAATTGTTTGATGCACAGATGGCTCACGAATCGAAGCTTCAGGAGATCAAGGACAGAAGACATGAAGCATTCATGCATAAATATCACCTGATCGACCTGTTGCGGGCTTCCAAATTTACATTCCCGCAGCAGAGAATACAGAAACTGGAAAATTACAGATATACCTTCGATTTATCTCAGTTCCTGTACAAAAACGGTCTGTATATCGTAATCATTCTGATCTTCATCGCACTGTGTATCATCACACCGATCGTTAAAAATACACAGCTGCTGACTGTTACCAACATCCTGAATATCTTACAGCAGGCATCCCCGCGTATGTTCCTTGCACTTGGTGTTGCCGGTCTGATCCTGTTAACAGGTACCGACCTTTCCGTGGGACGTATGGTTGGTATGGGTATGGTTACAGCAACCATCATCATGCATAACGGAATCAATACAGGTGCCGTATTCGGACATGTATTTGACTTCTCCGCTATGCCTGCTACAGCGAAAGCACTGTTTGCACTGTTAATGTGTGTAATCCTTACGACAGCATTTGCCATGATTGCCGGATTCTTCATGGCGAGATTCAAAATGCATCCGTTTATCTCTACCATGGCGAACATGCTGATCATCTTCGGTCTGGTTACCTATGCGACCAAGGGTGTATCCTTCGGTGCGATTGATTCTGCCATCCCGAATACTTTCATTCCGCAGATCGGAAAATTCCCGACCATCATTCTGTGGGCTGTTGCAGCAGTTGCCATTGTATGGTTTATCTGGAACAAAACAACTTTTGGCAAAAACCTGTATGCGGTAGGTGGAAACCCGGAAGCGGCAGCAGTATCCGGTATCTCTGTATTTAAAGTAACAATGGGAGCATTTATGCTGGCAGGTATCCTGTATGGCTTCGGTTCCTGGCTGGAATGTAACCGTATGGTTGGTTCCGGTAGTGCAGCTTACGGACAGGGATGGGATATGGATGCCATCGCAGCCTGCGTAGTTGGTGGTGTATCCTTTACCGGTGGTATCGGTAAGATCTCCGGAGTTGTAACCGGTGTACTGATCTTTACCTCCCTGACATACGCACTGACAATTCTTGGTATTGATACTAACCTTCAGTTCATCTTCGAAGGTATCATTATCCTGGCAGCCGTAACACTTGACTGTCTGAAATATGTACAGAAAAAATAATGAAAGATTCATAAACAGATAGAATATAAGACAGCCCGGTCGTCCGATGGATGACTAGGGCGGTCTTTTATTCTGTTCTGGCAAAATTTGTAACTATTCAGAGCCATGCGAAATGGAAGAAAAATCGCGAATCATGTTTACATGAATGAGCTATTTTTCTGGAATTTCATATGGCGAGAAGCAACATCGAGATGCAGCGTAAGCGGAATCGAGATGGGGCTCTGAATAATTACAAAATTTTTGTAACTATTCATTCAGCAGAGAGCAATCTTCTGCTATAATGAAGGAACAACAACGTACTCCGGAAAACAGGGGGATAAGAATGGAACAATATAAAGTGATTCTTGTCGATGATGAAGTAGAGGTCATCGATGTTATGAAAAAAAAGATCCATTGGAATGATCTGGGATTTGACGTAGTGGGAAGTGCCACCAACGGCGTGAAGGCTTTGGAGCTGGTGGAAAAACTTCAGCCGGATGTGGTACTGACGGACATTAAAATGCCTTACATGGATGGACTGGAGCTGGCAAGAAAACTGAACCAGGACTATCCCAATATTTACATTATGCTTTGCACCGGTTTTGACGAATTTGAATATGCGAAAGAGGCCGTCCATCTGGAGATCAAGGAATATATGCTGAAACCCATCAGCGCCATCGAACTGTCAGAAAGCCTGATGAAGCTGAAAACCACACTGGACAGGGAACGGGAAGAAAAGTTAAATGTAAAAAAACTGGAAGACTATTTCCAGGAGGTATTACCAAAGCTGCAGTCCAATTTCTTTATTTCCCTGATCGAGGGAAGGGTCAGAGAAGAGGATTATGAACGATTCCTTTTGGACTATCGGGTGGATATGAAGGGACCTTTGTTTTGCTGCATGATTTTTCATACATCGGAAAATGATGTGCCGGATGGCATGAATCCCTTATTGTTATCCATGTCCGTGGAGCGGGAGATCAAACAGCGGCTGATGGAGAACTGTAATTGCCAGGAGTTCATCTATATGGGTAATACCATTCTGATTATGGAACTCCATTCAGAAGATGAGATAGCTCAATTGACGGACAAGTGTGACCGGTTCTGCCGCTGGGCATGGAGAATTATGGGGGCGGCGGTTACCGCAGGGATCGGAACCGTCTGCAACAGTCTGTACGATATCAGTATTTCCTACGAGGGAGCCAGAGAGGCGGTATCCTACCGTGTCCTGTACGGAACGAAAAGAGCCATCAATATCGCGGAGATCGTTCCCAAAGAGTCAAAAAAGGCGGTTCCCTTAGAAGAGACAAGGATGCAGGAGCTGTTTCGTGCCATCCATGTAGGGGATCAGGAGAAGATCCGGAAAGAAGCCATCAAGGAGACAGAAAAGCTCCATAAGAATGCAGCCACCATCAGCCAGTACAATCTGGCTACCATGGAGATTGTCAGCGGCTTTTTCAAATTTTGTGCCAATAATTCCATGGATTTCAATGAAATTTCCGGAAATGTACAGAATCTTTACGAAAGAGTGACTCAGCTGGATGAAAGCTCTATGACAAACTGGATTATCAATATGTCTATGGCGATCAGCGAAAAACTGAGAAGTACCAGAAACAGTACCTCCAGACGGATCATCACCGATGCACAGAACATCGTAAAAGACAGATATATGGAACCGGCGCTCTCGCTGGATGATGTGTGCGCAGATCTTGGTGTGTCCAATTCTTACTTTTCGTCCATCTTTAAAAAGGAAACCGGTCAGTCCTTTGTCTCCTATCTTACCGATTACCGAATGGACAGGGCAGAAGAAATGGTGCTGAACACCGATGAAAAAAGCTATAAGATCGCAGAAAAAGTGGGATATCAGGATGCGAACTACTTCAGCTATGTATTCAAAAAGAAATTCGGTGTTTCCCCTTCCAAATACAGAGCTTCCGGAAAATAGGGAACAGGTGAAAGGGAAAATACATGAAAGATAGAAAAAGAAAGCCGGATTCCAGGAAGAACATCGTATTTAACATACAGTCGATTATCCTGTCTGTCCTTATGGCGATTTCACTGGTTACGATCATTGTAATGGGATTGCTGCTTTACCATCGATTCAAGCTGGCATTGGAAAAAACAGCAGTGGACAACACGGAAGCTACTGTAGAGGCTACCGTGGACCGGTTAGATGCAGACCTGCTGGATATCCGGCAGATTATAAACGGGGCAAACTACAACGTGGTCCAGCAGTTTGATATATCCAGCGGGGAATTCTCGGAGCAGTTCAGTCTGCTCTATGAGACCAACTCCGATAAGATCCAGAGCCTGGCTTTGTATGACCCCAAAGGAAATCTGATTGCATCGGAGCCGGTGGCGGCAGAAAAGAAAAATGTGAAGGTGCAGACGCAGGAATGGTATAAAAATGCGGAAGATGCCATTGAAAATATACACTTTTCCACACCGCATATCCAGGAGCTGTTTGAGGACGGCTCTTATCGGTACCAATGGGTCGTTTCCCTGAGCAGGTATGTAGATGTCAACAAGGGAGAGACACCGGAAACCGGTATTCTTTTACTGGATATGAAATATTCTGTGATCAGGGACGTGATGAAGCAGATCAATGACTGTTCCGGCGGAATCTACTATTATCTGACCAGTCAGGACGGAGAGATGATCTATCATCCACGGGGAACGGAGTTAAACCGCGGATTATTTGAAGAAAACAGTCTGGACGCGGCAAAATACGAGGACGGAACCTACGAGATCCGTTCCGGCGGTCAGAACGAGACCGTGATCGTCGGCAGCGTAGCCTATACAGGCTGGAAGATGATCGGTGTTGTGCCAGAGAGCGTGCAGGCGGCAAACTACAAGAACTTCCGTTACTATGTATTTGCCACGATTCTGGTTCTTCTGGTCATGCTTTTGGAGGGAAATCAGCTGGTATCCCGGAAGATATCCAAACCGATCCGGGAGCTGGATGCTTCCGTCAAGGCCCATGAGGCAGGAGGAAAACCGGATATCTATATCGGCGGCTCCTCGGAGATCCGCCATCTGGGACATTCTGTGCAGAAGTCCTATGAACAGATCGAAAAACTGATGGACGAGATCATCCGGCAGCAAAATGAACGAAGAAAAAGTGAACTGGATGCCCTGCAAAGCCAGATCAACCCCCATTTTCTGTATAATACACTGGAGTCCATCACATGGATGGTGGAAGCCCAGGAAAATGAAGCAGCGGTTCGTATGATTTCCGAACTGGCAAAATTACTTCGTGTCAGTCTGTCACGGGGTAAGACCATCATTCCCATTAAGGATGAGCTGCAGCACAGCAGAAGCTATATGAATATCCAGCTGGCCCGGTACAAAGAGCGATTTAAAACAGAATTCCGGATTGAGGAAGAGATTGAAAACTACTGCATTGTAAAGCTGGTGATCCAGCCTATCCTGGAAAATGCCATCTATTATGGCGTTGGCAATATGGATGAGGATGATGGCGGCATGATCATCGTCAGCGGAAAAAAGAAAGACGAGGACATTCTGATCACCATCGAAGACAATGGGATGGGCATGCGGGAAGAAGTCCTGGAAAATATTCTGACGGATAACAGCAAGGTTCCGAAGCACGGTTCCGGCGTGGGTGTGATCAATGTGCATTCCAGAATCCGGCTGATGTTTGGCGAAGAATACGGACTTTCCATAGAAAGCGAACCGGACGAAGGAACAAGGGTTACGATCCGTATTCCGGCAATCCCATATACACCGGAAAACGCAGAAGCATTGGAATTACAAAAATACATACAGAGGAGACCGGGCGGATGAAAAAGAACAGAATGAAATTTCTTATAATTGAGTTTCTTTTGCTGCTGCTGGCAGTATTCTTTGTATGGAAAATTTTCGATCAGAACGTAGCAGAGCCCCGGATTGCGGTGATTCTTCCGGAGTCCGGTGACAAACGCTGGGATGCCCTGATCAAGGGAATGAAGCAGGCTGCGGCAGAGAACAACGTTCATATGATCATCTGCAATACGGAAGAGATCGACGGGCCGGAGGCGGAAAGAGAATTTATCAGGGAACAGAAGGACAACGATATTGATGGCTTTATCATATATCCGGCACCCGGTCATGAGACGGAAAATATGCTGAAAAAAGAGTGTGGAAATAAACCGTATCTGCTGATTGCAGATGGTCTGGCGGTAAAAGAAGGGAAAACTGCCAGTCCCACGATCCAGCCGGATTACCGGGAGATCGGAAGATGGCTGGGAGAACGGCTGAGAACAAAAAAGCAGAAGATCGGAATTATCGCCGACTGGAAAATGTCCGAGGCTGTACAGGCGGAGATTTGTGGATTGAACGAGGCGCTGGAAGGCAGCGAAAGCAAGATCAGCTGGTGTATTTACCGGAGAAAAGAACAGGACATTGTGGAGCGGATGAAGAAGGAAACAGAGGCGGATGCTCTTGTCATCCTGGATGCAGGAATATTGGAAGAGTTTGGAGAGCAGGCAGAAAATGGAACATACGAGGGCGCGGAGCTTTATGGAGTGGGTTACAGTCTGAAGACGATTGCACTTCTGGATAACGGAAACATTCAGGGGCTGGCTGTGCCGGACGGATATGAAATCGGCTATAAAAGTGTGGAAGAAATAACCAAAAGGATCGAGCACAGGTCTTATAAAATGCAAGGATATATAACCGAATATCAGGTACTTGGCAAGGAAAATTTCTCTATGGACGAAGATTTAGAAAGGTTTTTATATTCCTATGAATAAAAAGAAAAGAAGGGTGGCAGTATTATTATCTGCCACGATAGGGAGTGCGGTGCTTGTGCTGTCGGGGTGTTCCGGCAAGTCGGACCAGACAGAGAAAACCCTGCGGGTCGGAGTGATAACCTACACTCAGGATGATCCTTTTATCAATGGATTGACGGATGAACTGAAGGCGCAGCTGAAAGCCATGGAAAACAAAGAACGAAGGATTATCGTATCGACAAAAAGCGGAAACGACGATCAGCAGGAACAGAACGAAAAGGTGGAAGAGATGATTGATGCCGGCTGTGATGTGCTCTGTATCAATCTTGTGGACCGGACAGCTCCGTCCCGGATCATCCGAATGGCAAGGAATGAAGACATTCCTGTGATCTTTTTTAACAGGGAACCGGTAAGGGAAGACCTGATGCAGTGGGAAAAGCTGTATTATGTGGGCTGTGATGCAGAACAGTCCGGGATTATGCAGGGCGAGATTGCAGAAGAATACATCAAGAGCCATCCGGAAGTCGATAAAAATCAGGATGGAAAGATCCAATACGTGCTTCTGGAAGGAGAAGCAGGCCATCAGGATGCCATCAGCAGAACAGAGTATTCCGTAAAGACACTGATGAAGAATGATGTTATACTGGAAAAGCTAAGCTATCAGTTAGCGGACTGGAACCGGGGACAGGCGGAAAACCGCATGAACCGTCTGATCAGCCAGTACGGAAAAAAGATTGAACTTGTTATGTCCAACAACGATGAGATGGCACTTGGGGCTGTGGAGGCCTATCGGAAAGCAGGCTATGTCCGTGAAGAATGGCCGGTGATCTTCGGAATTGATGGCCTGGAAGAGGCTCTGGAAGCCGTAAAGGCAGGAGAGATGCAGGGCAGCATCCTAAATGACAGAGTGGATCAGGCAAAGAAAATGGCGAAAATGGCAGTGGAGCTGTTCGAGGGAGAGGAATTTGACCAGGAAAGCCTGAAAGAAGGCCGGTATTATTTTTCAGAATATCAGAAGGTAGACGGCAGCAACATCGATGAGTACCTGAACGCAGAAGAGACGATTTCCCACTCCGAAATGTAAGCAGGAAGACTGCGTTTGCAGGCAGAAAGAGTAAGTGAAGACGTGTCTTTATTTTAAACCAATCAAGCAAGCAGCGAAGCGGATTGCGAATATCCGCCTGACAGAATGAGGAAAAACAGATGGAACATACATGGACCAAAGATTTTTATCAGGAGACAGATCCGGCAAAACGGCAGCAGATCTTAAAAGAATATATCGGAGAGGAGGAAGCCTGGGAAGAAGAATACCGGGCTCGGCTCTGGACGGCTCGATACGGAAAACGGAGGCTCCAGAAGGATGAATTTGTCAAATGCCTGATGGAACTGAAGTATCTGGCGGAAGGAACCTCTCTGGATCTGGGAGGCGACAGAAGAAAGATGGGAGCCCGGATTCTCTCCACGTTGTGCCTGGCGGAAGCCATGCAGTCAGAGGAGAGATATCAGAAAATTCTTGAGGATGAACTGTACAATGTATTCCTGAAGTTTATTCAGGTCAGCAGAGGAGGCAGAGGATTCACCTCTCTGGTATTCGGCATGGGACAATTATCCGAAGAAGGAATCGCGAAAAAAATCGCCGAGCAGATCAGTGTGATCGCCTTTAAGGCGCCCCGCCTGCTTCGTATGGAAAAAGAATTCACCCTGCTCCGGGAAGCCGCGCTCCGGGCATATCGGCAGGAGTATCCGAACAGGGAGCATTTCCTGAACAAATATTGAGATGATTGCAGGAAATATCTGAAAAGTGGCAGACGGAAAGAGAAAGGAGAACAAAATGGAATACAGAAAATTTGACAATGTCATAGTAGCAAGGATTGACAAAGACGAGGAAATACTGGAGCAGCTGAAGGTAATTGCCATAAAGGAGAATATAAAGCTTGCCAGTATCCAGGCTCTTGGAGCGATCAACGATTTCACAGTTGGAGTATATAAGACAGACAAAAAGAAATATGATGCAAACAGCTTCCAAGGGTATTATGAAATTACATCACTGACAGGTACAATCAATACAATGGACGGAGAATATTATGCACACCTTCATATGAGCGCCGGAAATCAGAACGGCGAGGTGGTTGGAGGACACCTGAACAGAGCGATTGTCAGTGCAACCTGTGAGATGGTCATCACGGTAATTGGCGGAAGAGTGGACAGAGTTCATGATGAAGAAACCGGACTTAATATTTTTAAGTTTAACTGAAGCTGCAAAGCAGCTATTCGGTTATGAGCAAGTAGCGAAGCGGATTGCGAATATCCGCTTGACTTAAAAGCCTGAGAGGAAATAGTGAGAAGCAACATCGGGATGCAGCGTAAGCGAAATCGAGATGTGATCTGAAGAGATAATACAATTTACGAAAAAGTGGATTTTCCACATAAATACCTGAACTGGAGGTGTAGGGGCTATGATAAAAGAACATTATTCGATCCTGTTTTGCAGCTTAACGGGTAATACAAAGAAGCTGGCTGATGCAATCTATGAAACGTTGCCAAAGGACAAATGCGATTATTTTGGCACAAACGATTCGCAGGTACCGCAATCCGACGTATGCTATATCGGATTTTGGACGGACAAAGGGAATGCAGATCAAAAGACATTAGAATTGTTGTCGAAATTAAAAAATAAAAAGATTTTCCTGTTTGGAACAGCTGGATTTGGCGGAAGTGATGCCTATTTTGAAAAGATTCTCGGACAAGTCAAACAGTCGATCGATGCAAGCAATACGGTCATCGGTGAGTATATGTGCCAGGGAAAGATGCCACAGTCTGTGCGCGAACGGTATATGAAAATGAAAGAAAACCCGGAACATCCGGCCAATCTTGATCTGCTGATTCAGAATTTTGACCGTGCTTTGTCACACCCGGACAGCGAAGATTTGGAAAGACTGAAAAAGTCATTATGAGATAGAAAAGTATGTTGTGCTTGATAAAAATAATCAGATAAGAGCAAGATTCGCGAAATAATTGCAATGGATCGTCAAATGGAATAGAATGGAGAGAAAAAAGAAAGGTGTGGAAAAGGCAGGGCTGGCAAAGCATATCCGGCAGATGAGGTCATGCAGAAACAAAAACAATGAAAACTACAACAAAACAAACTCATTTATACAGTAACACGGATCTTCGCAAGCTTTTAATTCCAATCATCATTGAACAATTGCTTTCTTCCCTGATGGGAACTGTCGACACGATGATGGTCAGCAATGTCGGGTCTGCCGCAATTTCGGCAGTCTCGCTGGTGGATTCCATTAATATCTTAGTCATTCAGGCGCTTTCTGCGCTGGCGGCAGGAGGAGCGATTCTCTGTTCGCAGTATATTGGAAGCGAAAAACGGGATGGAGCAATCCGTTCGGCACAACAGGTGCTTTTTGTTATGACAGTTTTGTCCGTCGCATTATCCGCGGGCTGTCTGATTTTCCGTGTTCCGCTGCTGCGCGTGATTTTCGGGGCAGTGGAAGCGGATGTTATGAAAAATTCACAGGTGTATTTCCTGTTTACGCTGCTGTCATTCCCGTTTATCGGTCTTTACGATGCGGGCGCATCCATTCTGCGGGCGCAGAACAACAGCCGCAGTCCGATGGTGATTTCGGTGATTTCCAACTTTATGAACATCGGCGGAAATGCCATTCTTATTTTCGGCTTCCATATGGGTGTCGAAGGAGCCGCGATTTCGACTTTAATTTCGCGTATTTTCTGTGCGGTTGTCGTACTGTGGAAGCTTCGGGATGAAAGCAAACCGATTTTTGTGAAGCAGTATCTTTCCATTCGGCCGGACTTTGGTTTGATCAAAAAAATACTGTTCATCGGTATTCCATCGGGAATCGAGAACAGTATGTTCCAGTTTGGAAAGCTGGCGATTCAGTCCACTGTGTCCACACTTGGCACGGTTGCCATTGCCGCACAGGCGATGACGAACATCCTTGAGAACCTGAACGGTGTCGCTGCGATTGGTGTCGGCATCGGACTGATGACGGTAGTCGGTCAGTGTCTCGGCGCGGGCCGGAAGGATGAAGCAATCTACTATATTAAAAAACTGTGCTGGCTGTCAGAAGTGGTTATCGTTGCAAGCTGTCTGCTGGTATTTGTGCTGACAAAACCGATTACGATGATCGGCGGTATGGAGGCAGAGAGTGCAAAGCTCTGCATGCAGATGATGATCTTTATCACGATTGTAAAGCCGCTCTGCTGGGTCATGGCGTTTGTCCCGGGATACGGCATGCGGGCTGCCGGAGATGTAAAATTCTCCATGATCACGTCCTGCTGTACGATGTGGCTGTGCCGTGTGAGTCTCTGCATTTATCTGTGCCGCGTATGGGGATTCGGCCCGATCGCGGTCTGGATCGGTATGGCGGCAGACTGGAGCCTGCGGTCCATTCTCTTTACCATCCGGTTCAAATCAGGAAAATGGCTGAATCATCATTTAATAGAAGAAAAGAAACAGGAGAGCTAAACATCTTCTTCCGGTAAAAAGGAAAGCGCATATGCAAGAGAGTCGTTGAGATGAGATTTTTGACCGCGGCTGGAAGCCGTACCGGATCAATCACCTGAGCTGGTGGAAAGAGGAGCTTGCATCCGAAGAAGAGATGGAAGAGGGACGGAACAATCTTGCAGCACATGACAATCGGAATGTAGATGAAAAGAAAATCCTTTTGTACGAACAGATCACTCGGGTTGTGTAGAAACAGGAAGAAAAAACTGGATTTTTCCAGTACCGGATGATAAGATAAAACTGTGTTTCGGGATGGCTTAAACATATGGAGGTGCAGGATGGAACCAATTTATTTGTCAATCCAGCAGAAAGAAACTGGCAGCCGCATCAAATCCCTTCTTCGTGAAAGCGGATACACCGTGAGAGACATTCAGAATGCCATGGGTTTTGAAAATCCACAGGCGGTCTATAAATGGATTTCCGGCAAGTGCCTGCCAAGTCTGGACAACTTTCTCATTTTAAGCAGATTATTAAACACAAGCATCG
Source organism: Blautia sp. AF26-2 (assembly GCF_003460955.1). Lineage (NCBI taxonomy): Bacteria > Bacillati > Bacillota > Clostridia > Lachnospirales > Lachnospiraceae > Blautia > Blautia sp. AF26-2. The sequence continues at coordinate 64,972 of NZ_QTWD01000003.1, read as the reverse complement.
AAGATATCCTCGTCATTGACGGGGATATTCCTCGCTTCAGGATAATTTTAAACTACACACAACGGTGGCAGGAAAGTCTCCACCGGCTCCGTTGACTTTATATGTGCAAACTGATAAGATACTCATAAGTATGTTCTTATGGGTATCTTATTTTTGTATTTCAAAAAGAAAAGGGGAAATTAAATAATGACAAAAAAGAAAATCATTGGCCTTTGCATCGGCGCTGTCGTTCTTGCCGTGGCTGCGGCCGGTGTGAAGGAAGGCAGCTGGCTGATGAAGCATCGCCGGATGCAGAATGAGTTTACGCATGAGATGAATGCATTCACGACTAAAACAAACGCTGAGCTGATCCAGCCGACGATTGTTGCGGAGGATGATATCTACGGCTGGCTTTTCCATGAGGAAGATGACGGGCTGTACATGAATCTCTATTACCGGATCAAAAACGAGTCCAATCAGCACGAAATTGCATCCAGTGAATTTCCTGTGAAGATCAAAAAGGAGCTTCTTGCGGATGATGAAGTGTGGAGCAGAACGACGCGGACCGCGAAAAATCAGGTTCACGCGGAATACCTGGAAGGAGAAGATGACATGACGGTTTCGTTTGACGTCTATTACCAGTGTGAGGGTTCCTGCGGGGAATATTTTGCGGATATTACCGTGACGGACAGTGAGACCGGAAAGCTCTACTACAGCAGTGAAGCAGAAAATGAAGCGGCAGAATAGGAGGAGCGATGGCCGAAAAAGAAAGCAAAAATAAATGGCATACACCGGCGGAGCGGATTATGATGCTGGGGTTTGCTGCGGTGATTCTGCTGGGGACAATTCTTCTTTGCCTGCCGGTTTCTGCGGCGGACGGAAAAAGCGTTTACTGGCTCGACGCCCTGTTTACCGCAACGACATCTGTCTGCGTGACGGGCCTTGTCACCGTTCCGACGGCGACGACATGGAGTACCTTTGGAAAAATTGTGATCCTCGGGTTGATTCAGTTCGGAGGTCTTGGCATCATGGCGTGCCTGACGATGGTGTTTCTGATCCTGCGCCGGAAAATCAGTCTGCAGAGCCGTAAACTGATCCAGGACACTTACAATCTGCCGGTTTTAAAGGGCAGCGTCGGTATTGTGCGGAAGCTGCTGATCGGCACGGCGGCGGTGGAGCTGGCGGGAGCCTTTTTCTACAGCTTCTGGTTTGTGCCGGAATACGGTTTCTGGAAGGGAATCGGCTACAGCCTGTTCCACTCCGTATCCGCCTTCTGCAACGCCGGAATTGACCTCGTCGGGGAATCCTCGTTCGCCCCGTTTGTGACGAACCCTCTCATCAACTTTACGACGATGGGCCTGATTTTCTTAAGCGGCCTTGGCTTTCCGGTCTGGTGGGAAGTTCTGGAGCGCGTGCAGGATCTTGTAAAAGGAAAACGGACCCGGAAAAACTTCGTGCGCGGCTTCACGCTCCACACCAAACTGGTTCTGACGACAACCGTCATTCTTCTGTTCGGCGGGGCGCTTCTGATCCTCGCGCTGGACTGGAACAACGCATCCTCGCTTGGCAGCTTAAAACCGGCGCAGAAGGCTATGGCGGCCTTCTTCCAGTCCGTGACGACGCGAACCGCCGGCTTTGAGACGATCCCGCAGGCAAACTTCTCGGACGGCTCCGCGATGGTAAGTATGATCCTCATGTTCATCGGCGGCTCTCCGATGGGAACGGCGGGCGGTGTCAAGACGACGACTGTTGCGATTCTGCTCGTGGTCGTCGCATCCTACATCCGCGGCGATTCCGACACCGTGGTCTGGGGACGGAAGGTCATGGAAGAAAACATCCGCACCGCGGTCGTTATTTTCTTCTTCGCACTGACGATGGCATTCACCGCGACGGTGCTTCTGATCTCTGTCACCGGAAGTCCTCTGCTGGACTGCCTGTATGAGATCGTTTCCGCTGTGGCAACCGTGGGACTGACGCGGTCGCTTACGCCGACACTTCCGGCGGCGGGAAAAATCATCGTAATTCTGGTCATGTTCATGGGACGTCTTGGACCGGTTACGCTGGCCATTGCACTGCGGCGGAGAAGCGGAAGAAAAGATGTGGATATCCAGCGCCCGGAACAGCGGGTGCTGATTGGATAAAAGAGGAGAAAAAACATGAGTAAACAATACGCAGTCATCGGACTTGGAAAATTCGGCTTCGCCGTGGCGACGACACTGGCGCAGGCAGGAAAAGAAGTGCTCGCGGTCGATAAAGACCCGGAGCTGGTACAGGAGATCGCCGATCTCGTCACATATGCGGCGCGCGCGGACATCACCGACAGCCGTGTTTTTGCATCGCTTGGCATCAGCAACATGGATGTCGTGATCGTCGGCATCTCTGAAAATATGGAGTCGAGCATCCTCGCCACCCTGCAGGCAAAAGAGGCGGGCGTGCCGCTCGTCATCGCAAAGGGCATGAGCCAGATGCATGCCAATATTTTGAAAAAAGTCGGCGCGGACCGCGTCGTGATGGCGGAGAGTGAGACGGGCATCCGCCTCGGAAAAAGCCTGATTTCCGGCGGCTTCCAGGACTTCTTCATGCTGTCGGATTCGTTCTCCATGGTAGAGCTTCCCGTGCCGGAAGAGTGGACGGGGCATAACCTCGAGGAGCTGGATCTGCGGAAGAAATACAGTATCAACGTAATCGCCGTCAAGGACGGGGAAGACATCCGTGTCACGGTCAATCCGAAGACGCTGCTCCGCGCAGAGGAAGTGCTGATTCTGATCGGCGAAAACAAAGAACTTGCCAAATTGATGAAAAACAGGAAATGAGGGGACCATTCATGATTACAAGCAGCAGCAATGCACAGGTAAAAAACATTATTGCGCTGAACAAAAAAGCAAAAGAACGCCGGGAGCAGGACGTTTTCGTGGCGGAGGGCTGGAAAATGTTCCAGGAAGCGCCGCGGGAATGGCTGAAAAAAGTATATGTGTCTGAGAGCGGCAGCAAAATGCATGAAATGCCGTCCGACGGGACAGAATACGAAGTAGTGGACGACCGCGTGTTCCAGTCCATGTGCGACACGAAGACGCCGCAGGGTGTTTTAAGTGTGATCCGCATGCCGCATTACACCGAAGAGGAGGTGATGGACAACGGAAAGACACCGCTTCTGATGGTACTTGAGGATCTGCAGGACCCTGGAAATGTCGGAACAATCATCCGCACCGCAGAGGGCGCAGGAGTCACCGGCATCATCATGAGCCGCGGTACCGCGGATATCTTCAATCCGAAAACGATTCGCTCGACGATGGGCTCGATTTACCGTATGCCGTTTCTGATCGTCGACGATGCGGTCGGATTTGTAAAAGGCTTAAAAGCGCGGAAGATCTGTACGTACGCGGCACATCTGCACGGCGTGCATTCCTACCGCGAGGAGGATTACACAAAAGGAACGGCATTCCTGATCGGAAATGAGGGAAACGGCCTGACCGATGCAATGGCAGAGGCCGCCGAGTGCCTGATCCGTATTCCGATGGAAGGAAAAGTGGAGTCGTTAAACGCAGCGATTGCATCCGCCGTTCTCATGTATGAGGCACACGGCCAGCGCGCATAAAAGAAAGAGCGTTACCGGTTTTCTTACATTTCTCTTAACCTGCCGGAAACCTACTCGACAGAACCGGTATTTTGAGCTAAAATAGAAAGAGCAGAGTCCGGGCTGAATTTCTGTCAGTCCGGTAAAACTGTAATATTTGCCAGAAAAGCAAAAGCTGTTTTGGGAGGAAGGAAAAATGAGTGAGAAAAAAAACATCAGTAAAAAGGAGCTCCGAAGAAGAAAGCGGAAGCGTGCGCTGATGATCAAAACAGGAATTCTATGTGTTCTGCTTGTCATCTTCGGCATTGGAATCTGGGCTTTGGCCGGAGGAACAGAAAAAATCCAGCAGAAAGCACAGGAAAAAGAGGATCAGAAAACAGCAGAGGTGGACGGTTCCATATCGTCGGACAGCACGGGAAGTGCTGAAGCGCCGACAACGAAAGCACAGATTATGGCGGAAGCCGATGCACTTGCGCAGACATACGATTACGATGGAGCCATTGAAAAGCTCCAGAGCGTAGAGGGCGCAGCGACCGACGCGGATATCATCACAAAAGTAGCAGAGTACACCAGCACGAGAGATGCCTGTGTGCGCGTCAACGTCAACGAAGTAACCCACATTTTCTATCATTCTCTTGTAGTCGATCCGCAGAAAGCGTTCTATCAGGACAACGCACAGACCGCAGGCTTCTGCCAGTGGATGACCACCGTGGATGAGTTCAACGCGATCACCCAGCAGATGTACGACAGAGGATATGTCATGGTTTCGATCAACGATCTCGTGAAAAAGACCGTAGATGATGACGGAACCGTTCATTACGAGGAAGGGGACATTTACCTGCCGGAGGGCAAGAAAGCATTCGTTCTTTCTCTGGATGACCTTTCCTATTACCACTCTTACGACGGACGCGGCATTGCCAGCAAGATGGTAGTCGGCGACGACGGAAAACCGACCTGCGAATATATTCAGGATGACGGAACTGTTGTGACCGGTGCTTACGACTGCATCCCGCTGATGGATCAGTTTATCGAAGCGCATCCGGATGCCGTATACCACAATGCGCGCGGAACCGTAGCACTGACCGGCTACGATGGAATCCTCGGATACCGCACCGACGGTGATTACAAGACGAGAGAAGATCTGACGGATGATCAGGTAGCATGGCTTGATGCACACCCGGATTTCGACTGGGATAAAGAGTGCGAGGAGGCGAAAAAAGTAGCCGATGCGATCAAAGCAGACGGCTGGACATTCGCAAGCCATACCTGGGGCCATATCCGTGTCGGCGACAAACCGATCGAGACGATCCAGGCGGATACCGAGAAATGGCTGACGTATGTTGCACCGCTCATCGGCGGAAGCGATATCATCATCTTTGCACATGGACAGGATCTTTCCGACTGGCACGATTACACGATGGACAATGAGAAGTTTGCTTACTTAAAGAGTCAGGGCTTCAACATCTACTGCAACGTAGATTCCTCCCAGTATTTCGTTCAGGTAAGAGACAATTACCTGCGTATGGGACGAAGAAACCTGGATGGATACCGTCTGTACCAGAACCTCTACGGAGGCGGCGAGGACAGAACAAGCGATCTGTTTGATTCTGCCTCTGTTATTGATCCGCAGCGGCCGACAGATCCATCTCTTTACAATTTAGGTTAAAGAATTTTGAAAATGAAAAAGATCTCACAGAACTTTCTATTATTTATAGAAGAAAGTCTGTGGGATCTTTTTTTCAGCAGGGCGAACCGTTTACAGATATTTTTCTACGAGCGGAAACGGCAGAGGCCCGAGACGGAGCAGTTTTTCATGGAAACCGATCAATGAGAATGAGTCACCTTCCTGTTCCTGCACTTCCGAGAGGAGCTGTGAAAACGAGAGCGATCCGACACAGTATTTCAGATAGTTCGCCGGTGTCTCGAGAATATACTGATATAAAGAGGCAGCGGCCGACGCATCCGTGATGCCGAACTGCGCCAGAAAGGCTGACGCATCCGAGAGGAGCCATCCCTGGCTGTGGATTCCGAGATCCAGCAGCGAGCAGAGGGTAAGATGCACCGAGCGGTTCAGATACCAGAGACGGCAGAGCGCCTGCGTGTTTGCATCGAGATTACGTGCGGCGTAGCGGCAGGCATATGATTCAACGTAGGTTGCCCATCCTTCCACATAACCCGACGGCGCGTAGAGATGGCGGATCAGAAGCGGGTCGGAGCGCGAGAACGAGACGGTCTGGTACAGATGGCCGGGAAAGCCCTCGTGGGCAAGTGTGGAATACAGTTCGATGCCGGTCATCTCATCCGCGGGATTCAGGTAAATGGAGTTGGGTGAATTGATATCGGCGGGCGGTGTGAGATAAAAGGCGGGGCTTAAAAAATCCTTGAGGGAGTCATCCACGGTCTTTACTTCGTATGCGATACCCGAAAGAACGGGAAAATCTTCAGAAACGGCATTCTGCAGATCGGCAAGCATTTCCTCCGGCGTGGAGAACGGCAGCACGAGCGCCTGCTCGGAGAGGGAGAGCGACGGATTCTGATCGAGAATGATCTGCATTTCGGCACACTGGTCCGCAAGCTGCTGTGTTAAAAGGCGGGTCAGCTCCTCCGGTGAAGCATCAACACCGACGCGGCTGCGGAGAAGATACGCATAGTAGGAAAGTCCGCCTTCCTGCCGGGAAAGACCACCGGCGTTCTGTGTTCCTTTGCCGCGGAGTGAAGAAAGCGCATCGGAAAGAGAGCGGTAGGCGGGAAAAACACAGGAGGTAAGGAGTTTTTCATGCGTCTGCAGACAGAGATTCCTTTCCGCCTCAGAAAACAGTGAAGACGCCTGCAGTTTATTCTGAAAAACGGTGTGGAGCAGATGGATTTCCGGTGTATCCGCGTCGGCGAGAAAAGCACTGCACTGGTGGATAATGCCATCGACCGCAAGGTCATTCTGAAACACGCCCTGCCGGGATTTTTCCTGCTCGAGTGCGATGAGGTCGGAGAAATAGCGCGGGAGATCCTGCAGAAGATGGAGGTAGTCGGCGATATCCTGCTGTGTGCGGAACGGGTACTCCGCGAGCAGAATGGGAAGCTGTGCCTGAATCCCGAGCGACGGACCGAGCGGTTCCGCAAGAAGGCTGGTGCTGCCCGGCATTTTCTCGCAGTCCAGCTCGTAGAGCAGAAGATCGAGCGTGATCTGATTTTCCGCGGAGAGGCGGTTGCGATGAAAGGATGTGAGCGTTGTTTCCACACTCTGCAGCAGGGCATCATACGAGGTGCGGTCAGGGATGGAAACCGTGCCGAACGAGGCGGTGCCGGGGGCAATTCCGCGGGAAGCCGGATCGGCGAGGGTATAGTGGAGCGTGATGGCAGAAGAGGTTACCTCGGAGTGGAACCGTTCCTCCACATACGCGGAAAACCGGCGGTTCTCACCAGGGGAAAAGAACGGGGAAAAATACCAGAACAGCAGGGCGAAAAGAAGTCCGCCGCACAGAAGCAGAGGGAACAGGATGCGGCGGTGCAGAGAAGCTGGTTTCATAGAATAGGCTCCGGTGCGGACAGTTATCATAAAGTATGTAAAAAATGCTGATTTTATGCGCTTTTTCCGTGGCCTTTCATTTGACTTTCCAAAACGGCTTTGCTATAATCAGTAACGAATGAAATAAGGGACTTTTCAGTGCAGAACGGATTTGAAAAAGAATCCGCGAAGGTAAAAGAGAATCAGGTGGAAATCCTGAGCGATCCGGTCACTGTAAGCAGGGAGTGTTAGCTGCAGAAATGCCATTGTGCGAAACGCATGAGAAGGCGCGGCTGCCGTGAAGATCTGCGAGTCAGGAAACCTGCTGGAAAGGTTAGTGAATCGCTTCCGATGAAAGCATATATTCATGGAAAGATGTACGAAGTAAAATCGGACATCTGCTTTTTTGTCGCCATGCGTCCGAAAAAGAGCTCCGGTGGAGAAACTCTTTTGCAGAAAAAGCAGATGTCTGTTTGTCTTTTCGCAGAAAAAATGTGTCCTCAAAAACAAGATTACTTGCAGGGAGACATCATTGACGGGGACAGGCACCGCCCAGCTGCCTGAAAAAGTCAGACGGAATCCGGAGCAGATGCGCGAAGGAGATCCGAAGAAAAGGAGAAGTTATGAAAGGAAATTCAAGCAAATTTCTGGCACTGCTGCTGTCGGCGTCCATGATCATGAGCCCGACTGCCAGCGTATTAGCAGATACGCAGGAAAAAGCAGCACAGACAGAAAGCAGCGCAGCCGCAGAGGAAGCGCCGCAGAGCGAAGAAACAGCAGAGACGGCAGAACCGGAAACAACACCGGCAGAAACCGAGAGCAGTGAAAGCACTGCAGAGACTCCGGCAGAAGAGCCGACGGAAACACCGGCCGCGCCTGCAGAGGATCAGACACCGGCAGGATCTGACGAGACCGAGACACCATCCGCAGATGAGGATGCTTCGGAAGATACTGCAGAGGACACTGCAAAAGACGGTGAAGAGACTGCCGATACCACAGAAAAAGAGCCGGAAGCAGCAGATGAGACTTCCCAAGATGCTGAAAAAGAAACACCGGCAAAAGAAGAAACCAAAGATGCTGTAAAAGAGAATACCAGTCCGGCGGCAGAACAGCCGAAAACGGAAGTAAAAGAAACAACCAAAAATGAGGCATCCAATACAGCCGAGGAGAAAGAAACAAAAGCAGCGGAAGCAGCAAAACCGGCAGATGGTGAGTATGAGACTTCTGCAGAAGCAACCGGAAGCATGTTCCGTGTGATTTCTTCCAGACTCATCGTAAAAGATGGAAAACTGAAAGCATCCATTCTGCTGAGTGGAACCGGCTATGATTACCTGTATACGGGAACAGCAGCAGAAGCTGCCGCAGCAGATGAAAAGAGCTGGATTGCTCCGACAGGAAGCGAAACCTATACGGATACGAAGACCGGTGCAGAAAAGACCGGATATCGTTTTGAAATTCCGGTGGAAGAGCTTGACAAACAGATGGATGTTGCCGTTCGCTCAGCCAAGAAAAAAACATGGGCTGATAAAACCGTTACGATCCACAGCACCGATGCAATCCCGACGGTAACACCGGAACCAACCGAGACTCCAAGCGAAAATCCAGGTGAGGATTCCTCGAATAAGCCAGCCAGTGTAGAAGCACCGGTTACCAAAGAGGACGGCAGCGTATTCAAAATGTTCGTCATCTCCGAGGCAACAATGATCAACAAGGGCGATAAACTCGTTCTTACACTGAAAACAAACAACGTATCATTTGATAAACTGTATCTTGGAAAGAACGATGACCTTGCAAAAACACCGGCTATCCAGGGAATGCAGGAAGCAAACGGCGGTTATTCCTTTACATTTGAAGTAGATGCGGACAAAGCCGGCACAACCGTTCCGATCGTTCTTGGAAAGAAAGACGGAACCTGGTACACCAAACAGCAGCTTTATCTTGCAGTTCCGGGAAGCAAAACACCGGAAGTAACTCCGATACCGGAGCCGACCGAGACTCCGGTCCCGACTGCAACCCCGACTCCGAGTGAGACTCCGGTTCCAACCGCAACTCCAACTCCGGAACCGGCGAAAGTAGAAAACGGTATCTACAGCGGAACCGCGGAGACCGGCGCAGCTATGTTCAAAGTAGTCGGCGTAGAGCTGACCGTAAAAGACGGCGACATGAAAGCACGCATCACGTTAAGTGGTGTTGCCTACGATTATCTGTACATGGGAACACCGGAAGAGGCAGCTGCCACAGACAAGAGTGCATGGATTGCAGGCGTCGGCACCGTTGATTACACAACAGCAGACGGCGAGACGAAAACAGGAATGCAGTATGATATTCCGGTAGCAGCACTCGATCAGGCACTTGTTGTTTCTTCCCATTCTGCAAAACGGGATAAATGGTATGCAAGAACCATTACTATTGCATCTTCCAGTCTGAAAAAGACCGCAGATCTTCCGGCAGATGAGACCAATAAAGTAGCAGATGGTATTTACAGTGCAGAGGCAACAACTAATGCAGCAATGTTCAAGGTAGTCGGCGTAAAACTGACCGCGAAAAACGGAAAAATGACAGCAGTTATCACCTTAAGCGGAAGCGGCTATGATTATCTGTATATGGGAACCGGAAAAGATGCGGCAGCAGAGAGCGGCGCATGGATCGCTTCCACCGGAAAAGTGGACTACACCTTAGACGGTGAAACCAAAACCGGAATGCAGTTTGAAATCCCGGTAGAGGCACTTGATCAGGAATTTGCTGTAGCAGCTCATGCAGTAAAGAGCGGCAAATGGTACGACAGAGCCATCACGATTGCATCTTCCAGCCTGAAAAAGACCGGAGACCTTCCGTCGGATGACAACAAGGGCGATACTCCGAAACCAACCCTCGTTCCGACCAATACCCCAACCGTATCTCCATCTGAGACACCGGTTGTAAAACCCACCAGCACCCCGACTCCGGCACCGACCCAGAAACCGGCCGATACCAAACCGGAGCAGGAATCCAAATATGAGTCTGACTTAAGCGGCGGCACATCCAAAGTAGACAGTGCAACCACACTGGCAGACGGCGTTTACACACCAGACGGGTTCTCCTTCTCCGGCGGATCCGGAAAGGTAACCATCTCCTGCAGCAAGATTACTGTAACGAACGGACAGGCTTATGCAACGATCGCATTCAGCAGTCCGTACTACGGATATGTAAAAGCAAACGGAAATAAATACATGGCAAATGTCAGCGGCGGAAGCAGCATCTTCACCATTCCGGTTGAGCTGAACAAGAACAATACCATCATCGGTATGACCACCAGAATGTCCGTTGCCCATGAGATTTCCTACAACATCTTCATCTCCTTGGCAGCAGCAAAGAAGGGCGGCAGCACTTCTTCCAGCACAGGATTTGTAAAAGCAGACGGAACAATCTCCACGATCAGCACCGATAACTCCAAGCTGGATACCACCGCTCCAGAGATCATGGGACTGGAATACAAAGCAGAGACAAAACTTGCTTACGCAGAGTACTTCAAGATGTATCATTACGACGAAGGCATCACCCTGCTGGAGATCGATATGACAAAAGATACCGAGCGTGATCCGGAGAAACAGAACGAGGACGACAAGAAAGCAGAAGATACCGATACCGCAGCAGCGGAGGATACCGCAGCAGCAACCGACGAGGAAGAAGCGGCAGCAGCATCCGATTCCAAAAAGACCAGCACTGAGAAAGCGAAAGATCTGACCGAAAAGACAAAAGAGCTGTACGAAGGCAATGTTGTCAAATATCTGATCGTTCCGAAAGATGTTGAGATTCCGGCAGGACTGGACAAAGATATGATCGTGATCCAGCTTCCGGTTGAGAAAACATACGTAGCATCTGAGGATGCCCTGAAACTTCTCGATGAGCAGTTAGACGCAGCAGAGAGCATCAAAGCAGTCGGCATGGAGCAGAAAGACTGCCAGATCGAAAACATTGCAAAAGCAATGGAAGACAAAAAAATCTCCTTCGACGGAGCATTCGATGATCTGGACTACAAAGCTCTGGTAAAAGACGAAATCGATTTTGCAATTCTTCCGTCTGAGTTCCTTCCGGGAAATGCAAAAGATGAGGAAGATGCTGATGCAGCCGACGAGACCGCAGATACCAAAGCTGAGGATCAGAAGGACGATAAAGACGATAAGACAACGGATGAGAAAGCAGACGAAGACAAGACTCCGGAAGAACTTCTGAAAGAGGAAAATGAGCGTCTGTCCGACACCGCAGAGCGTCTGGCAACCCTGACCATTCCGATGCTGGTTGACCGTTCCGCAGACGAGAAGACCGATCTTGCGAAAGCAGAGTGGCTGAAAGTCTACGGCGTGATCTTCGGATGCGAGGATCAGGCAAACGAGCTGTTCCAGCAGATGGTAAAGGCAGAAGAGAATAAATAAGTACAATAATTTGCAGCAAAAAATGAGAAAGGGCTGCTGCCGTATGGCAGCGGCTTTTTCTTTAAGAAAGGAATATCAAATGACAGGAAAAAACGAAAGAAAGCTGAAAAAATGGGCTGCACTTTTTCTTGCAGCAGCGATGTCACTGACGGCCTGCGGCAGCACCGCATCAACGGGAAGCAGCACATCGTCCGCGTCGGGCACTTCGGCAGTTTCTCAGAGCAGCACATCCACAGCATCCGCAGCAGATGTTTCCGAAAGCCAGACGGAGAGCACATCCGTCTCGGAAAGTACGGCTGAAAGTGAAAGCACCTCCGAAGCCACTGCTGCGAGCAGCACCTCCGGGAGTGATACCGCATCCGCGGATGGTTTCGCAACGACAGACGATGTCAGCGACGCACCGGACATCACCGGAATCACCATCGAGAGCAAGATGGTCCTGAATTACGCCGAGTGCTTTAACGTATACTACTGCACAGACGGCTATAAACTGATCGATGTCAAAGACGGCGCGCAGTATCTGCTCGTCCCGGACGGAAAAGAGGCGCCGGATGACCTCGATTCCGACGTAATTGTAATCCATCAGCCGCTGGAACGCATCTACATGGCAGCAACCTCTCCGATGGCGCTGTTCGATGCCATCGACTCCCTCGATACGATTCGTCTCTCCGGTGAAACCGCAGACAACTGGTACGTACAGGATGCCGTTGACGCGATGAATGCCGGAACGATGATCTTCGCCGGAAAATACAGTGAGCCGGATTACGAACTTCTGGTCAGTGAGAACTGTGACCTGGCCATTGAATCCACGATGATCCTCCATTCCCCGAAGGTACAGGAGATGATCGAGATGCTCGATATTCCGGTCTTCATCGACCGTTCCAGCTACGAATCCCAGCCTCTTGGCAGAACCGAATGGATCAAACTCTACGGTGCCATGCTGGACAAAGAGGAGGAGGCAGCCGACTTCTTTGCAAGTCAGGCAAGTGTTGTGGAAAATCTGAAGGATTTCCAGAATACCGAAAAAACGGTCGCTTTCTTCTATATTAATACGAGCGGAGCTGCCGTTGTGCGGAACCCGGAGGACTATATTTCCAACATGATCGAGCTTGGCGGTGCGCGCAACGCCTTCCGTGATCTCCAGGACGACAGCGGAAAAACATCCGTGCCGATCACGATGGAGCAGTTCTACGATACGGCCGAAGATGCGGACTACCTGATCTACAACGCAAGCATCGATTCCACCGTCAAAACCCTGGACGACCTGCTGGCAAAGGATTCTATGTTTGCCGATTACAAAGCAGTCAAAGAGGGCAATGTCTGGACAACCGAGAAATCGATGTATCAGGCAACCGATAAAATTGCACAGTTTACCAACGACATTAACCTTCTGGTAACGGGCGGCGATCCGGATCAGATGGTATTCTTAAGAAAATTATCCTGATGGAGGAACGTATGTCAGAGAAAAAAAATATGACAGGAAAAGAGAACAGTTTCCATATGGAAAACTTCCGGCGCCGTTCGCGGTATGCCGCTGTGTTCCTGGTGCTGATTCTGGCGTTCGCCGCCATCACCGTGCTGAATATCAATTCCGGAAACGTAAATATTTCGATTCCGGAAATTTTCCGGATTCTGCTGCGGCGGACCGGAGAGGGGAAAGCGTACAATATTATCTGGAAAATCCGCCTTCCGCGTATTCTGATGGCGGCAATCCTGGGCGGTGCTCTGTCCCTGTCGGGCTTCCTTTTACAGACTTTCTTTGAAAACCCGATTGCCGGTCCGTTTGTTCTTGGAATTTCCTCGGGAGCCAAAATGGTCGTGGCGCTGACCATGATCTTTTATCTGGAGCGGGCGCGCAATATCACATCTTACACGATGATTGTTGCAGCATTCTTAGGATCCCTTCTCTCCGTCAGCTTCATTCTGCTGATGTCCCGGCGGATCAAAAATATGGCAGGACTTCTCGTCGGCGGTATTATGATCGGTTACATCTGCTCGGCGGTCACGGATTTTGTTGTCACCTTCGCGGAGGATTCCGATATCGTCAACCTCCACGGCTGGTCACAGGGAAGCTTCTCCGGCATGAGCTGGAGCAACGTAGCGATCTCTGCGGCTGTGATCGGCATCACCTTTGTCATCACGTTCCTGATGGCAAAACCGATCGGTGCATATCAGCTCGGTGAGGCGTATGCGCAGAGCATGGGTGTCAACATCAAAGTATTCCGCATCGCGCTGATTCTGCTTTCGAGTATTCTCTCCGCATGCGTCACCGCATTTGCCGGTCCGATTTCGTTTGTCGGCATTGCCGTCCCGTTCCTCGTTAAACAGAGCCTCGGCACATCGCGTCCGCTCGTCGTAATCCCGGGAACGTTCCTCGGCGGAGCCGTCTTCTGTATGATGTGCGACCTGATCGCGCGTATGGCGTTTGCACCGCTGGAGCTGTCCATCAGTACGGTCACATCAATCTTTGGTGCGCCGGTCGTCATTTTCATGATGCTGCGCCGGAAAAGGGGGTAAGAGAATATGAATGAATATTATTTTCATCTGGACCACCTGACGGTCGGCTATGATAAGAAGCCGCTGATCAAAGATATCTGCATCGGCATCGAAAAAGGCGAGATCGTTACGCTGATCGGACCGAACGGTTCCGGTAAATCAACGATTCTGAAAAGCATCACCCGCCAGTTAAAGCTGGTCGGCGGAAATGTGGAGTTTGACGGGAAAAACCTGCATGAGCTTTCGTTCCGCGAGTTGTCCACGAAGATGGCCGTTGTGCTGACGGAGCGCATGAAGCCGGAGCTGATGACCTGCCACGATATTGTGGCAACGGGCCGCTATCCGTACACCGGACGGCTCGGCATGCTGACCCGCGAGGATGAGGAGAAGGTCGAGAAGGCGATGCGCGCCGTTCATGCCGAAGAGCTCGGCGGCCGCGATTTCAACGCCATCAGCGACGGCCAGCGCCAGAGAGTGCTTCTTGCGCGTGCGATCTGTCAGGAGCCGGAGGTCATCATCCTCGACGAGCCAACTTCTTTCCTCGATATCCGCCACAAGCTGGAACTGCTCGCGATTCTGCGCCGCATGGCAAAGGAGAAGGGCATCACCGTCATCATGTCGCTGCATGAGATCGATCTGGCACAGAAAATTTCAGATAAGATCATCTGCGTCAAGGGCGATGCTATTTCCCATTTCGGCGCACCGGAGACAATTTTCCGCGAGGATATCATCCGCGAACTATACGAGATTGACAATGGTTCGTTTGACCCGTGCTTCGGAAGCATCGAGCTGCCGCGGCCGGAGGGAACACCGCGCGTCTTTGTCCTCGCAGGCGGCGGAACGGGAATCCCGGTGTTCCGGAAACTGCAGAAGGAAAATGTCCCGTTTGCGGCAGGCGTCCTGTATACGAACGATATCGATTACCAGCTCGCCCGCATTCTGGCGATGGAGACGGTAACCGAAGCACCGTTCCAGGAGATCAGCGACGAGGCATTTGCCCGCGCCTGCGAGCTGATGAAGAGCTGTGAACGTGTCATCGACACCGGCGTCCCGGTGGGCATGTGCAACCGCCGGATCGAAGAGCTGAGGGCAGAAGCAAAGCGGCTTGGAAAGCTGGCAGAGTAAAACAAAGAAAAATCCAATCAAAATCTCCTGTCTGGGAACGAAACAATCGTTTTCCGAACAGGAGATTTTCTTTTTGCAGCCATTGTAAAAACAGCAAAAGAACACGAAAAATGTAATATTAAATTGTACGAAAAATTCACACAATTCAAGTCAAAAACCAACAGAGATTGACACTTAAAAAGTCAAGTGCTTTATAAAATCTTTTGGCGAAATAACGGTTTTCTCTGTTATGACCAAAACACGCGTTCTGATTTCGCAAGATTTAAACACATGCTTTCCACACCGTTTTTCGTGGATAATGTGGATAACTCGGTGTATAACTTGTTTTTAGGCATGTTTTCGGTGGTTAACTATGTGGATAACTTGTGGACGGGATGTTTATAAAATTGGCCCGTGTGGGAAAAAACCGGTTTCTTTGTGCAATTTCGACAAAAAGAGGTTTTAAAGTTTTACACGACTGACATGAAAGGTTTTTCAGATTTCAGAAACTACGGAAAAACAGAAAAAAGCAGGCAGTTCTCCGTACAATACGAAGAATGCCTGCTTTTGCCGTATTCTATTCGAAAGAAGCCATCAGTGGCTGATCAGATATTTCTCTACCGAAGTCACACAGTTCGCGCCGTCGGCGGCTGCAGTGATGATCTGACGGAGCTGCTTCGTGCGGACATCGCCTGCGGCGAACACGCCCGGCACGCTCGTCACACCGTCTTCGCCGGCTTTGATGTAGCCAGCCTCATCGGTTTCTACGATGCCTGCGATCAGTGCGGAGACCGGAACGATGCCGACGGCAATAAACACGCCGTCTACCGTGATCACACCGGCTTCCCCTGCCTTTTTGTTCGTTACCTTCACGCCGGACACCATCTCGTTTCCTTCGATGGAATCCACAACCGTATCCCACACCATTTCCACATTCGGCAGTGCCAGCAGTGCATCCTGGAGAACACCGGCTGCCCGCAGTTCATCGCGGCGGTGGATCACGTAAACCTTTTTGCACGTTCTGGCAAGGAAAATCGCATCCTCCACGGCGACATCGCCGCCGCCGATAACGGCAACGGTTTTGTCTTTGAAAAATGCGCCGTCACACGTTGCACAGTAAGAGACGCCCATGCCGGAGAGCTCCTTTTCACCAGGTACA
The DNA here is from genome assembly GCF_003460955.1 of Blautia sp. AF26-2. Classification (NCBI taxonomy): domain Bacteria; kingdom Bacillati; phylum Bacillota; class Clostridia; order Lachnospirales; family Lachnospiraceae; genus Blautia; species Blautia sp. AF26-2. Next base: position 48,746 of record NZ_QTWD01000003.1, on the reverse strand, counting down.
TTTAACGCGCGGTGCTCCGCACCGGTTGCAAGAATGACCGTTTTGGCATGATACTCATTTTTTCTCGTGCGGACAATCTTGATCTCTTCGTCAAGAACAAGCTCCTTCACACGCTCACGGGAAAATTCCGCGCCCATTTTTTCAGCGTGTGCGCGCAGCGTGCTTCCGAGATCCATGCCGCTGATGCCCGGAAGGCCGGGATAGTTGTCTACTTCATAGGTATTCAGCACCTGGCCGCCGCTTGCAAAGTTTGCCTCAATCGTAAGAGAGGAGAGCTTTGCGCGTTTCGCATAAATCGCGGCAGAAAGACCCGCCGGGCCGGAGCCGATGATGATAACGTCGTATAAGTTTTCCATAAAAATCCTCGTTTTCGTCTGTAGTAAGCTGCCATGCAGCCATTTTTCTGAAAGTATCGTTACGGAGCCGGTGTTTCGGACGGTTCCTGACTGTCGGAAACGGAAGATGAATCTTCCGCGGAAGTTTTTTTGGCTTCTTCTTCCGGCGCTTCCGGCTGGTTGTGAACCACCTTGATGCTGCGTACCAGCTTCAGATCGTTGTCGATGCCGATTTCAGTGTAGTCCAGCTTTTCGTCATCACTATAGAATGTGTAGAGTGTCAGGTTACTATCCTCTTTTTCCGTTTTTTCTGATTTGGCATCCCCTGCCTTCGCCAGAAAATCGCTCTCGGAAGTGCCGAGCGTGATGCCGTTTGTGATTGAAATCGGAATCTTTGTCGTATCGAGATCGCCGTACAGCGAAGTAACAAAACAGTTGCGTACTGTCGTCGCCTCCGCGCCGTAATTATGTACGGTGCAGTAAAGCTTCTGACCGCCCTTTTCCAGCGTGACGTAGCCGTATTTTCCGTTTAAAACGGCCGTATCGGACTCTTTCGTATTGACGGTCCAGTCGTGGTCCAGAAGTTCACTGACCGGAACGGGAAGATGATAGAGTACATCGTCAAAGCGGACGGTCCAGTCGTTGATTTTACTGCTGTCGGCTTCCGGTGCCTGGTAGGCCTCCACTTCCGGTGTTGTGGCATCGCTGACACCATCGAGCGCTTCTGCATCAGCCGTGGTCGTAAAGTTCTGCATATCGAGGGAATACAGAATTCCCGTTTCGTTATCGAAGCCGAGCGTGATCGTCTGGTACAGCCCGTATTCATACGTGAACTGCACAGAGGTATCGGCCTCATAACGGTCCTTTGGCGCACCGTAGATGCTTTCCACATCCTCCATCAGCGACTGCTGCAGGGTGACGCCGTTCGGCAGGCCGACATAGATATTCTGACCCTCAGCGGTCGAGGTATCGATGTGAATGCCTCCGATCAGGCATTCCGCCACTGGCTTTGCCGTGGTGTCCGGATTGGCAATATCGACGGTAATCTGGTTTCCGTCCTTTTCAAAGCTTTCGCCCTCTGAGAAGGATTCCGGCTGGATTTCCTTTGTGTCGTCGCCGCTGTAGACCCAGCCAAGCGCTGTAAAATCCGCGTAGGATTCCGGAACTTCGTATGTATCGCCCCAGATGGCAAGCTGAAAACTGTTCAGGTTCTTCGAGAGATCCACATCGTATTCCGGAATCTCATCGGAATCGCCGGAGGCCGCCAGATTGTCTTTGGGGTCGTCATCGTCGGTACTCTGACTGATGGTTGTGATCGGAATCGTTTCTGTTTTCTTTCCGCAGCCGCTCGTTCCCACGAGGAAAGCGGCAAATACTGCTGTTAAAACCCAACGGTATTTTTTCATCAAAACCTCCTCATAATAAATGGTTAAAAATATTTGAGAGTTACTTCATGTAAGTAACGATATCAGTTCCCCCTATTCTATCACATTCCGCTTCGTTTTCCAATGTCTGAAGCGGATTTGAGAAAAATGGTTTTTCAAAAGCGCGGTACGGAATACATATTTAGTAAGGAACTGGAAAGGGCAGAAGTCTGGGAGGAGGCTGTGTATGCGTTTTACAAAAATGCAGGGCTGCGGAAATGATTATATCTATGTAAATGCCATGGAGGAGCGGGTGGAGAGTCCGGGACGGCTGGCAAAAGCGGTAAGTGACCGCCATTTCGGCATCGGCGCGGACGGGCTGATTCTGATCGGGGCATCCAAAACAGCAGATTTTTCGATGGAAATGTACAACGCCGACGGCTCGAAGGGCGCGATGTGCGGCAACGGCATCCGCTGTGTGGGAAAATACGTGTACGAGCATGGGCTGACGAGAAAAACGACGCTGACTATCGAAACCGGCAGCGGAAACCGTGTGATTCATCTGCAGACGGGGGAGAATCCGAATAAGATCTGTCAGGTGACAGTGGAGATGGGAACGCCGGAATTCCGCGCCGCACAGATCCCCGTTGTTTCTCTGGGGGAATATGTGCTGGAGCATAAAATTACCGTGTGCGGGGAAAATTATACGATGACCTGCCTTTCGATGGGAAATCCGCATGCGGTGATTCCGGTGGAAGATGTGGAAAAAATATCCATTGCAAAGACCGGTTCCGCTTTTGAACACCTTTCCTGCTTCCCGGACCGTATCAATACAGAGTTTATCCAGACTTTAGATCAACACACAATAAAAATGAGAGTCTGGGAACGTGGGAGCGGTGAAACGCTGTCCTGCGGAACGGGAGCGTGTGCGGCAGCCGTCGCGGCGAGGCTTTCCGGCTGTGTTTCGGAGGGAGAAACTGCCGTAGAACTGCGCGGCGGCAGGCTTTTCGTTACATGGGACCGGACGAAAAATAAGGTCCTTCTGACCGGCCCGGCCGAGACCGTTTTTGAAGGAACGCTTGCAGAACGAATTTGAAAAATGCAGATTTCTGTCTGCACGAAAGAGCAGTATGCAATATTCTGAAAATAAAAACTTACAGGAAATGCCTTTTCTTTTCAAAAGAAACATGCTACAATATGTGGTGCCCGCTACAAGAAAAGGGTGGGGGACACACAAGATATAGTGTTTGAATTGGAGGACACCACAATGGTTTATATTATCAAAAAGGACGGCACCAAAGAAGAATTCGACGCGCAGAAGATCGTCCGTGCCGTAAATAAATCCGCACAGAGAATCCTGTATACCTTCTCACAGCAGGAGATTGACTTTATCTGTAAGTTCGCAACCGAGCACGTATATTCCCTTGGAAAGACCGAAATTCCGATCAGCGATATGCACAATATCGTGGAGGGAGCACTCGAAAAAGTAAACCCGGCTGTGGCAAAAAGCTACCGCGATTACCGCAATTACAAAACTGATTTTATCCATATGATGGACGAGGTCTACACGAAGAGCCAGTCCATCCGCTACATCGGCGACAAGAGCAATGCCAACACCGACAGCGCCCTCGTTGCAACGAAGCGAAGCCTGATTTTCAACGAGCTGAACAAAGAGCTGTACCGCAAGTTCTTCATGAACCGCAACGAGCTGCAGGCCTGTAAGGACGGTTACATCTACATCCACGACCAGTCCGCACGTCTCGATACCATGAACTGCTGTCTGTTCGATGTCGGAAACGTTTTAAAAGGCGGTTTCGAGATGGGAAATGTCTGGTACAACGAGCCGAAGACACTCGACACCGCATTTGATGTCATGGGCGATATCGTCCTCAGCACCGCTGCACAGCAGTACGGCGGCTTTACCGTGCCGGAGGTGGACAAGATCCTTGCTCCGTACGCACAGAAGAGCTACGATTACTACGTAAAAGAGTTCCTGAAATATACCGACGCATCCTGGGAGGGTGCACAGGAGAAAGCCATCGAGTATGCGATCGACAAAGTAAGAAGAGAGTGCGATCAGGGATGGCAGGGAATTGAGTATAAACTGAACACTGTTGGATCTTCCCGCGGTGATTATCCGTTCGTTACCGTGACCCTCGGCCTTGGAACGAGCATGTTCGAGAAGATGATTTCCATCTCCCTTCTTGAGGTCCACAAAAACGGACAGGGCAAGAAAGGCCACAAAAAGCCGGTGCTCTTCCCGAAAATCGTCTTCTTATATGACAAGGCAATTCACGGAGAGGGCGGCATCGCAGAAGATGTCTTTGAGGCAGGACTTGACTGTTCCTCTAAAACCATGTATCCGGACTGGCTGTCGATGAGCGGCGAGGGCTACATCGCCGAGATGTACAAGAAATACAAGAGAGTCATCAGCCCGATGGGATGCCGTGCTTTCCTTAGCCCGTGGTACGAGCGCGGAGGCATGGAGCCGGCAGATGAGAACGACAAACCGGTCTTTGTCGGACGTTTCAACATCGGAGCCGTTTCCCTTCATCTTCCGATGATCCTGGCAAAATCCCGTTCCGAGAACCGCGATTTCCACGAAGTGCTTGATTTCTACCTCGAGATGATCCGCGATCTGCACAAACGGACCTACGATTACCTCGGCGAGATGCGTGCATCCACGAACCCGCTGGCTTACTGTGAGGGAGGTTTCTACGGCGGCCACTTAAAACCGTCCGACAAGATCCGCCCGCTGTTAAAGCCGATGACCGCATCGTTCGGTATCACGGCGCTGAACGAGCTGCAGGAGCTGTACAACGGAAAATCTCTTGTTGAGGACGGACAGTTCGCACTTGACACGCTGAAATATATCAACGACAAGGTTGCCGAGTTTAAGAAAGAGGACGGCATCCTCTATGCGATCTACGGCACACCGGCAGAATCCCTGTGCGGCCTGCAGATAGAGCAGTTCCGCAAACAGTACGGCATCGTCCGCAACGTTTCGGACCGCCCGTATGTGAGCAACAGTTTCCACTGCCACGTAACCGAGGACATTACCCCGATCCAGAAACAGGATCTCGAGGGACGTTTCTGGGAGCTCTGCAACGGCGGAAAAATCCAGTACGTGCGCTATCCGGTCGGCTATAACAAAGGCGCGATCAAGACACTGATCGAGCGTGCGATGGAGCTTGGCTACTACGAGGGCGTCAACCTGTCCCTGGCTTACTGCGATGACTGCGGCCACCAGGAACTCGACATGGATGTCTGCCCGGTCTGCGGTTCCAAGAACCTGACAAAGATCGACCGTATGAACGGCTATCTTTCCTACAGCCGTGTCCATGGCGACACACGTCTGAATGAAGCAAAGATGGCGGAAATTGCAGAGAGAAAATCCATGTAATCATCCATGAAATAATCAATGGAACAATCAATGGAATAATCAAAAGCCTCTGAGAAAAGTCCGGTGTGAATGTGACTTTCCTCAGAGGCTTTTTGGGTATTGTATCCGGTGGAAGCTGCCGGCGGCAGGGACTGCAGATGATGTGAGAATTAATCTTCGACATCGCGGGTAATATTTCGAACCCAGATGTACTTTTTATAATGATGATAAACGGCAGGAAGCTTTACAATTTCATCGAGATTTACAATGCAGTAAACCACCATAACCGGAAGCTTCAGCCAGAATGCGGCAAGAAAGCCAAGCGGTACAGAAAAGCACCACATAGCGCCGATGTTTCCCTGCATATCAAATTTCGCATCGCCTCCGGCACAAAAGATACCGTCGAGAACGGTGGTGTTGACCGATTGTGCCATCAGGTTCAGACCGCAGAAGAGAAGCATGTACTGCAGGTACTCGGCTGCGGTATCGGAAAGTGGGGCAAAATGAACGATGGCTGGGGAAATAAGCATCAGCAGGCCGCCGGTCACAATGCCGATGGCAATGGAGAGATGGCTTAAACGTCCTCCATACTCACGGGCTTTTTCCAGCTCGTTCGCGCCGAGCAGATTTCCGATCAGAACCCCGGCACCACCGCTCACACCGCGGATCAGGCAGGAGAGAAGGCTCTTGGCAATCGAGGCGATGGAGTTTGCCGCAACGGCATCGCTTCCCATATGTCCCATGATAACGGAGTACAGAACGTAGGCAATTCCCCAGACGAGGGAGGCCGCAAGCACGGGAAGCGTGTAGCGCCAGAAGTCTTCTGAAAGTATTTTCCCTGCGGAAGAGAAGAGGCGGTTCCAGAGAATCCGTACACGCTCCGGTTTCTTTGTCTCGAGATAAGCCCAGATCAGTTCCACAACGCGGGCAGCTACCGTTGCATAAGCTGCTCCGCGGATCCCAAGTGCCGGAGCACCGCAAAGACCGTAGATGAGGATGGCATTTAAAATGATGTTCAGTACAACCGCAGTGGAACTGATGCGGGAGCTGACTGCTGCATGACCGGTGTTTTTCAGCAGGATCAGATAGACCTGCGAAATACCGCAGAGTACGTAGGAGAGTGCAACAGCGCGTAAATACTGGCTTCCGCTTGCAACCAGGGCCGCATCATTTGTAAAGATGCGCATCAGCATTTCGGGACAGAAACCGGCAAGGATGGTAAACAGGCCGGAGAACAGCAGGTTGGTGCGAAGTGCGATCGGAATCACTTTTTCGATCGAAGCGGCATCCTGTTTCCCCCAGTACTGCGCTGCCATAATACCGGCGCCCGCCGCGATGCCTGAGATAAAAAGGCTCAAAACAAACTGCACCTGCCCGGCCAGCGAAACCGCCGACAGCGAGGTCTGGTCAATCCATCCCAGCATGATTGCGTCCGTCGCGCTGACGAGAGCCAGCATAAAGTTCTGAATCGCAATCGGGAGGACGAGGAGCTTTAATTTCTGGTAAAACTCATCCTTGAAATTCATTCGTGTTTTCATAAAATTCCCCCAAAATAGTAAGTGATATTAGATGGTATTCTGCTGTATTATAACGGAAAGAAAATGGGAAAACAATGGCTAAAACAAGCTATTTTCTGGTCATTTTTGACATTCCCTGTATAATATAGAAGAAAAAGAACTTTTCCGGTGCCCGTGTCCGGTACGCCGGAAAGTGGAGAAGAAGTTTGATCAGAAAATCAGGTTTCCTTCAGCAGAAACTCCAGGATTTCTGCTATCAGAATAAATATGCCGGCAGCGGCTGTCTTTATAAAATCCAGAAATCCATGCAGGAGCTGGAGAAGCTTTTGAAAAAGAAAGATAAGAAACGGAAGTAGGTTCGGCTGCCATTGGAGCCGTCATCGAAACAAACGGAAATATACGAAAAAATTGTGAAATTTAATAGAATTATAAGACCTGTTTTCGCTGTTTTTAACAAAAGTAAAGAAACAGTGAAAAAAAGGTTGCTTTTTTCGGCAGAATCCTTTATAATCTTATTTGTGTTCAGCGAGTGGATCATCCAATGAAACACAGAAAAACAAAAGTAAGCGCCTTTAGCTCAGTTGGTAGAGCAGTAGACTCTTAATCTATTTGTCCAGGGTTCGAGTCCCTGAAGGCGCATCGAAAGCACTGTTTTTGCAGACCTGAGAGCTGCGGGGACGGTGTTTTTCTTGTTTTACAAGCAAAATACCAAAAGTCTGTGTATCAACTTTTTTACATTGCGATAGAAACAGAGAAAAACCGGCAGCGGAGCGGTCTTACTTTTCAAGAGACCGTTCTGCTGCCGGTTTGTATTTTGGATGGGAATCAAATCATTTGCGAAAGCATTCCGCTACAGAAACCGTGCCTCCATCTTACAGATCGGGTTTCCAATTGAGGAAAACTTCTCCTCATATTCCGTCATTACATTTCCTTCTGAGAGAACCACATCGTGGTGCAGATCGTATGTGAATGCAGTGAGTTCCCATCCCTCTGCATTTTTCATCTCTTCAAGAGAGAAGTCAAACAGATCTTTATTATCGGTTTTGAATTCCAGTGTTCCGTCCTTCTTTAAAATCTTCTCGTACCGTGCAAGAAACTCATGTGACGTCAGTCTCCGCTTCGCATGGCGGTCCTTCGGCCACGGATCGGAGAAGTTGAGGTAAATGCGGTCTACCTCGCCCTCAGCAAACACTTCCGGAAGCTGGCGTGCATCCATGCGGATAAAGAACAGGTTTTTGATTTCCGTCTCCAGTTTTTCCCGTTTCTGTACTGCGCGGAGCAGCACGCTGTCGTACATTTCAATGCCGACGTAGTTGATTTCCGGATGCAGAACCGCCATATCCATCAAAAAGCGGCCCTTTCCCATACCGACCTCAATATGAATCGGATTTTCATTTCCAAAAATTTCAGCCCACCGTCCCCGGCAGCTCTCCGGCTCCTGCACAACGAACGGACAGGAAGCAATCACATCTTTTGATCCTCTGATATTTCTAAGGCGCATATGCGTAAAATTCCTTTCTTAAGTGATAAATATTAGAATAAAAGCCGATCATATCCAGTATATCATAGCTCCCGAAAAAGCAAAACAGAAAAATCCCGTTTTCAAATTTTCAAAGTTTTCAAAATACTGTATACAATATCAACCTGCACATAGCATTTCTTATCAGCAATATGACAATCGGATTGGATCCATATCGAAATCATATGAGGGACCATCTTTTGGCTATTGAGATTGGAAGAAAAAATATGACCCATTGTCTATTTTTAATTAAAAAGTCGATCGAAATCCCACTTTTTTTTACGATTTCAATATGTCAACTTTGGAAAAAAAGGTGTAGAATACTAACAGCAAAGATGCGGGGAGTTTTCCTCGTCTTTGTTGTCTTTTAAATAAATAAGGAGGGAAAGCGATGCTATGGAATCTGTAATTAACAAACTTGCAGAGATCGAAACGGCTGCTACTAAGATTATGCAGGCTGCCGAGAATCAGAAGAAGCTCCAGGACGAGCAGCAGGAAGAGCGGATTGCAAAATTCGATGCAGATCTGGAAGCGGAAACGGCAAAGCGGATTGAAGAGATCACAACAAAACTTCATTCTACTACAGATGCGGATCAGAAAAAGCAGCGGGACTCTGCCGCCGAACTTCTATCTTCACTGGACGCTTATTACGAACAGAATCACGGAACACTGTCCACGCAGATTTACGAAAACATTATAAGGAAGTGAAACGATGAGCGGTCTATTATCCTACAGCGGCCTTACCACAAAGATAAGAGCCATGCAGAGCCATCTTTTAAACGACCAGAATTTTCGGGAAATCGTGGAACTGGAGAGTGTACCGCAGGCAGTTTCTTACCTCAAGCAGCATAAAGGCTATGAGGATCTGTTTGAGGGCTACAACGAAGCTGACCTTCACCGAGGTCAGATCGAGAAAATGCTGCGCCTGACGGTATACCGGGATTTTTCCAAGCTGTACCGTTTTGCAAATGTGGAGCAGAGAAAGTTCCTTGCGCTCTACTTTAAACGATACGAAGTGTCCGTTATCAAAGAATGCCTGAACACGGTATTTGATCACCGTGATGTGGTATTGAACCTGTCCATATTCGACGAGTTCTTTAACAAGCATTCCCAGCTGGACATCAATCTTCTGGCGTCCTCCAGGACGATCGAAGAACTGATTGCGAACCTGAAAGGGACAGAATATTATGCCCCGTTGTCGCAGCTCGCGGATATCGAGCGTCCGACCCTGTTCGACTATGAGATGACCCTGGATCTGTATTACTTTGCACAGATGTGGAAAGACAGATCAAAAGTAGTGACAAAGCGGGATCTGGAAGAGCTGACCGCTGCATGGGGAAGCAAGTTTGACATGCTGAACCTTCAGTGGATCTACCGTTCCAAACGCTATTATCACATGACCAGCGCACAAATCTACGCCCTGCTGATTCCGGTTCATCACCGGCTGAAAAAGGATGTGGTAAAGGCACTGGTAGAAGCCGAGAATATGAGTGCATTTTCCCAGCTGCTGGAACAAACCTATTATGCGAAACGGTATGATTCCTTCAAGGTCGATACGCTGGAATCCATGTATGCAGCCATTATGAAGCACATACTTTCCAGTGAATCCAGACAGGATCCTTATTCCGTTGCCACAATATACTCATACCTCTATCACAAAGAGCACGAGGTAAACCGGCTTATTATTGCACTCGAGTGCGTACGTTACCGTATCAGCGCTGACGAGGCAATGCAGCATATCGCAAAAACTTAATACACGGGGAGGTGTACTCATTGATTGTCAAGATGAAATTTTTGAGCATCACCGGGCCGAAAGCCGACATTGACCGTGTGGTCAACACTTATCTCTCAAAATATGAGATACATCTGGAAAACGCTCTGACGGAGCTGTCTACGATGCAGAATATCACACCGTATATCCAGATCAACCCATACAAAGAGACCTTAAAACAGGCGGAAGATTTTACAGCACTTCTGCCGGAAGACAAGCGTACCACCACGAAAAGACTTTCCCTGGAAGATGCCATCAACTGTGTCCATGGTTTGGATCACACCCTTGGCCAGTTGAACCAGGAGCGTACAGAACTGGAAGCAAAAAAGAAAGACTTGATGGAAAAAGCACAGAAAATCGAGCCGTTCCAGGATCTGCACTGCAATCTTTCCTCCATTCTGGATTTCCACTTTATTAAATTCAGATTCGGAAAGATCACAAAAGAGTATTACAACAAATTTGAGAGCTACTGCTATGAGAACAGCGATACGGTATTCTACCGCTGCCATTCCGATGAGCAGTATGTATGGGGCATTTACTTCTGCCCAAGAGATCAGGTCACGAAAGTGGACGCCGTATTCTCATCCCTGCACTTCGAAAGAATCTACGTTCCGGACGAGTACAGCGGAACGCCGGAGGATGCTTACGCAGCACTTCAGGCAGAAATCAAAAAGACAGACGATGCACTCAGCGAGTGCTCACGGAAACTGGCAAAATGCCTTTCGGATTCCGCAGAGGATCTGGTTGCAGCAAAAGAGCAGCTAGAGCAGCTCTCCGGCAACTTTGATGTCCGTCGCCTGGCAGCCTGCACGAAATCCAAGAAGGAAACCTTCTATATTCTGTGCGGCTGGATGTCGGAAAAAGATGCCGCTTCCTTCCAGAAGGACATCGAAAATGACACAAATCTCTTCTGCTTCATCGAGGATGATGCAAACAACGTTCTGCGTCAGCCGCCGACAAAGCTGAAAAATCCGAAAATCTTCCGTCCGTTTGAGATGTACGTGAAGATGTACGGACTGCCAAATTACAATGAAATTGACCCTACGATTATCGTAGGACTCACCTATGCCTTTATTTTCGGAATCATGTTTGCCGATGTAGGACAGGGATTGTGTCTGCTGATTGGCGGCGCACTGCTGTACCACTACAAGAAGATGGATCTGGCAGCGATCATGAGTACCTGCGCGGTATTCTCTGTGATCTTCGGATTCTTGTTCGGCAGCTTCTTCGGATTTGAGAATGTCATACCGGCCCTCTGGCTGCATCCGAAGGAAGCGATGACAACGCTTCCGTTCATCGGTTCGATGAACACCGTATTTGTCGCAGCGGTTGCATTTGGTATGTTCATGATTCTGACAGGAATGGTTCTGCATATGATCAATGCAGCAAGAAACCATAAGCTCGGCGAGCTTCTGTTCAGCCAGAACTCCCTGGCAGGCTTCATTTTCTACGGAGCCCTTGCCGTTACACTCGTTCTCCTGTTCAGCGGCCATAAAGCTCCGGCTGTCGGCGTGATGGTAGTCATGTTCGGTATTCCGCTTCTTGCGATCTTCTTAAAAGAGCCACTGGAGCGTATGGTAGAGAAGAAGGGCAATGCATTTCCGGAGACCGGAAAGGGAATGTTCTTTGTACAGGCATTCTTCGAACTCTTCGATGTGCTTTTGAGCTACTTCTCCAACACAATTTCCTTTGTCCGTGTCGGCGCATATGCAGTCAGCCATGCGGCTATGATGGAGGTTGTCCTGATGCTCGGCGGAGCAACAGGCGGCGGCAGCATCAGCTGGCCGGTTATTGTTCTCGGAAATGTCTTCGTTGCCTGCCTTGAGGCACTGCTGGTAGCGATCCAGGTACTGCGTCTGGAGTATTACGAGATGTTCAGCCGGTTCTATGAAGGAGATGGAAAACCGTTTGTTCCGTTTTTGAAAAAAGGCGAGAAATAAAAGAGGATTCAGAGCCATGCAAAATGGAAGCGAATATGGCGGGAAGCTGTATCGGGAAAAAGTGAAAATGGCTCCGGATCGCAGCAAAGAGTAAATTTAATGAATTAACTTCAGGAGGAAAACTATTATGAACTCAGCATTTGTACAGGTACTTACTGCAATCGCAATGGTATTAACCATCGTTGTTCCTATGACTTATTACTTCAAAGGTGAGCACAACAAAAATCGTTACAAAAAATCTCTGGCAGCCAATGTAAGCGGCTTCTTCGGCCTTCTGCTGATCGCAACCGTTGTTTCCTTCGCAGGCGCAACAACTGCATCTGCTGCAACAGAAGCAGGCGCTGGTCTTGCAACCGGTCTTGGTTACATCGGTGCAGCTCTTGTTACAGGTCTTTCCGGTATTGGTTCCGGTATCGCCGTTGCATCTTCCGCAAGCGCAGCTCTTGGAGCAATCAGCGAAGACGGCAGCATCTTTGGTAAATCCATGATCTTCGTAGCTATGGCCGAAGGTATCGCTCTGTATGGTCTGATCATCTCCTTCATGATTCTTGGTAAACTTTGATTCCAAAACCGGAAGGTATTGATCTTCACCTTAAGTTGGAGGAATCATAAATGAAAATGTTCTTGATCAGTGATAACGTAGACACTCAGACGGGCATGCGCCTGGCCGGAGTGGAAGGCGTTGTCGTTCATGAGCGCGAGGAGCTTTATGATACACTGCAGAAAACACTGGCAGACAAAGAGATCGGAATTATTCTCCTTACAGAAAAGTTCGGGAAGGAATTCCCGGACATTCTGGAGGATGTCCGCCTCAACCATAAGCTTCCGCTGCTCATTGAAATTCCGGACCGTCACGGTACCGGAAGAGCGCCGGACTTTATCACTTCCTTTGTAAATGAATCTATTGGATTAAAACTGTAAGAATGCCCTGGAGGTGACACACATTGACTACTGAGGAAAAACTTCAGAATTTTTATAATCATTCCCTGGACAGTGCAAACCGTGAAGCAGAACGTGTGATCGGCGATCACCAGAAAGCTCTGGATAAGATCTTCGAGGAGCATAAAGCAACCGCAAGACGTCAGGCAGAAGAAGAAGTTGCTGCCGAGACCGAGAAAGCAAAACGTGATGTCAACAAGACACTGTCTGCGGATCAGCTTCATATCAGACGGAAGCTGTCCCGTAAAAATCTGGAATTAAAAGAAAAACTGTTTAAAGAAGTTCGTGAAAAACTTACCGCTTATAAAAAGGATCCATCCTATGAGGAGTATCTGGAGCGCAAAATCCGCGAAGCCGTTACGTTTGCCGGAAATGACAAACTGACCTTATATCTGGATCCGTCAGACGAAGCTCATAAGGCTTCCCTGGAGCAGAAACTCTCCGTAACCCTTACCATTTCGGCCATGCCGTTCCTTGGCGGCGTGCGCGCGGTCATTCCGGAGAAAAATATTCTGATCGATAATTCCTTCGAGACCCTTCTGAACGAAGAGCGGGAGAATTTCATCTTTCACGGAGGTGTAGAGCATGAATAAAACCGGAGTTATCTATGGAATCAACGGTCCGGTCGTATATCTGAAAGGAAACACCGGATTTAAAATGTCCGAGATGGTTTACGTTGGTAAAGAACGTCTGGTCGGCGAGGTTATTGCCCTGACAAAGGATACCACTACAGTACAGGTTTTCGAGGAAACCACAGGACTGAAACCAGGCGAAACAGTTACCGCATCCGGAGATGCCCTCTCTGTTACACTGGGACCTGGAATCCTGAACAACATTTTTGACGGTATTGAGCGTCCGCTGTCCGAGATTGCAAAGCAGTCCGGTAAATATATCAGCCGCGGTCTTACCGTAGATTCTCTGGATACAGAGAAAAAATGGGATGTCCATGTAACTGTTTCAGAAGGCGAAGAGCTGATGGGCGGCGCAATCATTGCAGAGACACAGGAGACCCGTTCCATCGTACACAAATCGATGGTTCCGCCGGATGTCAACGGCACGGTTATCTGGGCTGCCAAAGACGGAAAGTACACCATCCTTGACCCGATTGTAAAACTGAAACTGGAAGATGGCACCGAAAAAGAGATCACACTGGCACAGAAATGGCCGATCCGTGTACCGCGTCCAACCCTGAAAAGATATCCGGCATCCGTTCCGCTGATCACAGGACAGCGTATCCTGGATACGATGTTCCCGATCGCAAAAGGCGGCACAGCAGCCATCCCTGGCGGATTCGGTACCGGAAAAACCATGACCCAGCACCAGATCGCAAAATGGTCTGATGCCGATATCATCATCTATATCGGATGTGGAGAGCGTGGAAACGAGATGACACAGGTTCTGGAGGAGTTCCAGGAACTGATCGACCCGAAGAGCGGCAACCCGCTGATGGACCGTACCACCCTGATCGCCAACACATCCAACATGCCTGTTGCAGCCCGTGAGGCATCTCTGTATTCCGGACTGACACTGGCTGAGTATTACCGCGATATGGGCTACGATGTAGCAATCATGGCAGACTCCACATCCCGTTGGGCAGAGGCACTTCGTGAGCTGTCCGGCCGTCTGGAGGAAATGCCTGCCGAGGAAGGTTTCCCGGCATATCTGGCATCCCGTCTGTCCGCTTTCTATGAGCGTGCCGGCATGATGCAGACCCTTTGCGGCGCAGAGGGAAGCGTATCTATCATCGGAGCCGTATCTCCGCAGGGTGGTGACTTCTCCGAGCCTGTTACCATGAACACCAAACGTTTCGTCCGCTGCTTCTGGGGACTGGACAAATCTCTGGCTTACGCCCGTCATTTCCCGGCGATCCACTGGCTGACCAGCTACAGTGAATACCTGCAGGATCTGTCGCCGTGGTACAAAGATCACGTAAACAAAAACTTTGTAGATATGCGGAACCAGTTAATGGGAATCCTGAACTCCGAGAGCTCCCTGATGGAAATTGTAAAACTGATCGGTAGCGATGTTCTTCCGGATGACCAGAAGCTGACCCTGGAAATCGCCAGAGTTATTCGACTGGGCTTCCTGCAGCAGAACGCATTCCATCCGGATGACACCTGCGTATCTCTGGAAAAACAGTACAAGATGATGGAAGTTATTCTTTATCTGTACAAGAAATCCAAAGCGCTCGTGACGATGGGCATGCCAATGTCCGTACTGAAAGAGGACAAGATCTTCGACCGCGTCGTTTCTATTAAATACGATGTACCGAATGACCGTCTGGATCTGTTTGACACATACAAAAAAGATATCGACACCTTCTACGATAAGGTACTCGAGAAGAATGGTTAAGGAGGGAATTCATCATGGCAATTGAATATTTAGGCCTTAGTGAGGTCAATGGCCCTCTGGTTGTTCTGGAAGGTGTAAAAAATGCTTCCTACGAGGAAATCGTAGAATTTACCGTAGACGGCAATGAGAAAAAACTGGGACGTATCGTTGCCGTATACGAAGATAAAGCCGTTATTCAGGTATTTGAGGGAACTTCAAGCATGTCTCTTACCAATACCCATACCCGTCTGACCGGACATCCGATGGAGATCGGACTTTCCGAGGAAATCCTGGGACGTACCTTTGACGGTATCGGAAAACCGATCGACCGCATGGGACCGATTGACGCAGAGGTAAGAAGAAACGTCAACGGCCTGCCGCTGAACCCGGTTACCCGTAAATACCCAAGAAACTATATCCATACCGGTATCTCTGCAATCGACGGTCTGACCACCCTGATTCGTGGACAGAAGCTGCCGATTTTCTCCGGAAACGGACTTCCGCACGACCAGCTGGCAGCACAGATCGTACAGCAGGCATCCCTGGGAGATTCTGATGAAAAGTTCGCAATCGTATTTGCCGCTATGGGTGTTAAATACGACGTAGCAGAGTTCTTCCGCCGGACCTTCGAGGAAAGCGGTGTATCTGACCACGTTGTTATGTTCCTGAACCTGGCAAATGACCCGGTTGTAGAGCGTCTGATCACTCCGAAGGTAGCGCTGACAGCTGCCGAGTACCTTGCATTCGAGAAAGGCATGCATATCCTGGTTATCCTGACCGATATCACATCCTTCTGCGAGGCTATGCGTGAGGTTTCCTCCTCCCGTGGAGAGATTCCTTCCCGTAAAGGTTATCCTGGATACTTGTACAGTGAGCTGGCTACGCTGTATGAGCGCGCCGGAATCGTACAGGGCGTAGAGGGATCCGTAACACAGATTCCGATCCTGACCATGCCAAACGATGATATCACGCACCCGATCCCTGACCTGACCGGTTACATCACCGAGGGTCAGATCGTACTGGACCGCCAGCTTCACGGCCAGTCTATTTACCCGCCAATCAGCGTGCTGCCGAGTCTTTCCCGTCTGATGAAGGACGGTATCGGTGAGGGCTACACAAGAGCCGATCATCAGGACGTAGCGAACCAGCTGTTCTCCTGCTATGCAAAGGTAGGAGATGCGCGTTCCCTGGCATCCGTTATCGGTGAGGATGAGCTTTCTCCGATCGATAAACAGTACCTGGTATTCGGTAATGAATTCGAGCATGAATTCATCGGCCAGGGAATGGATGAAAACCGTTCCATGGAAGATACGCTGAACAAGGCATGGGAGCTTCTTGGACTGCTTCCGAGAGAAGAGCTCGACCGTGTCAACACCAAGGTTCTGGATCAGTATTATCATCCGACCACCATTGATGCAGTAGCAAAAGCAAAGGCAGAAGCCGATGCCATGAATGAGTAAGCGAGAGGAGTGAGATCGGAATGGACCCGAATACCTTTCCTACCAAGGGAAACCTGATTCTTGCAAAGAACTCTCTGAAACTTGCCCACATGGGTTACGAGCTGATGGACAAGAAGCGGAATATTCTGATCCGCGAGCTCATGGGCCTGATCGATGAGGCGAAGGATATTCAGCGTCAGATTGATGTGACGTTCCGCGAAGCATATGCGGCGCTGCAGATTGCTAACATGGAGATCGGTATCACCAACGTACAGACCGTGTCCTATACCGTTCCGGTGGAGGAATCCATCCGGATCAAGACAAGGAGTATCATGGGCGTGGAAATTCCGCTGGTAGAGGCTGATACGTCCGGACAGGCCCCGACGTATGCTTACTACAGCACGAAGGAGTCCCTGGATCAGGCAAGACAGGCCTTTGAAAAAGTAAAAGACCTGACCTTAAACCTTTCCATGATAGAGAACTCGGCGTACCGCCTTGCTGCGGCAATCAAGAAAACACAGAAGCGTGCCAACGCGCTGAAGAACATCACGATTCCGCATTACACCCAGCTGTCCAAGGATATCGCGGACGCACTGGAGGAGAAGGAGCGCGAGGAGTTCACACGACTGAAGGTCATCAAACAGAGAAAGAACAAGGCAAGCTGATAAGGCTTTCCCGGAATAGAGATGAAAAACCCGCTTGGGCCGCGAAGAGATTTGCGGTGCCGGGCGGGTTTTTATGTGTCATGCAAAAAATATGTTTTTGGCTGTACTTTTTGTGCAAAAATTTTATAAAAATTTTCTATCTTTTTAAAACGGTCTTTGCTATAATACGTAAGGCGATTGTAAAAAAAGTTAAGATTTTGTAAGCTGTAATGCTTTTTGGAGGCAGGAAGATGAAACACAAGAAACAGAAAAAAACGAAAAAAGCAGGGCGCATTCTGCTGGCTGTGTTTGCAGTGTTGATCGGAACGCTTGGCGTGCTGCTGTTTACGTCCGAGCGCTGGATGCGGAAAACATGGCCGAATCTGAGCATGGAAGAGCTTGTTTACCAGTTAAAGGCCCCGATTGCCGGAACCAGCCATGATCTTCTGATGAGTTATGTCTGCTCAAGTGCGCTGATCGCAGCGGCAGCACTCATCCTTCTGATTCTGGTCAGCATTTTTCTTCGGGAAAAACGCAAAGCCCATGTGGCGTTCGGGATGATCTGTATCGCGGCAGGAGCCGCCAGCATCGTCTATTCCATCAATGACGTGTGGGCAGCACTGGACGTAAAAGATTATCTGAAAAATCAGAGCACGTACAATACCGTGGTAGAAGACAACTACGTAGATCCGGACCGCGTGAATATCACGTTCCCGGAACAGAAACGAAATCTGATCTATCTCTATCTGGAATCCATGGAGAGCACCTACGCAGACAAAGCCTCCGGCGGAGCATTCGATAAAAACTATATCCCGGAGCTGACCCAGCTTGCCGCAGACAACATCAGCTTTTCCAACACGGAGCTGCTTGGCGGCGGCCAGCCTACCGTAAACGCAACCTGGACCATTGCCGGAATTTTCGCACAGACCTCCGGTCTGCCTCTCAGCATCGGAATCCAGCGAAATGAGATGGCATATCAGGCCAGCTTCTTCCCGGAAATCAATACCCTGGGTGATGTCCTGGCGGATGAAGGCTACAAGCAGTATTTCTTCATCGGTTCAATCGGACAGTTCGGCGGCCGGGAAGAGTACTTTAAAGAGCACGGTGACTACGAAGTAGACGATTACAGCTGGGCTATGGAAAAAGGCCTGATCCCGGAAGGATATTACGAATGGTGGGGCTATGAGGATGAAAAACTCTTTTCCTTTGCCAAAGACCGCCTGACCGAAATCGCAGCAGAGGGAGAGCCGTTCAACTTCACCATGCTGACCGCAGACACCCATTTTGAGGATGGCTATCCGTGTGAGCTCTGCGATGAAGAAAACGACGGTGACAACCAGTACGGAATGGTTCTGCACTGCTCCAGCAAGCAGGTCACCGAGTTCGTTTCCTGGATTCAGCAGCAGGATTTCTACGAGAACACAACGATCGTAATTTCTGGCGACCATCTGACGATGGATTCCGATTTCTGTGAGAACATTGATCCGGACTACACCAGAACCGTATACAACGTGATCATCAACTCTCCGATCCAGCCGCAGCAGGAGAAAAACAGAAGTTTCACCACCATGGACATGTTCCCGACCACGCTTGCCAGCCTCGGCGCCACCATCGAGGGCGACCGCCTCGGCCTTGGAACCAACCTGTTCTCCGGCGAGCAGACACTTGCTGAGAAGCTGACCTTTGACCAGTTCAATGATGACCTCTCCCAGAAATCCAAATTCTTCGAGAAAATGGAAGAGCAGGTAACCTCCATCTGGACCAAAACCGATGAGGGCTGGAAGTTCTACATCGAAGACGAAGACCGCTGGGCCAAAGGCGAATGGGTATCCCTGAACCCGCACCGCTATGCGAATGACACCGAGCAGAGATACTACATCGATGCAAACGGCTATGCTGTCAAGGGATGGAAGCTGATCGACGGAAAGTGGTACTACTTCTCCGTCAAGGGAAGCTACCGCCTCCTTGAAGGACCTTGCGACGAACCGTTTGATGTGGATGAGTCGCAGTATTCTTAAAAAATAGAACATATAAAAACACCGGCTTCCCGGAGACAGATAAAAATCTGTTTCCGGAGAAGGCCGGTGTTTTTTGTTAATTCAGAGAGAGACTACAAAAGAGTGATGTATGATTCGATTATCTTGCCTGGAAACGGTCATAAACGGTTTGCACAATTTCTACTGCACGATCAACATTCATCTGCTTCAGCTGAGCGATAAAATCATCATATTCATCCATAGAAATAACACCTGTGATAAACTGAGATGTTTTTTCGTTTACAATTGTCGTAACATCAGTCATGATTTTGCTGTATTCTTTGTTTTCGTCTGAAGAAATACCCATAGCACTGACATCAGGCAGACAGTTTTCGGTGCCAGCTTCTGCCCAGATATCATAGGAAACAAGATCTTTTTCCGGAACGGCGGCAAGCTCACGTTTCCAGTCCTGCAGGCAGACACGGGAAGGTGGCATAGTGAAATAAGCCATTGCCTGTGCAAAAGTATAATCTTCGTTGGCAGTTACTTTGGAGGTGAAAACTGGAGTTCCGTCTTCCTGATATTCAAAAGTATCGCCCTCGGTACCATAGTTGGCTAAAAGAGCACCTTCCTCGCTGAAGAGATAATCCAGCCATTTTACACAGAGCTCGGCATTTGGAGAATCTGCGGAAACTGTGATGCACGGACCGAGCAGATAATACATATTTAATTTTACAGTATCTTCAGCATTTACTTTCGGGGCAGGAACAGGAACGTACTCGGCATTTGGATCTGAGTTTGCACCTTCGTATGCTGCGATTAATGTGTAAATAGAGCAAAATGCACCGGTTTTTCCTGTGGTAACCATTGCATTGTCCGGAAGGACTGCGTTTGTAGACATAAAGTCAGGATCAATTAATCCCTCACTGTACCAGCGATGCATCATTTCAACATAATCTTTCCAGCCGCTTTCAATCGGTCCGTATTTAACAACGCCGTTTTCCTGATAGAAAGTATTGGAAACTCCATAACCGGCATTTAAGGCATTGGCAAATACATCATATCCAGTATAAGAAAGCGTCAGCGGAGCAGTTGCACCTTCCTGGTCTTTAAAAGCAGTAAGCATGGTTTCCCAGTCATCGTAGGTGACCGGAGTATCCATACCGAGGTCATCGAGCCAGTCTTTGCGGACATACATGCCGGCATATGGTCCCTGCTGTTCTGACATGATCTGATAGATACCGACCATACGTCCGTCATTGGTATAAGCACTGCGCTTCAGATTTTCATCTTCTTCTCCGGCCTTTTCGAGAGCAGCCATATAATGAGGAGCATACTTCTGGATGAGATCTGTCAGGTCCATATAATAGCCATCGTCTACAGCGGCATCAAGACCGTCAGGATAAACATAGGAAGGGCCACTGTTTTTGATCATATCCGGCAGTTCGCCGCCTGCGATCATAAGATTGTAAGCAGATGCTTCGTCTCCAATGGCGGGATGCTGAAATTCAATATGTACATTCGTTTTTTCTTCCAGCTTTTGAAAAAATTCTGTATCACCGAGAGAATCTACAATACTTGCAGCATTGGCATCCATAGGAGTCCAGAGAGTTAATGTTGTTTTCTCATCCACTAATGGAAGAGAAACTTCAGTATCTGCAGCAGAAGTGTCAGAACTTACAGAAGAAGCTGCAGAAGAAGTATTAGAAGAAGCAGAGGTGGAACTGCCGGAAGAAGTGCTGCCGTTAGCACCGCATCCTGCCAGAAGAACAACGCTCTGTAATAAGGCGCCCATGCGTATAGCCTGTCGTATTCTTTTTTTCATACTTGAAATCTCCTTTTCTTTTGATTTTCGTTCTAATGTTCGTGCACGTTACCTGTATTATAAGAGAAAGGTGGGAAAAAAGAAAAGAACCAGTTTTTGCGTCAGGTGCAGTTTGCCGTCAGAATCAGAATTGCCAGAATGTGTTTTGATTGCCGTTTTGCGTGATCCTTGGGCAATTTTGAGACTTTTCCGGGGGTGCGTGCTATAATTTAAGGAAGAAAATGCATGGGGGATGCAAAAGATGAAAGAGAAAAAAATATTTTTATCCGTGATGAAAACGTATCTGGTGTTGGTGATGATCCTGTTGATTGTACTGATTGGCTGTTCTTTTTATTCCTATCAGAGTTTTAAGAGCAATACGAAAAATGCGCAGGTTGCATTATTAAATCAGGTACAGCATGAGATGGACATTCGGCTGGAAAATATTTCAAAGATCAGCCAGCTTCTGGCGGATCATCCGATTGTTCAGGAAATAGCGGAACTGGAAGATGAGCAGCCGGAGTATCAGCTGAAGTATACAGAATTGAATCAGGTTCTGCGCAATGAAAATACGATGCAGCAAAGTGAAGCAGAAACGGTATTGTATTTTAAAAACAGCAACGCTGTGTTTACTGGAAACTATCGGTACCAGGACGAAAATTTGGATGCATTTTTGAAAAAGAAAGGAATTTCTGAAGAAGAATTTCAGAATCTGGTTTCCCTGGAAAGAAATAAGGGAGCATATCAGATTTTAAAATCGGGCACAAAAAGTGCGGTACTGATCCATTTAAACCCAATTTTGGATAAAAGCTATCATCGGGCTGGTGTAGTTATTACGTTTGTTTCTGTCAGAGAGTTTGAAAAAATATTAAACCTGAGTGACTATATTGAGCAGAGTATTTGCTGCATGGCAAACGGAGATCGCTCCCTGATGATTGGTACCGTTCCGGAGGGACAGGATGTGCTGCAGCAGAACAGTTATGAAGAGATTGTGTGCAATTCCGAACCTGTGATGCAGGAAATACAGGGAAAACGATATATTACAATGGGAATATCTTCCCAAAGCGGAGTATGGAACTATTATTTTTCTATTCCAATGTCGATTTTTTATCAGCAGAACAGAACATATTTTATCATTATTGCGGGTGCTGTTCTGATGAGCCTGTTGGCAGGCGTTTTTCTGGCATGGCATTACAGTAAAGCATTTTCAGAACCAATCCAGGAGATTCTGGATACGTTTCGGATGGATGGAGCAGACAGTTATCCTGAAATGATGAAATCCTTGGAAAAAACAATGCTTGTCTATGTGTATAGGCTGCATGACATACAGAAACAGTTAAGAGGAAGTATGCAGCAGCAAAAAGATGAGTTTCTGTTTTCCATGTGCAGAGGTAATATCAATGAGAAAAAAGTACAGGAAAAACTGAGTAAATATGAGATTTCATTAAAAAATGCTCCGTTCGAATTTATGATGTTCCAATACAGGGAGATCGAAGAATCTACATTTTGTGTGAATGGTACGGTAGATTATGATCTGCTGTTGTTTGTAAGTCAAAATGTTATTGAGGAGTTGCTTTGTAAGAACGGAGGGGCTGCATTTCGTCATGACAGAATGATCTTGTGTATCTGTCAGCCGGTGGAAGAGGCTGATGTACTCAATCAGCTGCTGAACCAGATCGTTGATTTCCACAAGGATGTTATTCATGCAGAACTGTGTGTGTTCCGCGGAGGCCAGGGCAGTGAGCTAAGCGATATTCCAGAGCTGTTTTTAAATGCGGAGGAAATGGCAAACTATAAGACTTTCTGGGAAAAGGATATTCCGAATATTTTAGACTATCGTGACAGCAAATCCAGGAAAGCGCTGGAAGAAGATTCTATTTCGCTGGATATTCAGAAACGCTTTTTAAATCTGCTGTCCATCAAAGACTACACGAATGCGTATGAACTGCTGACAGAACAGTTAAATATGGTGGAACAGGGAGAAATCAAAAACTTTCAGTTGGAGCGATACAAAATTTATGGTTTGGTAAGCAATCTGTTGGAAGGAATTCCACATGTGGATCAGCTCGAGAAAAACAGCACGGAAGAAGCAAGACAGATCGGTGAGATTCTGGAATCACTTTCTAATGTAAGATCACTGCAGGAGATCAGGGAAAAAATTGATCTTCTGTTTGAAAAAATTATTTCCTATCAGAAGGGAACGGAGAAAGAAGGCTTTCCATGGGTATGGGAAGTGCAGAGTTACATTGAGAAAAACTATGCAGACCCGCAGATGGATGTGCAGTATCTGGCGGAAAAGTTCCATCTGTCAACATCACATCTGAGCAGAAACTATAAAAAAGTAACGTCAATTGGTGTGAGAGACAACATTCATATCGTGCGGATTGCGAAGGCAAAAGAACTTTTGATGCAGGGAATGAGCGTGCAGGAAATTGCGGAAAAGGTAGGATATGTGGAATCCAGAGCATTGATTCGTACGTTTAAACGGTATGAAGGAGTGACTCCGGGCCAATATCGGGAAACTATGGTGCAGAAATAGCAGAAAATGAGTACCACCACAAGAAAAGGCCATAAAAAAGCAGCAGAAAAAGGAGGGAAGCCACAAAAAGTGGTTCTTTCGAACCGGCAGGGAAGACGATACAATCAGATTAATGATAAGTCCGGCGGGAAGAAAGGAGCACATATGAAAACAAAAAAATTTACAAGGAAGGAAATCGTAAAAGACTGGAAGAAAAACAAACTGCTGTATCTTATGGCGGTTCCGTTGATTGCATTTTTTATCGTATTTGCATATCTTCCAATGGGAGGCATCCTGATGGCATTTGAAAATTACAAGCCAAAACTTGGAATTCTCAGAAGCCAATGGGTAGGTCTGGAAAATTTTAAAGACTTTTTTCAATCGGTATTTGCGTGGCGTGTCATTCGGAATACGGTTGTGCTGAGTATGTTGCAGCTGATCATTGAGTTTCCGCTCACGATCATTTTTGCGCTGCTTCTGAATGAACTGAAGGATTCCATTTTCAAAAAAGGTGTACAGATGATTACCTATATGCCGTATTTTATTTCCATGGTCGTTCTGGCAGGTATCATTGTAGACTTTACCAAAAGTACAGGTGTCCTGTCGCAGATCGTTACCTTTTTTAGTGGAAAACAGGTAAATCTGTTATCCGATCCGGCGTGCTGGCGTCCTTTGTACATTGTTTCGGATTTATGGCAGGGACTTGGCTTTGGAAGTATTATTTATGTAGCAGCACTTTCCGGCGTGGATCAGGAACTGTATGAGGCAGCAAAAATTGACGGAGCAAACCGCTGGAAACAGACACTGCATGTAACACTGCCTGGAATTTCCTCCACCATTATTATTATGTTGATTCTGCGAATCGGTTCCATCATGTCGGTTGGATATGAGAAGACCATTCTTTTATATAACCCTCAGGTTTATGAAACCGCAGATATTATTTCCAGTTTTGTTTACCGAAAAGGTCTGGAAGAGTTTAACTATGGATACAGTACGGCTGTCAGTCTGTTCAACTCTGTGATTAACTTCATTATGCTTGTAAGTGCAAATGTTATCAGCCGGAAGTACTCGGAAACAAGTCTGTTTTAGGAGGAAAAAACATGAAAAAAACAAAAACGTCTCTGGCGCGAAAAATATTTATTGTATTTGACTATCTGGTTCTAATTTTTCTTGCAGTTGTATGTTTGCTGCCGATTCTTCATGTGGCGTTTGCATCGGTTTCTGATCCCAACTGGGTCATGAACCAGAGCGGATTGATTTTAAAATCACATGGTTTTACGCTGGAGGGATATAAGCTGGTATTTCAGACAAGACAGTTGATGGGAAGCTATGGAAATACTCTTTTTTATGTGTTTGCATCGACAGCACTTGGAATGCTGATTACTGTATTGGGAGCGTATCCGCTTTCGAAAAGCGATCTGCTCTGGTCGAATGCACTGATGCTGATTATTTCCTTTACCATGATGTTCAGCGGAGGAATTATCACGTTCTATATGGTAGTAAGAAGCCTTGGAATGTACAATACCCGCCTTGCGGTTATTCTTCCGACGTGTGTCAGCGCATTTAACCTTATTCTGGTCAGAACGGCAATGGCAACGCTTCCGAAAGAACTGGAAGAATCTGCGCGTCTGGATGGGGCAGGACCAATTGCTGTACTTTTTAAGATTGTTCTTCCATTGATAAAAGCAACGCTTGCAACAGTAACGCTGTACTATGTAGTTGCAAACTGGAATTCCTGGTTCAATGCATCCATTTTCCTGACAGACCGGGACAAATATCCACTGCAGCTGATTCTGCGGGAAGTACTGATCCGAAACGATACAAGTTCGGCAACATCCGCATCTTCAGGAGAACTTGCAGGACTTGCGGATTCTTATAAGCAAATTATAAAATACTGCACCATTATGGTGGCATCTGTTCCAATTTTATGTTTTTATCCGTTTGTTATGAAGTATTTTAAAAAGGGTGTTATGGTAGGATCAATCAAAGGCTAAGGAGGAAGATCATGGAATTTTACGAAAAAGTCAATCGAATTGCGAAAACAGAAAAAGGAGAAATTGAGGGGATTCCGGGAAATATTCCACAGTATACGGTATTTAAAGGGATTCCTTATGCAAAAGCCCCAGTTGGAGAGCTCCGCTGGAGAGAGCCGCAGGAAACAGAAAAGTGGGAAGGCGTTTATCATGCAGATCATTTCGGACCGATTGCGCCGCAGATGCGCCACCCGAAAGGCAGTTTGTATGGTGATGAATTTTTCCAGTCCGCAGAAGATATGAGTGAAGACTGTCTGTACCTGAACATCTGGACGCCGGAAGTGAAGGAGGAGAAAAAACTGCCGGTTCTGTTCTGGGTACATGGCGGCGGACTCACAGGTGGATATGGATTTGAACCGGAGTTTGACGGAGAAGCTTTTTGCAAAGAAGGCGTGATTCTGGTAACGTTTAATTATCGTCTGGGCGTTCTTGGATTCCTCTGCCACGAGGATCTGGCAAAAGAAAGTGAGCATGGTGTTTCTGGAAACTATGGTCATCTTGACCAGATTGCCGCACTCAAATGGGTAAGAAAAAACATTGGTGCGTTTGGCGGAGATCCGGATAATATTACAATTTTTGGACAGTCTGCGGGTGCATTCAGTGTGCAGACAATGCTTGTGTCACCGCTTACCAGAGGAGATATTGCCGGAAGTATTATTATGAGCTGTGCGGATATCAACTGGCCGGATCCAGGCATGGGGCAGAAACCGATGGAAACAGCAGAAAAACAGGGCGCTGAATTTATGAAAGATGCAGGATGCCATTCCATAGACGAACTGCGCGGCAAGAGTGCAGATGAGCTAATGGCAGTTATGATGAAGGGATTTATGAAATATCCGATGGGAACGGTGATCGATCATTATCTGCTGGATGAGGCAGTATCCGACAGTTATTATCAGGGAAATTACCCGGATCTGCCGATGATGATTGGAAACACCGCCGGGGAATGGACTCTGGTATTCGGCGTACCGGAAGACCCGGAAGTCTGGAAAGAACAGCAGCGTCAGATGATGGGACCTGCAGCGGAAAAATACCTGGAACTGCTGCAGGTAGAGAAAAAAGAAGACATTATGCGCGCGATTCAGGAAAGCCATTCCTGGATGGTAAAAAACAGAGTATTGTGTGAGCTGAATATCAGACATGATCATAAACCGTGCTATCTGTATCTGTTTGACCACGATCTTCCAGGGAACGAGGCAGGATCCTTCCATTCCTCCGAGCTGTGGTATGTATTTGGAACTGTTGCACGCTGCTGGCGTCCAATGACGGGAATGGATTATGATATTTCCAGAGTTATGACAAAAAGCTGGGCGAATTTTGCAAAACAGAAAAATCCAAATGGAGAGGGTGTACCGGAATGGAAGCCATATCAGCCGGAGAATCCTCAGAACATGGTATTTTCGGAAAAGACAGAATGCAAAGAAATCAAAGAACTGGAAGTACAGCGGTATTTAAAAGAAATTATGCTGGAACATGCATAAAAGGCTGAAAGAAAAGGAACCTGGGCAGAAAAAGCAGGTTCCTTTTCTACATAAAAAGACAAATTCCAGGGAAAAATTCTCCGCTCCGCCTTTTGGCGGAATTTTCTGCATTTTTTGGTACAAAACGTATAAAGATTGTGAAATAAATAATTATCAATTGAATCATCTTACAAAACATGGTAAAATATGGCTATCAATCGGCGGACAAAGCGGAAAAAAGAAAGGGGATTTGAAAACAATGGGTTACAAATCAGACATTGAAATTGCACAGGAATGTACCATGCAGCCGATCACAGCGATCGCAGAAAAAGCAGGTATTGATGACAAATATCTGGAGCAGTACGGAAAGTACAAAGCAAAAATTGATTACAACCTGTTAAAAGACACCAATGCGGAGGATGGAAAACTGATCCTCGTTACAGCCATCAACCCGACACCGGCAGGAGAAGGAAAAACAACAACTTCTGTAGGTCTGGTAGACGGACTTTCCAGAATCGGTAAAAAAGCAATGGTTGCACTTCGCGAGCCATCTCTTGGACCGGTCTTCGGTGTAAAAGGCGGAGCAGCAGGCGGCGGATACGCACAGGTTGTTCCAATGGAAGATATCAACCTTCACTTCACCGGTGACTTCCATGCAATCGGTGCAGCAAACAACCTGCTGGCAGCTATGATCGACAACCACATTTTCCAGGGAAACGCTCTGAATATCGATCCGAGAAAGATCACCTGGAAACGATGCGTAGATATGAATGACCGTCAGCTTCGAAGCGTTGTAGACGGCCTTGGCGGAAGAACAAACGGAATGCCGAGAGAAGACGGCTATGACATCACCGTAGCATCTGAGGTTATGGCAGTTCTGTGTCTGGCAAGCGACATCACAGATCTGAAAGAAAGACTTTCCAAGATCATCATCGGATATACCTACGGAAAAGTATCCGAGCAGAAACCGGTAACCGCAGGTGACCTGCACGCAGAAGGCGCTATGGCAGCACTCTTAAAAGATGCCCTGAAACCAAACCTGGTACAGACTCTGGAAGGAACTCCGGCTATCGTTCACGGCGGACCATTCGCAAACATCGCACACGGCTGCAACTCTGTAACAGCAACCAAAATGTGCCTGAAATTAGCAGATTACACTATCACAGAGGCAGGCTTCGGTGCTGACCTTGGTGCTGAGAAATTCCTCGACATCAAATGCCGTATGGCAGGCCTGAAACCGAATGCAGTTGTAGTCGTAGCAACTGTTCGTGCCCTGAAATACAACGGCGGCGTTCCGAAAGCAGAACTGAACGGCGAGAACCTGGAAGCTCTGGAGAAAGGTATGCCGAACCTTCTGAAACACGTAAGCAACATCACAAACGTATACAAACTGCCATGTGTCGTTGCCATCAACGCATTCCCGACCGATACCGAAGCAGAGCTGAAGCTGGTTGAGGAGAAATGCAAAGAGCTCGGTGTCAACGTTGTTCTGTCCGAGGTATGGGCAAAAGGCGGCGAGGGCGGCGTAGCCCTGGCAGAAGAAGTTGTCCGTCTTTGCGAGCAGCCGAACGATTTCACCTATGCATACGATCTGGAAGGCTCCATCGAAGAGAAACTGAACGCCATCGTTCAGAAGATCTACGGCGGAAGCAGAGTTGTCCTGACCGCAAATGCACAGAAACAGGCAAAACAGTTAGAGGCTCTCGGATTTGGCAACTGCCCGATCTGTATGGCAAAAACCCAGTACAGCTTGACCGATGATCAGACCAAACTCGGCGCACCGACCGGATTCGAAGTTACCGTACGTAACCTGAAAATCTCCGCAGGTGCAGGCTTCATCGTAGCCCTGACCGGTGACATCATGACCATGCCAGGTCTGCCGAAAGTTCCGGCAGCAGAGCGTATCGATGTAGACGCTACTGGAAAGATTACAGGATTGTTCTAATAACACAGGATATTGTCTTGAAAAGACAGAATAAAGCGTGAAATAAAACACAGAAAAAAAGAGACATTCCTTCGTGAATGTCTCTTTTTTTACGTTTTTATTGCAAAATATTACAAAAGATAATATAATTTCTAATGATAACATGGAGAGAAAAGCAGATATAATATAGTAAGGGAGTTACTTGCCAATGACATCGAAGAAAAAATTGAGAAGTCTTCTGGGCGGTACACTTTTTATGGTGCTGATGCTCAGCGTACATCCGACGACTGTTTCCGCGAGTGCTGTGGGGAGCAGCACGGTGATGGACCAGTCTGTGGAGACAGAGGATCAGCAGAGCGGGATACAGAGTGAAACGCAGACACAGGCTTCACAGGACAGCGGTGCTGCTGTGCGGGCCAGTCAGAATGGCTGGGTTAAGGCAGGCGACGGCGGCTGGTATTTTTATGAGAACGGACAGCTGAAAACAGGATGGCTTTACCGGAATGGAAACTGGTACTGGCTGGATCCGGACCGGAACGGCCGCATGGCAGAAAACAGCTGGTTCACATACGATAATAATTTTTATTATGCCAAGGGAGACGGAGCAATCTATAAAAATGGTTTTCAGGAAGTAGATGGAAACCTTTATTATTTCCAGAGCTGGGGCGGCATTCAGAGAAATGTGTATCTCAGCATCAGTGGAAAAATGTACTATGTACAGGAAAATGGTATCGTTGCCCGTGGAATAGTCAGAACAATGAATGGACATGGTGATCTCTGCGCATTTGATGATACTACGGGAGCGCAGATCACACAAAAAGGCTGGCTGAAAAAAGGCACATCATATTATTGGGTAAGAGAAGACGGCGTCCTGCAGACCGGCTGGCTGCTGTACGATGATAACTGGTACTGGTTTGATGATAATGGTGTCATGATGGCATCCGGCTGGAAAGAAATCAACAACAATCTGTATTACTTCCAGAGCTGGGGCGGCATTTATAAAAACGGTTTCCAGAGCATCGGAGGAAACGAGTATTATTTCCGGAGCTGGGGTGGTGTATATCGAAACACCTTCTTTACCGTAAAAGGAAAAACCTACATAGCGCAGAATGACGGATCGATCTATCATGCCAGCCAGACCGGCTGGGTTCAGCTGGGAGATCAGACTTACTGGATCAATCAGGATGGTTCTGTTCAGACCGGCTGGCTGAAGCTGGAAGGCAAATGGTACTGGCTGAAAGCGGACGGCACACGTGCTGCATCTGAATGGATCACGTATGACAACAACCGATACTATTTCGACGGTGACGGTGTGATGTACACCGGAATGAAAGAGGTTGACGGAACAAGATATTATTTCCACAGCTGGGGCGGCGTTTACCATAACGAATCTTTTACTTGGCAGGGAAAGAAATACTGGGCAAAGGATGACGGAACCTTCTATACAGGTGTCTGCGATATCAATGGAAAGAAATACTATTTTCTGGAAGACGGCGAGCAGATTACAAAAGAGGGCTGGTATCTGACCAACGGAACGTATTACTGGATCAACAAGGATACGTCGCTTCAGACCGGCTGGGTGAAATATGACAACAACTGGTACTGGATGAAAGAAGACGGTACGATGGCATCGTCTGAATGGATCACCTACGACAAAAACCGCTACTATTTCCGAAGCTGGGGCGGCATGTACACCGGAATTCATACCATCGGCGGAACAAAATACGCATTCCAGAGCTGGGGCGGTCTGTACCATGATCAGACATTTACCATCGGCGGTAAAACATACTATGCCAATTCAGATGGAACATTTGCCACCGGCTGGGTGCAGAACGGCGGAAAAACGTATTATTTCGATGAGGACGGCACAAGCCATACGGGCTGGCTGCTTCTGGACGGAACGCATTACTGGATCAACGCCAATGGAACCAGAAGAGATGACGAGCTGTTTCAGTACGACGGAAACTATTATTATGTAGACAAAAACGGCGTTATGGCGACAAGCGGCTGGGTATACTGGGATTATAACTATTATTATCCGAGAAGCTGGGGCGGCATGTACAAGAATGCGTTTATTACCTATGATAATAACCTCTATTACCTTGGATCTGACTCGAAAATGGCAATCGGCTGGCAGTCGATTGGCGGAAATACATACTATTTCCGAAACTGGGGCGGCATGATAACCGGAAAACAGGTGATCGACGGAAAAACGTATGTGTTCGATGAGGACGGCAAGCTGGTACAGAGTCCGGACGGATTTGAACCGTCCGCGCAGATCGGTGTCCGCACCGTACGGAACTTTCTGAAAAATGCACTGCTTCCGCTTGGAAACACCCTGTATATCTGGGGAGGCGGCCACACAGACGCAGAGGCAGAGAGTTACGGCGTCAATGCGCAGTGGAAACAATTCTTCAATACACAGAATTCCACCTACAACTATTCCGATCATCTGTATGAGTACGGAAAAGGTCTTGACTGTTCCGGCTATGTCGGATGGACCGCACATCAGGTGACGAAAGAGTATGCAACGACAACCTCCACTGGAATGCCGGCCTACTTTGCAAGAAAAGGCTGGGGAACCTGCGTGACAGGCGATACGTCCCAGAAATTTACGCCGGGTGATGTGGTCAGCAAGAGCGGTCATGTCTGGATTGTCATTGGCCAGTGCTCGGACGGCAGCGTGGTTGTCATTCATGCGACACCGCCGTATATTCAGCTTGGCGGAACCGTTTCTTCAACAGGAAGCATTAACAGTGAAGCTATTGAGCTGGCAAATGAATACATGAAAATGTATTATCCGGTTGCGTATGAGCGGTATGGTGTAAAAGTTCTTGACCGGTCCTATCTGACCGGTGTGAATCATTTCACCTGGGGCAGCAGTATCTTAAGTGACAGTGAAGGCTACCGCAGGAAGAAACCGGCAGAAATCCTGAACGATCTGTTCCAGTAAAATATCTTCTATAAAAAATAAGAGAGAATACAAAAAAACTTTGTAGTTCGTGTATTCTCTCTTTCTTTTTGCGCTGGAATTGTCTATACTAGAAGGTGCGTGAAAGACGCAGATCAGAAATACAAAAGAAAAAATCTGGAAAATAAAAATACAAGGGGAGTAAACATGCGAAAGAGCTGGAAATGGGCGCTCTGTCTTGGCGCAGTGTCGTTGCTGCTGCTGGGCGGCTGCGGAAAAGAAAAGACGGAACCAGTGGATCTGGTGCTGGTAACCGACGGCAGTGAGGTAGCTTCCGATGCCGTGTATCAGTCAGCATGGAACGGTCTTGCGCAGTATGGAGACGAGAGCGGTCTGAAATATGAAGCAAGTGTTCCGGCAGGACGGACAACAGAGGACTATGAAAACACCATCAAAGAGGCGGCGCAGAAGGGAGCATCCGTTATCGTCTGTGCCGGAACGAGCATGAGCCGCGCCGTTTACGATGCACAGCGCGACTGGAAGGATGTCCGTTTTCTGCTGCTGGAGGCAGAACCGGTCAGTGAGAGCGGCCGCAGCCGTCTCCGCGGAAATACAGAAAGCCTGGAAATTGATGTATCAGAGGCCGGCTACCTGGCAGGATATGCGGCAGTACAGGCCGGCTACACGCACCTGGGCTATATCGGACAGAAAAACGAAGAGAACGGAACAAAGTACGGGACAGGTTATGCACTCGGTGCAGAGGCGGCCGCTGCGGATCTGGGACTTGGAGAAAACAGCATCACGCTGGATTATACGTATCGGAAAAGCAGCAGCGTATCACCGTCGTATTTGGAAAAAATCAAAAGCTGGTATGGTGAGGGCGGACAGATTCTCTTCTCGGACGGTGCATCGTATCAGAATGTACTTGGCGCAGCAGCATCTGCGGCAGGCGGAGCACTGATCGCAAACGGCGGCGTGGAGGAGTACGCCAATGCCGTGTTGAAAGTACGTCTGGATTATGGAACTGCAGTTTACAATGCGTTAAAAGAAATGAAACAAAAGGATTTTGAAGGCGGGAAAATTGTAACGCGCGGCGTGACCGATCAGGAAATCAGTCTGGAATGGAATCAGGATGCGGTGCCGTACTTTACAGAGGATCAGTACCGGGCACTCTGTGCGAAATTCTCCGCAGAGGACTTTTCAATCCCTGACGGCGATGCGCTTTCCTCGCCGGATCAATACAAATTGAGTTGTGTGAGTGTACAGAAGGTAAAATAACATGTATCGTTACTGTTCACGAATTGTTTACAAAAAGTCGGGATATTTTTCCTTGCATCCATTTGTGAATTGTGATATTATGTAAAAG
This sequence comes from Blautia sp. AF26-2, assembly GCF_003460955.1. Lineage (NCBI taxonomy): Bacteria > Bacillati > Bacillota > Clostridia > Lachnospirales > Lachnospiraceae > Blautia > Blautia sp. AF26-2. The sequence continues at coordinate 15,573 of NZ_QTWD01000003.1, read as the reverse complement.
AATTGGGAAAAATATTTCAAAATTGTTACAGAATAATTGAATTTCTAAGAAACAGGGAAACCTGAAACAAAGAAACCTACATACAACGAATCAATTTGGGAGTGAAAGAATGAGAAAAAAATTTCTTGCCTTAAGTTTAGCAGTGATCGTAAGTGCAGCTCAGGTAATGACAGTAAGCGCCTCGAAACAGGAGCAGTTACAGCAGCAGCAGGCAGCACAGGCAGAGACCAGCGCACAGCTTGACAACGCAAAAGCAGAAATCGACGATCTGGAAACCAAAAAGAATCAGATTACCGGCGAGATTGATGACCTGGACGCACAGCTTGTCGTAACCATGGCATCCGTGGAAAATCTGAAAAATGAAATTGCAGAGAAACAGACAGAAATTGAAACAACACAGGAAAAACTGGCACAGTCCCAGGCTGAAGAGGACGAGCAGTACGAGCTGATGAAAAAACGAATCCAGTTCCTCTATGAGAGCGGCGGAGACAACGGCTGGGCAGCACTTCTTCTGGAGGGAAAAGATTTAAGCAGCATTCTCAACCAGGCTGAGTACACCCAGAAATTATACAAATACGACAGAGAGTGCCTGCAGGAGTACATGGATCTTGTACAGCAGGTAACAGACTACAGCAATCAGCTTGCAGATGAAAAAGCAGATCTCGAAGCTAGTGAGGCAGAGCAGGAAGCACAGCAGCAGTCCCTTGAGGCAATGCTTGAGCAGAAAAAAGCCGTTTCCGATGACTACGAAAACCAGATCGCAGACCTGAACGACATGGCTGCACAGTACAACGCAGTACTGGCAGAGCAGAACGCAAAGATCCAGCAGATCCAGGAGGAGATTGCAGCCGAAGAGGCAGCAAGAAAAGCCGAAGAGGCCCGTCAGGCAGCAGAAGCAGCCGAGGCAGCCCGCCAGGCAGAAGCAGCAAGACAGGCAGCAGCAGAAGCAGCCGCAAGCAGTGCTGCAAATAATACAACAACGGCAGACAACACACCGTCCAGCACAGGAAGCTCCACCACGACAACAACACCGTCTAACGGAGGAAGCTCTTACGATGATTCTTCGTCCAGCGATACCAGCAGCTCGGATGATTCCAGCAGCTCCAGCAGCACCGGAAGTGCAACAGGAAGCGCCATCGTATCCTATGCAACCCAGTTTATTGGAAATCCATACGTATGGGGCGGCACAAGCCTTACCAACGGAGCTGACTGCTCTGGTTTTATCATGAGCGTTTACGCACACTTCGGATACGACCTTCCGCATTCCTCCAGTGCACTGCGTGGTGTAGGACGCGGTGTATCTTATGCAGAGGCTCAGCCGGGCGATATTATCTGCTACAGCGGCCACGTAGCCATCTACATCGGCGGCGGTGCAATCGTACACGCAAGCAATGAGCGCGACGGTATCAAGATCAGCAGCAACGCAGCGTATACCACGATTCTTGCGGTAAGACGTGTGGTTTAAAAAAGAATTACATAGTAAGAATTTTCAGATCCCGGGAGAGAAAAATCCCGGGATCTTTTGCGTTTTGCTTAAAATTGAGTGCATTCGCGTTAAAACTGTGATATACTAAAGCACATCGGAGATACAAGGGCGTATTGACCAACAGAAGGTCAGTATGCCCTTTTGCTTGTTAGGAAGAAGGGAGAATCGTTATGAAACTGGAAAATTATTTTCGTCGTTTCGGTATTCGGAACGGATCTGGTGCGGAAAGTAGCGTCAGTGCTGTCCATCTGCATTATTGCCGGTCTGCTGATCGTCTACGTCCCGAACATCATCGCCGGAGCCGGAAAGATCGGCGATACTGTAAACGCCATGAAAACCGCAGACCTCCCATTCGGCAAAGCCCTGTACGCCGCATTCCTCTACGGAACCTTCCAGCTTGCCAATGTCGCAGTCTTCGTCCAGCATGCCAAATCCTTCGAAAAACCGCAGGATGCCGGAAAGAGCATGGCAGTCGGTGCCGTATTAAATGCCCTTCTGATGATCATGGTCGTCCTCGGAATCATGACCGTATACCAGAACCCGGAAATGATCCAGCAGAGCGTCCCGACATTATTTATGGTTCAGCAGGGCGTCGGCAGTAAATTCATGACACCGCTGATTTCCGTACTGATCATCCTCGGTGCCGTATCCACAGCCGTCAACATGGTTGCCGCCATGGTCAAACGAATCCACGCCGGTCTCGCTGAACGAAGCAGCAGAACAGAAACCGCAGGCAAAATCAGCCGCACCCAGATCCTTGCCGCGCTTGTCTGCTGCATCGCGGACTTCCTTATCGCACAGTTTGGTCTGCTGACGCTGATCCAGAAGGTGTACAGCATCCTGGCATACCTGGCAATCCCGGTCATCTTGGTGCCGTACGTGGTGCACATGGCGGTGATGCGGTTTGATACGAAAAAATAGAAAAGAACAATAAAAAATTTGTAACAAAAATTTACACCGCAGAAAGAGAGATTTGCTTCTGGAGAATGGAAGTATTTCGCAGACAGCAGAAAAAAGAAGATTCATGCAGAGCAGATGTGAGTCATAAAGAAATGACATGCGTCTGCCTTTTTTCTGTGCGTCTGGCAGAGTATGTGTCGGTGACAAAGCAGAAAACAGGAACTCTTCTTTGGGACTCGATTGTGCCGTCAAAATATGGTATACTGCAAAAAGGATCAAAAAGCGGATATTGATATTTCACGGGAGGGGAAGAAGATGAAAAATGCACCGGCTTATGTGAAGGTTTACAGCAGACTGAAAAACGAGATCAATAAGGGAACATATCCTGTCGGGGGATTTCTGCCGAAGGAGTGTGAACTGGAGAAAATCTATCAGGTCAGCCGTACTACGGTACGGAATGCAGTAAAGATGCTGGTGCAGGAGGGACTGGTTGAGGTTCGCCAGGGTTCTGGAACGAGGGTGCTGAATCATAAGGCAATTCAGAATTATAACAAGGTCACATCGGTCACGGAATCCCTGATGAAAAAAGGATATCGGGTAACGACGTCAGATATGATGATCGACATCATTTCGGCGGACAAACAGCTCGCCGATGAACTGGAAATTCCGGAGGGAACCAGCGTGGCGAGGATTCAGCGGCTGCAGCTTGCGGATGAAGAGCCTGTTACGCTGATGGAAAATTATATCGAATATGCGAAAGTCCCTGGCATCGAGGCGTATGAGAATCAGTTTGTAGCGCTGTATCAGTTTCTGGAGGAGAAATTCGGCTTGCAGATTGATGAGACACGAGACAGAATTTCAGCGAAATCCGCGACCTTTATGGAAGCCCAGGTTCTGAAAACGGAGCCGAAGGATGCGCTTCTTGTGGTGCACAGAGTCACCTACTGGCAGAACCGGCCGGTGAGCATTGACCACGTGCGGATCATCGGAAGCAAGTACGAGGTGGAGATTTCGGGAAAAGGACGGAGTAAATGAGCGATGAGACAGAAGAACAGAAGAAACTGATGCGGCAGATTGATATCAGCTGTGTACAGGCATTTCATACAATGGATGAAATTGATGCGATGGTGGAGCTGGCAAAGAAATATCGTCTGGCTGCTGTGTTTACCTTGCCGGCGTTCAGCGCCCATGTGGCAGAACGGCTGCAGGACACCAGAGAAATCCATGCGGGAGGCGTGGTAAGCTTTCCGGGCGGCGGAGATACGACCGGACAGAAGAAGCGGCAGGCAAAAGAACTGTGGGAGGCTGGCTGCCGGGAAATCGACATGGTGATGAATCTTACGGCATTCAGAAGCCACGAATTTTCTTATGTAAAAGAAGAACTTCTGGCCATCCGGGAGCAGGTGCCTTCGGCGATTTTTAAGGTGATCATCGAGGCACCGCAGCTGACGGAGCAGGAAATCTGCCAGGCAGTGGATCTGTGTGTGGAAGGCCGTGCGGATTATGTAAAGACGAGCACCGGATGGTATCCCGGCTGTCCTTCCACCGTGGAGCAGGTTCGAATCATGAGCCGTGAAGCCGCCGGTCGCATTCAGATCAAGGCCGCCGGTGGAATCCGCAGTCTGGAAACTATACAGGAAATGCAGAAAGCCGGCTGTAGCCGTTTCGGTATGGGAATGCGGTCGGTACAGAATTTGATAAAAAGTATCTATAAGTAATCTATTGTGCAAAAGCTATAAAAAAGTCACGGAATATTCTACGATATTCCGTGACTTTTCTGTTGAATTAGTAACCTATTAGTGATATATTCGAATCATAGGAATCGATAAATCATTAACAATCTGAAAGGAGAGCAAAAGATATGAAAGGTTATGCAATGCTGAAAATCGGTGAATCCGGATGGATCGAGAAAGAACGCCCGAAATGCGGGCCGATGGATGCCATTTGCCGTCCACTGGCAGTTGCCATCTGCACATCAGATGTCCACACTTTATGGGAAGGGGCCATCGGTGACCGTCATAACATGATTCTGGGCCATGAGTGCTGTGCAGAGGTTGTGGAAGTCGGAGAGCTCGTAAAAGATTTCAAACCGGGAGACCGGGTTCTTGTGCCGGCCATCACTCCGGACTGGAATTCTCTGGAAGCACAGGCTGGTTATTCCATGCACTCCGGCGGAATGCTGGCAGGCTGGAAATTCTCCAACTTCAAAGATGGTGTCTTTTCTGAATTCTTTCATGTAAATGATGCCGATGGAAACCTTGCGCTGCTTCCGAAAAACATCAATGTTGTCGACGCGTGCATGCTTTCCGATATGGTGCCGACCGGATTCCACGGCGTAGAGCTTGCCGATGTACAGTTTGGTGATACAGTTCTTGTCATCGGAATCGGACCAGTTGGTCTGATGTCGGTAGCCGGAACGAATATGCGCGGCGCATCGAGAATCATTGCTGTCGGAACGAGACCGGTCTGCGTAGAAACGGCAAAAAAATACGGCGCAACGGATTTTGTCAGCTACAAGAACGGACCGATTTTCCAGCAGGTACTTGATATGACAGATGGAAAAGGTGTTGATAAAGTAGTCATCGCCGGCGGTGGTGTAGAAACCTTTGCAGAAGCAGTAAAATGCCTGAAACCGGGCGGAAAGATCGGAAATGTAAACTATCTTGGATCCGGTGACAACATTGATATTCCGCGTGTAGAGTGGGGCGTTGGAATGGGTCACAAACAGATTAACGGAGGCCTGATGCCTGGCGGAAGACTCCGCATGGAAAAACTGGGAGCTCTTGTTTCGGCAGGCAAGCTGGATGTCAGCCCGCTGTCCACACATGTGTTTGATGGATGGGATCATCTGGAAGAAGCACTGTTCCTCATGAGAGATAAACCGAAGGATTTAATCAAACCAGTCGTTAAATTGGCTGACTGATGATTTGAAAATTTGACTGAAAAAGGAAACGTATGAAAATATTGATCGTATCCGGCTTTTTGGGCGCGGGAAAAACAACATTTATCAAACGGCTGGCCAGGAACGTCGATCAGCGGTTTGCCATACTGGAAAATGAATATGGAGCCGCAGGAATCGACGGCGCACGTCTTGGCCAGAACCGGCAAGGAACGCAGAAAAATGTATGGGAAATGACAGAGCAGTGCATCTGCTGCATCGGGAAAAAGGATTTTGCAGCATCCGTGCTGACCATTGCCAATGTGGTAGACCCGGAATACCTGATCGTAGAACCGACAGGCGTCGGAAGTCTCGCCCGGATTATAGAAAATCTGCGTCAGATCGAGTACGAGAGAATTCAGCTTCTCTCGCCGGTCACTATTGTGGATGTTTACAGTTACCGCCGCTATATGGCGGAATATCCCGAGCTGTATCAGGATCAGATCCGAAGCGCGGATACGATCATTGTTTCCAAAACAGAAGCATGCCAGGCGGAAGAAAAACAGCGCATCCAGAAATTTCTGCAGGAAATTAACCCGCAGGCAAAAATCATCACGGATTATGCATCCACGATGACACGGGAAGATTACCAGAGCCTGCTGCTGGGCGGCCGATATGAGAAAGAAGTACAGGATACGCAGAGCGGCGAAAAGATGCCGGAGACCTTCTCCTTCGAAAATATCCGAATGGAGGCACCGGAAACCCTGTGGTGTTTTCTGGAACAGATCATTCGCGGAGCGTTTGGAAATATCATCCGTGCAAAAGGACAGTTCGCAGCCGGAGACCAGTTTCTCCAATTTGATGTCGCCGATCACCGCTACAGCATCACCGGCACAGAACAGAAAAACGCCGGCCAGGCTGTGTTTATCGGAAACGATATGAACGAAGATGCGATCCGGCAGTATTTTAAGAAATGCGCCGGAAACCAGAAAATGAAATATGCTGCCCGTCATGTATCATAAAGTAAATAGGAAAAAGAGATTGCGGAGTCCTGCCAAAACAGGGTTTCGCAATTTTGGTTTTTACAGAAAGATTCAACTGAAAAACGAAGGATAGGCAAAAACGAAAAATTACGCTAAAATAAACATACAAGTATTTCAAATAAAACAAAAGAAAAATCAGGGGGATCTGATATGGAGGAACAGAAAAGAAGACGGGAAAGAAAATCAGCGGCATACTGGTTGAGCAAAAGCTCGATTTTATATCCGATCTGTATCTTGTATGTGATGTATGTGAAACAGGTTGAGGTATATATTACAGAATGTTCCGTCCATATTTCGTCGGGGACAATGCTTTTTGCCTATGCGCTGTGCCTGATTTTGTGGCTGGCCTCACCCATTCGAAGCTACTGCGCAGATGGAACTGCAAATGAAGTTTTATTCTATACATTTCCGCCGAGCATACTGATGCTGTTTTTATTTGCCCAATATTCACTGAAAATTGTGTTGTTTCTTGCAGTGCTGGATGGGATATTTCTTGTTACGGTTTTAAGAGATTTACATAGAAAAAAACGAAAATATTCTCCGAAAAAATTCTGGAGATTAAAAAGAAGTGACTTAAACGCATTTCTGTTTGTTTCAGTATGCGTGAGTATGGTACCGACTTGTATGATGATATATTGGAAGCTTGAGTCTCCGTCCGGAGTGGCAGAACTTTACGAACGAAAAAAGGACTATAATCTCGTCCAGAATCAGGAGAACATTTTTCAGGAAAATAAAGAATTTCTGCTGAGCTTAAAGGAGAGCGAATGGAGGCAAAAAACACTGGAAGAAAGAACAATTGCAGCGCAGAAGATGGTACGGCTTGAAACAGAACGACTTGGAATTCCCGAAATTCCGCTGTATGTGAAAGAGACAGGATCATCGAATTGCGTTGCATTATATAATAATGAAGAGAACGAAATATGGTATGCTCCAGAGCATTTAACATCTCAGACAGCAGAAGAATTTTTTACGGGAATTTGCGAAGAATGTTATCATGGAATGGAGTATTATCTGCTGGAGCGAATGGACTGGAATTCGGAAATGGCGAATACTGCTTATTTTGAAGAAATGAGGAAGTGGAAACTAAATGATAATCGCTACATATCTGGACGCGACGAGGGCGATTCGTTTGAAGCATATCAATCACAGCCGCTGGAAGCATCTGCCAAAAAGTATGCCAGTTCCGAAACAGAGGCACTGATTCATTTTATTGCTGTGTACGGCGATGAATAAAAATCTTTTAGGGGGGGGAGGGAGAAAAGGAGCGTCGGGAAAAATAAAAAAAATTAGCACTCACCTCTTGACAGTGCTAATAACTAGTGTTATAGTACGACTAGAACAAAGAAAGAAAAGAAAATTCACATCAACGCTCTTTTTGTTCGGAGCGAATGTTAGCACCCAAATAGATAAGGAGGAAGCCGATTATGAATATCAGTAAATTCACACAAAAATCGCTGCAGGCTGTACAGGACCTGGAAAAGACCGCATACGATTTCGGCAACCAGGAAATAGAGCAGGAGCATCTGTTGTATAACCTCCTGCATCAGGACGACAGCCTGATTCTGAAAATGATCGAAAAGATGGAAATCAACAAAGATCATTTTCTGAACCGTGTCGAGACGGCGCTGAACGACCGCGTCAAAGTATCCGGCGGTCAGCCGTATATCGGTCAGTATCTGAATAAAGCATTGATAAATGCTGAGGATGAGGCGAAAGCCATGGGAGACGAGTATGTTTCCGTAGAACACCTCTTCCTGGCAATGCTGAAAAACCCAAGCCCGTCCATGAAAAAACTGTTTCAGGAGTACGGCATCACAAGAGAACGTTTCCTGCAGGCATTAAGCACCGTGCGCGGAAACCAGAGAGTTACCACCGACAACCCGGAGGCAACATACGACACCCTGGAAAAATATGGACAGGATATCGTAGAAAAAGCCAGAAACCAGAAAATGGACCCGGTTATCGGCCGTGATACCGAAATTCGGAACGTTGTCCGTATCCTGTCCCGTAAGACAAAAAACAATCCGGTTCTGATCGGTGAGCCTGGTGTTGGTAAAACCGCAGTCGTAGAAGGCCTGGCCCAGCGAATCGCCAACGGCGATGTACCGGAGAGCCTGAAAGATAAAACCATTTTCTCCCTCGATATGGGAGCCCTGGTAGCCGGAGCAAAATACCGCGGCGAATTCGAGGAGCGTCTGAAAGCCGTTCTGGAGGAAGTCAGAAAGAGCGACGGAAAAATCATTCTGTTTATCGATGAGCTGCACCTGATCGTCGGCGCCGGAAAGACCGACGGCGCGATGGATGCCGGAAACATGCTGAAACCTATGCTGGCACGAGGCGAACTGCACTGCATCGGTGCCACAACGCTGGATGAGTACCGCCAGTACATCGAAAAAGATGCCGCCCTGGAGCGCCGTTTCCAGCCGGTTCAGGTTGATGAGCCGACCGTAGAGGATACGATTTCCATCCTGCGTGGCTTAAAAGAGCGCTACGAAGTTTACCACGGCGTAAAAATCACCGACGGTGCCCTCGTTGCAGCCGCAACCCTTTCGAACCGTTACATCAGCGACCGTTTCCTGCCGGATAAAGCAATCGACCTGGTCGACGAGGCATGCGCTCTGATCAAGACAGAACTGGATTCCATGCCGGCCGAGCTGGATGAGCAGCGCCGTAAGATTCTGCAGATGCAGATCGAGGAAGCCGCACTGAAAAAAGAGACCGACAATCTGAGCCGCGAGCGTCTGGAAACACTGCAGAAAGAGCTGGCTGAGTTAAAGGATACCTTCAATTCTGCAAAGGCACAGTGGGAAAATGAAAAGAGTTCCGTTGAGAAACTGTCCAAACTGCGTGAGCAGATCGAGGACATGAACCGCCAGATCCAGAAAGCAAAGAATGATTACGATCTGAACCGCGCCGCTGAACTGCAGTACGGTGAACTCCCGAAATTACAGCAGATGCTGGAAGCAGAAGAGAAAAAAGTTAAAAATGAAGATCTCTCACTGGTACACGAGAGTGTAACGGATGAAGAGATTGCCAGAATTGTCTCCCGCTGGACCGGAATCCCGGTTGCAAAACTGACCGAAGGCGAGAGAACTAAGATCCTCGGCCTGGAAGATGAACTTCACACGAGAGTTATCGGCCAGAATGAAGCAGTCACCAAGGTTTCGGATGCGATCATCCGTTCCAAAGCCGGAATCAAGGATCCGACAAAACCGATCGGTTCGTTCCTGTTCCTTGGACCTACCGGTGTCGGTAAAACAGAGCTTGCGAAAACGTTGGCAGAAAAGCTGTTTGATGATGAGAACAACATGGTTCGAATCGATATGAGTGAATACATGGAGAAATACTCCGTCTCCCGTCTGATCGGAGCGCCTCCGGGATATGTAGGCTACGAGGAGGGCGGCCAGCTGACTGAGGCAGTGCGCAGAAAACCATATTCTGTTGTTCTGTTCGATGAGATCGAGAAAGCGCATCCGGACGTCTTCAACGTTCTGCTGCAGGTACTCGATGACGGCCGTATCACCGACTCCCAGGGCCGTACCGTAGACTTTAAAAATACGATCCTGATCATGACCTCCAATATCGGATCCCAGTATCTGCTGGACGGCATTCAGGATGACGGCAGCATCTCCGAAGAGGCGAGAAACCTGGTCATGCAGGATCTGCGTGCACACTTCCGTCCGGAGTTCCTGAACCGTCTGGATGAAACAATTATGTTCAAACCATTGACAAAAGACAACATTGGTCATATCGTAGATCTGTTGCTGAAAGGACTGAACAAACGTCTGGCAGACCAGGAGCTTACCGTCGAACTGAGCCCGGCTGCAAAACAGTTTGTCATTGAGGGCGGCTACGACCCTGTTTACGGCGCCCGTCCATTGAAACGTTTCGTACAGAAAGAGGTAGAAACCAGCACCGCAAAACTGATCCTTGGCGGTCAGGTCAGCGAGGGCGATACGATCCTTCTGGATGTGGAAAACGGCGGCCTGAAGGCAATGATCAAACCAGGTGTGGAGGTAGTAGACGAATGATGCCGAAAGATCCCGTAATGCTGCTGAGCTATGTCAATACGCAGTTAAGAGATTTTTACCCGTCGCTCGCAGAATTCTGCGCGGCCATGCAGACAGAGGAATCCGATCTGCGGGAAAAACTGGCGCTCATCGACTATGAGTACGATGAGAAAACGAACCAGTTTGTGTAAGAATAACCAGGCCCTGAAAAAAATGGCGGAAAAAGGCGTTCCGTATGTGGAAAAAACACATACGGGGCGCCTTTTTTACGCAAAGCGTGTTTCTTATAACTGACAGGAAAAATCATATCTATAATAGAAGAAATGTGGTAAAATGGAGGAAAAGAAAATCCGCTGAAAATGGGGAAACAGCGGATCTGGAGAAGGAGGAAACCAATATGTATTTTGGTGTACAGATGTATGGGGTATCCAAAGAATGGAAACAGGATCCCGAAGGATTTTTAAAGAAAATCTATGAGGCAGGCTACCGCCAGATCGAGCCGTGTCTCGGATTCCGTGTTGATGCCAGGGACTACGGTTTCTGGATCCCGGAGGATCTGGAGCAGGCAATGCCGTTGCTTGCAAAATACCACATTGAGGTTCATGCGGTCCACATTTTCCTGGATGAATACCACTATGAAAGAGAACTTGCCATTCTTACAGAACTGGCGCAGAAATACCACATTTCCTGGTTTGTCGTAAAGAGCCCGGCACGCCTGACAAAAGATGTTCTGGACGAAACCGCTGCAAGATACCGCGAACTGGCAGAAGAACTGGAAAAAGCCGGAGCAGGTCTTCTGATTCACAACGAAAAAGAAGATATCTGTATCCGCGTGAATGGAAAAACAGCGTACGAATATCTCCTGGAAGCCTGCGGTGAAAAAGTCGGAGCAGAAGTAGATGTCGGCTGGATGTACTGCGGCGGCGTCGACCCGGAAGAGTTCCTCTGGGCGCATGCGGACCGAGTCAAAGCCGTTCATTATAAAGATATGAAAATCACCGGCCAGGAAGCGCCGCTTGGAAAAGGCATGGTTGATCTGAAAGCCTGCTTCCAGTTCGCCCGTGCAAACGGTGCACTGCAGATTGTGGATATGGATGCGGCAACACTGGAGGATACCTGCCGCGCCGGAAAAATGCTCTCCGGATGGACAGGGGACAGAGACAACACCGACAGCATTCTCTGCACGATGGATGTGGAGACCGGAGAAGAAACCGTGCTGCATGAGTTTCCGGGAATCATCGAGGCACCGAACTGGCTGAACGATGGAAACACCCTGCTTTATAATGCGGATGGAAAAATCTACCGCTATGAGATCGACAAAGACCATGTGGAGCAGGTTGATACCGGTTTCTGCGTGCAGTGCAACAATGACCACATTCCGTCACCGGACAACCAGCTGCTGGCGGTAAGCTGCATGCCGCCGGAACTCACAGATGGAACGTATGAATCCCACATCTACGTGCTCCCGATGACAGGCGGTGAACCAAAAGACCTCACCGGACCGGGTCTCAGCTATCTGCACGGCTGGTCGCCGGACGGAAAAGAGCTTGCGTACTGTGCCTTCCGCAAAAAGCCGGAGGAGGAGACTATGCGCATTGAGATCTGTACGATTCCATCAGACGGCGGCGAGGAAACCTGCCTGACGGACGGCAAAGGCTACAACGACGGTCCGGAGTATTCACCGGACGGAAAGCACATCTGGTTCAACAGCACCAGAAGCGGTCTGATGCAGGTATGGCGGATGAACCGTGACGGCAGCGGTCTCACCCAGATGACCGATTTCGATGCCAACAACTGGTTCGGCCACGTTTCGCCGGATGGAAAACACGTCATTTACCTGACCTTCGCTAAAGGTGAGCTGGAACCGAATGAGCATCTGCCGAACATGTATGTATCGCTTGGAATGATGGATTATGACGGACAGAATAAGAAAAAAGTGCTGGATCTTTTCGGCGGCCAGGGCAGTATCAACGTCAACTCCTGGGCACCGGACAGCCGCAGAATTGCGTATGTGAAATATGTGCTTCATCACAAATAAAGGAATATCTTAAGAAAATCTGACGGGCCGTAAAAATTCATGGAAGTATTGTGAAAAAACGTTGAAAGTATTTTAGCGGAAATGCACAAGAATTCTTACGAATTTTTACGGCCCGTTGACTCTTTTTCTGACACACGTATAATGAAAGTAACAAGAGAAACTGTGGCCCCTGGCGGCTGCAAAACAATCAAAAGGAAAGGAGGATTTGTGTTATGAAGAAAACGAAAAAAATGCTTTCGTTTGTACTGTCCATGCTTCTGATCGTGACGATGTTCCCAACCATGGCATTCGCAAAAGAGGAAGCCAAAACGTGGAAGTTCGGAGAGCTTTCGCTGAAAGCAGGCGACGTTCTCGGCAAAGATACGGAGATTAAAAATGATGCAGAGAACAGAGAAATCCGAATACTTTCAGAAAAAACAAATCCGGATGAAAAGAAAGATCAGAAAGATGACAAAGAAAGAATAAAAACAGAAAAAGAGGCTGTGATCGCAGCGGCGGCTTCCTGGAATCTGAAGGATCTTACGGAAAAGGCCAAAAAGGCTCCGGCAGATTATCTGCTTAAAAAGGCAGACAGCTGGAACGGAAGCTGGATTGTAACAAAGATCGCAGAAACGGAAACAAAAGATGCCATTGAAATCCAGATAAGAACCTATGAGTACGCAGCTGTAACAGAAATCCAGGGCATACCGAAAGAAATCCCGGGAACCACCGCACTGACGGGCAAAGCAGTTCCAGAAAATGCAGATCAGAAACAGATCACATGGGAAATCACGGATGCCGGAATGACAGGTGCTGTTTTAGACGGCACAAACCTGAAAGTAACGAATGCCGGAACCGTAAAACTTCTGGCGACAATCAAAGACGGAAAGAAAACCGGCGTTGACTTCACACAGGAATTCACTGTGATTGTAAAAGCCGCAGATTACACCAAAGTAACAGAAGCGCTGGCGCTGATACCGGAGGACATGGGCCGGTATACAGAAGAAAGCGCGGCAGCTGTTCAGAAAGCAAAAGATGCGGTAAAAGAGAACCTGCCATCAGCTGAACAGGAAACCGTAAATGGTTATGCGGCAGCCATTCAGACAGCAGTAAACACACTGACGCTTCTTGGCGCAGATTACACAGAAGTTGATGCAGTACTTGCCAAAGTTCCGGGAGATCTTTCTATCTATACGGAAGAGAGCGTGGAAGCACTGAATGCAGTCATTGCATCCATCGACCGCACCAAAACGATAGAAGAGCAGCAGGCAGTTGATGCTTATGCGGAAGCACTGGAGAATGCAATTGCAGCACTGGTACGCAAACCGGTTCCGGCAGATTATCAGGGAGTGGAAGAACTCCTGGGAAAGATTCCGAAAGACTTATCCATTTATACCGAAAAGAGTGTAAAAGCACTGAATGCGGCAAAAGAAGCCATTGTATGGGATCTGGATGACAGCAGGCAGGAGGAAGTCGATCAGTTTGCAGAGAACCTGAAAGCAGCTCTTGACGGACTGACCCTGAAACCGGCGGACTACAGCACCGTAGACGCGGCTCTTGCCAAAGTTTCGAATGATCTGAGTATTTATACGGAAGAAAGCATTCAGCCGCTTCAGACAGCGATCAACAGCGTAGAAAGTGGAAAAACCATTCTGGATCAGGCAGAAGTAGACGGCTGGGCAGCAGCAATTGAAAATGCACTGGCAGGACTGCAGGTTCGGAAAGCAGATTATTCCAAAGTAGAGGAAGCCATCAAAAAGATTCCGGCGGACCTCCGTCTGTATACCGATGCGTCTGTAAAAGCACTGGAAGATGCAAAGAACAGCGTCGTAACCGAGCGGCCGGTCACAGAGCAGGAGAGCGTAGACGGTTACGCAAAAAAGATCGAGGCAGCGATTGCCGGCCTTACGTATAAAGATGCGGACTACAGCAAAGTAGATGCCGCAGTGAAGAAGATTCCAAACGATCTGAAGAAATACACGGACGAGAGCGTAAAAGCAGTCAATGATGCAAAAGCAGCGATTGTACGCGGAAAGAATATCACGGAGCAGAAGACGGTGGATGGTTATGCGGCAGCGCTGGAAAAAGCGATTGCCGGCCTGAAACAGAAACCGATGACTGCGCAGAATCTTCCGAAGATTACCAAAGGAGTCAATCAGTCAGGTATGCAGGGCAAGGAGCTTTCCTTCACCGCAGATTTTGAAGCAAAGGATCTCAAAAAGGTTCTCATCGACCAGAAAGAGATTGATGCGAAGAATTATGTGACGGCTGGAAAAGAGAATACGCAGGTTACGCTGAAGGCAGAGTATACAAAGAGTCTGGCAGAAGGCAAGCATACGATTTCGATCGTTTCAAGCAAGGGCCAGGCGGATACCGTATTCTATCTGAAGAAAGCAACAAAGAGTCCGGACACGGGAGACCGCACACAGGTGATGCTGTGGGTGATCCTGCTCGGCGTTTCTGCAGCAGCAGTGGTCGGAGCAGTTGTTTATCGTAAACGTGAGAAATAAGAGTTGAAAGGGAAAGGGCGCCGGAAGGCGCCTTTTCTTTTGGACGGTTTCGGATAGATTGTAAATAGTCAGATAAAATACAAAATATGCAGAATTAACTATATTTTTCTAAAAATAAGAAAATTCGAAAAAAGGTGTTGACTTTTGCTTTGGGCGGTGTTATTATAACTAAGCTGTCAGCGAGAGCTGATGCGAATGAGTTTCTTTGAAACAGAAAAACCTAGTTCGGAGCCGGGTGGCTGCCGCGGGTTGGAAAAACTGCTTCAAAAAAACCTGAAAAAAGTTCTTGACAAAAGCAAACGAGTTTGATAGAATAAACGAGTTGCTGATCGAGAGAACAGCAAAGAAGTTCGAAAGAGCTTCAAAAAATAAATTAAAAAAGTTCTTGACAAACGAAAAGCTCTGTGATAAAATAAACGAGCTGATCCGAGTCGGAACGGCAGAGATCCTTGATAATTAAACAGTGAAACACATCCTCGAAAGTTCTGAATAAGTAATTCAAAACGATCGAAAGATCCTTTAAAACAGTAAAAGGGATAAATTAGCTAGTATGTTGATTTTGAACTTGGAACAAATCTTTTATCAGAGAGTTTGATCCTGGCTCAGGATGAACGCTGGCGGCGTGCTTAACACATGCAAGTCGAGCGAAGCGGCTGAATTGATTCTTCGGATGATTTTCAGTTGACTGAGCGGCGGACGGGTGAGTAACGCGTGGGTGACCTGCCCCAT
>NZ_QTWD01000029.1:0-1101 GCF_003460955.1 Blautia sp. AF26-2 | reverse complement strand
CTCTGGCACGTCAGGAAAGAGAGTTTGCCAGATATGATCTCGATCTCTCCACAAAGACTATGGCGAACTGGATCATAAACTGTGCAGACAGATACCTGAAACCGCTGTATCAGCTGATGAAAGAGGAACTTCTGGAAAGCAGATATATCCATTGTGACGAAAGCCGGATCCAGGTACTCGGAGAACCGGATCAGAAAGGGACGACCCAGAACTGGATGTGGGTATATCTCACGGATGAATTCAGTGGTTCCCCGCAGATGGTACTCTTCGATTATGAAAGGACCCGTGCGGGATATCATCCTGTAAACTTTTTAGGGGACAGGTTTCATGGGTGTCTGACCTGTGATGGATATCAGGCTTATCACAGTTTAGGAGAAGGTATCATAGTAAGCGGGTGCCTTACCCATGCAAGACGACGTTTTGATGCAGCCCTCACAGCATTAAAAAAAGACTTTACAAAAGAACAGCTGAAAGAGACCATTGCATATCAGGCGATGTCAAGGATCGGGATCCTCTATAAGATCGAGGAAATGATCCACAATAAAACACCAGAAGAAAAATATGAGGAGCGCCAGAAACAGTCCCGTCCAGTTATGGATGCCCTGTTTGAATGGCTGCATACGATGGAAGATTCTGTAGACAGGTCTTCCCTTATTGGTGATGCCATTTTGTATACGCTTAATCAGGAAGCATATCTGAAACGCTATCTGGAAGATGGCCATCTCAGTATAGACAACAACAGTGCAGAACGTGCATTGAAAAACTTTGCAGTGGGACGCCGCAACTGGCTGTTTGCCAAAAGTGTACGGGGAGCTGGTGCCAGTGCCCTTGTTTACAGCATTACAGAAACGGCACTTCTGAACCATCTGAAACCATACGCATATCTGACTTATATATTGGATGAACTCAGAAAAATGGGAGCTTTTCCTAAAGAGAAAGAGTTAAAGAAACTGCTTCCATGGTCAGAAGATCTTCCGGAATACTGCCGTACTAAACTAAAAAAATAATACTAAGCCATCTGATATAGAATTTGGCAGACAGCCAGAAACAGTATCAGATGGCTTTTATAAAATGTCAATATACGGATGATTACCTACTTAC
>NZ_QTWD01000028.1:0-1160 GCF_003460955.1 Blautia sp. AF26-2 | reverse complement strand
CGTTCCATGTACTTCATGCGGTGGAACAGGTCAGCAATCACAGGGTTTCGTCGCATGGAACGGATACTGTAAATATCGTATTCCTGAATTGAGCCGCCGCCAAACATACCGCCCGGAGATGTGATTTCCACCCGATCATCAAACATATCAATATGGATTTCGCTGCCAAGCACAATATAATCACGATGGATAAGCGCATTGACAAGAGCCTCTGTCACAGCTCGTTCAGCATAATCCGGCTTGTCTACCCGATACTGTGCCTTTTTGACAAAACGGACTTTGGAATTATTGCGAATAAATTCACTGCCGCTGTTCAGTAAATAAATCAAATTTCCCTCGTATTCTTTATCGTCCAGCGCATCATCAAAGATAGAGCCTTTTTCCAAGCCATTCCACCGGGTACAGAACATACGGGAGTTATAAACCGTGTGCTGATCGGTCATGAGCTTTCCGGCATTGGTCAAGACCCCATTTTTGTCAGCCAAACCGAAGGAGACATAATCTGATGGCTCAAAGCGGAGACCAGTCCGTTCCAGATAGGTTGCTTCCAGAAGTGTAAAGCTGTAATCCTTTTTTACCGCATCTGTTGTTAGGGTATCAAAGGATTGATTGGTTCCCTTTAAGATCAATTCATTTACAATGTAATCCGGGGCAATTACGCTTTCATTTCCAACACGGATATATGCTTCCATCACGCCGTCTGCCTTGTAATAATATGGGGTGCTGCGGCCGGGAGAAACCTCCAGAGCTAATAGATTTTTACCATCTTCCTGTAATGGTTTTAAGATAAACTGAGGTAATGGTGTGATTCGTTCTTTAATTAAGCGGCTGATCGCCTCAGCATCCTTTTGAACATCGGACAAGCCGATAGGCTTCCGGTCATCAGAGATTCCGAAAAACAGAGTTCCGCCGATTCCATTAGAAAAGGAACTGACACTTTTTAACCAGCTTTTGGGTTTCTTTATTTCAAGTGCAACTTTGAAATCACATTCGGTTGCTTCAGCAATGAGCTGTTCTATCATAAAATCCCTCCTTTGAGGTATTGGTAGTTTCTTTATATTATACCCATAAGGAGAGTTTATTTCAACGATAGGCACAAAGAGTTCAGAGAAAATATTTTGAGAGGAGGGCTTTTTATGGCAACTACAAGAATCATGCCG
>NZ_QTWD01000027.1:0-1631 GCF_003460955.1 Blautia sp. AF26-2 | reverse complement strand
TTGCGCGTCTAACTCATCACTACTACAATATATTTATGGGTAATCCCCTTACTTCCAGTAAGGATTTATCCATCTCATTACTTAAACTGTTAGAATGTAGGATGCAATGGTATATCGACTTCATCACTTGGACCTCGCGTCCGTACTTTAGACTGATAACCGGCTCCTCATTCACAGTGTTCGTTTTATGCAGGTTGAATCACATTAGGTGCATTCGTGTCACACACAGTAGTTTGAACAGGTAATGAGTAAAACTGGTATTTATCCATTGTAATATTTTTTAAGGAGTGATAAATTTATGAACGCAGTAGGTATCGATGTTTCAAAAGGTAAAAGTATGGTTACAATTCTGAGACCATTTGGGGAGATTGTATCCTCTCCTTTTGAGATTAAGCACACATCCAGTGATATCCATTCACTTATTAAACTTATTCATTCTATCGAAGGTGAATCCCGGGTTGTAATGGAACATACCGGCCGCTACTACGAAGCACTTGCTCACCAGCTTTCAGCAGCAGATCTCTTTGTCAGTGCTGTTAATCCCAAGTTGGTCAAAGATTTTAATAACGATTCTCTTCGCAAAATCAAGTCCGACAAAGCTGATTCTGTCAAGATTGCCCGCTACGCTCTTGACAAATGGCAAAGTCTTGAACCGTATAGTATTACAGATGAATTACGCGCTCAGCTAAAGGTCATGAATCGTCAGTTCCATTTCTATGTGAAACAAAAAACGGCTATGAAAAATAATCTTATTGGCCTCATTGACCAGACCTATCCAAATGCAAATACTTATTTCAATAGTCCCACCCGCAGTGATGGTTCCCAGAAATGGGTTGATTTTGTCTCTACATACTGGCATGTAGATTGCATTCGTAAAATGTCTCTAAACGCTTTTGTTGAACATTATCAGAACTGGTGCAAGCGCAAAAAATATGCCTTCAATAAATCAAAAGCGGAAGAAATTTACACCAAAACAAAGGAACTTGTTCCAGTATTTCCTAAGAATGAAATAACCAAACATATCATCAGACAAGCTATCGATCAGCTCAACAGTACTTCCGTTACTGTCGAAACAATACGCACTCTCATGAACGAGACTGCCTCAAAGCTTCCTGAATACTCAATTGTCATGCAGTTTAAAGGGATTGGTCCATCTCTCGGTCCACAGCTTATGGCTGAGATCGGTGATGTAACCAGATTCACGCATAAAGGAGCCCTTACTGCATTCGCCGGAGTTGATCCTGGGGTAAACGAATCTGGTTCCTATGCCCAAAAAAGCGTCCCAACATCCAAACGTGGATCTTCAAATTTAAGAAAGACTCTTTTTCAAGTAATGGATGTTCTTATCAAAACCATGCCTCAGGATGATCCTGTATATCAATTCATGGACAGAAAACGCACCCAGGGTAAGCCTTACTATGTTTATATGACTGCAGGTGCTAATAAATTTCTCAGAATATACTATGGACGAGTGAAAGAATATCTTTCTGTTCTTCCTGATCCAAGCTAATTCAAAACTTTTACTTTCAGACCAGCACTGGTTGTGGTGGCCTTATTTTAATGCCTAATTTTTAACCTGTAAAGTTTTTTAACTTTCTTCAATTTTAGTATTGACTTTTTATTTGCAGGCT
>NZ_QTWD01000026.1:0-3373 GCF_003460955.1 Blautia sp. AF26-2 | reverse complement strand
GAGATCGAGATCATATCTGGCAAACTCTCTTTCCTGACGTGCCAGAGGCATCCCGTTTACATATTTAGCGTTCATGATACCTGCTACGAGGGAAGGTGTAGCAATGCTCCCACGGATCAGGGAAGGTTCTTTTTCCGGACGTTTCATGGATCCGCATTCCGGACAGCTGTATACATAAGTGATCTCTTCTTCAACCTCAAACTTTGCAGGTATAAAACGCAGGCGTTTTACGGTCTCCTTTGTTACTACGCTGTATTTTTTTCCGCATGCCGGACAGTAACGGGCTTCCCCTTCCAGTTTATAGGTCCTGGTCTCAACGATCTCAAAATTGGAAAGATCTTCTTCCTTCTTTCCTTTTCTTTTTTTACGTTTATAAGAGGATGACCGGATCTCTTCAAAAAGTTCCTCTGTTTCCGCATCCGCATTGGCTTCTGCCTCATTGAACAGGTTCATCTGTTCATAGTCTTCGGCATACTTTTCACTGGATGCCCCAAACTGTTTTCTCTGCGCAAGGGTAAGACGGTCAGAGAGCATGGCATTTAAGAATTCGAGTTCTTTCTGTTTATCCTTCAGCAGCTGGATCTCTGTATCCTTCTTCTTTGTCTGTTCCTGTACGATCTTCATCAATGAGATCAGATCTTCACGGCTCATGTTATTCAGCTGTTTATCTGTAAAGATCGGTTCCATGTCCTGTCCTCCCTGCTTTAGCGTTATAAAAAGTATATCATGGTTCCAGCTGTTTTCCTATAAAAAACTGCGTTTCCAGATATAGGAAATACGCTGGGAAATGCCCTGTTTTTCATGATTTTTACGGGATTGACAGCTCCGCTGTCTTATGCTTACAGGATGATCTTTGGATGGTGTTCCTCAAATGCACCCCTGGGATTTAAAGAGAGCCCGTCACACAGCCAGTGGATCTCTTTCAGAGTCACCTGACGGAGTTCATCTGGAGTATCCGGCCATTGAAAAGCATTACGGTCGAGCCGTTTCATCAGGCTCCAGAATCCAGATCCATCCCATTGAAGGATCTTTATAGAAGTACGCCGACGGTTGCAGAACGCAAACATGCAGCGTGAGTGTGGGTCGAGGTGAAATTTTAATTTGATGATGGCGGCCAGACCATTGTAACTTTTTCTCAGATCAGTGACTCCGCAGGAAAGATATACCGTTGTTCCTCCTGCCAGGTCAAGCATGGCGCTGCAGGAATCCCAGTATAGATTCCATCAGTTCCGGTCTGCAGGAATCAGATATTTCAATACGGATACTGTCTGAAATAAAAATACGCACCGATGAAGATTCCTCAGAGAGCAGCTTTCTGGCAGCTTCCTGCTCAGATGGAAGTCTGACAAAGACCATATCCTGTTCAGATTCGGATGCCGGCTCTTCTTTTGCAAATCTGCGGATCCAATATCCCATCGTAGATAAAGGGATACCGTTTTCTGTACACCATTGTTTACATGTTTGTCCACTGGTCTGGTATTGTTGGATACGGTCAGACCAGAGTTTTGCTTTTTCTTCTTTATTCATAGTGATATAGAATACCTCCTGAGTTTTAAGGAGATTGTAGCAGAATAAAAAACAAAAAAACAGATACGGATGATTACCTACTTACGAGCAGACAGGCTAAAAATGGGTATAAAAATACCCTGCCAGCTTTCACCAGCAGGGTTGATTAGAATTTTTACTTGTAAATGTCTTCCAGCGTTATCAGCCGAACTTCACCTCGCTCTTGTGCCTGAAGAAGTCCATCTGTGAATCCGCCTTTCGAGAAGATATAGTAGTGATAGTTGTTGCCCTTTCCAAAAACTGAGGCATAATCCCGAATCAAATCGAGTTCATCCACACCGATTTTCTCATTCCGGTATTTGCATGAACCGATGATATAGTCTTTGCCCTCAACAGGAGTTCCGACGATATCAATCTGTATCTGCTTTTTCTTCTTCGGGTCTGTCCCCCACCACTGGCCGATTTCACTCAGCTCAATAGGAAGGCTATCCGAATAATAGAGCAGGTAATCCTGACACATCTTCTCATAAATTAGACCCATGTAATCAGGAAGATACTGCTTTACAGCGTGTGGATAGGTCTTTGCAATTCTGCCAGAGTCAATGGCACTCATATTGATTGGCACAAACCGATACCAGAAACGGAAGAAGTTATCAGCCAGCAGATAGATGGTTTTCTTACCCGGTTTTTCTGTAATCGGTGTTTCTTTCTTCGCAATGCCAAGGTCGATCAGCGTTTTCAGGTACTTCGATACGACCGAGTTTTCCTCGCCGACCTTCATCTTGATATCGTTCATTCGGGAAGCACCTTCTGCAATCGCTTTAATGATTGCATTATAAATGGCCGGCTCCCGGAGTTCCTGCTTCAGTAAGTTCCCCGGTTCCTCATGCAGATAGCTGGAGCGGTCAAAGAAATTATCCAACAGAGCTTCATCCACACTATCTCGCACATCCAACTTATTGATATAGTGGGGAACTCCTCCCGTGATCCCATAAATCAGGGAATTGTCTTCTGCAGACAGATTTGGGTGGAACACAGCGGTTTCTTTATAGTCTAGCGGCTCAATCTTAAACTGGCCAGTACGTCTGCCATACAACGGACTTTCCTTTCCAAGCACCTGACTCTCCATGAAGCTCATAGAGGAGCCGCAAAGAATCAGGTACATCTTGGACTCTGTCCATTTGTGGTCGATGATGTGCTGCAGCATCGCTGAAATAGCTGGTTTTGCTTTTGCAAGATAAGGATACTCATCAATGACAAAGACAATCCTCTTTTCCTTTGAAAGTGCTGTCAACTCATCCAAAGCTGCATCATAGGACCTGAACTCCGGTGCAGACTCCATATCCGGCCGCTCAAAACTCATAATCGACTTTGAGAGAGCTTCCAGATTTTCCTTTCCTGTCGTGTTCAATGCAGAAAAGAAAATGGTAGGCTTATCTTTGCAGAACTCGTTGATCAGTGCCGTTTTACCAACACGCCGTCTGCCGTAGATGACAATGCACTCAAACTTATCACCTGCATACCGTTTATTCAGTTTCCGCAGCTCATCCTCACGGCAATAGAATTGACTCATCTGCTCACCTCCAATAATTATACTCGTGAGTTAGTAACTCGTAAGTTACTTCTTTACGAGTATAATAAATCAGATAGTCTGCAAAGTCAAGTAAAATAAGTCGAACCTTTAAAATCGATCGAAGTCCGACTGACTTGCCAGCTCTTTGTACGAATAGCCGTCATTCTGCCGCTCCGTGAACATATCATTGACCAACCCGATGGTCAGCAGGTCAAGGTCGGCAATGCTGATACCGAGCTGTACACAGGTAAGTAGGTAATCATCCGTATATTGACATTTTATAAAAGCCATCTG
>NZ_QTWD01000025.1:2767-4989 GCF_003460955.1 Blautia sp. AF26-2 | reverse complement strand
TCGACCGATTAGTAACAGTCAGCTCCATGCCTTACGGCACTTCCACCTCTGCCCTATCTACCTCGTCGTCTTCAAGGGGTCTTACTTCTTTCGAATGGGATATCTCATCTTGAGGGGGGCTTCACGCTTAGATGCCTTCAGCGTTTATCCCTTCCCGACTTGGCTACCCGGCCGTGAACCTGGCGGTTCAACCGGTACACCAGAGGTCAGTCCATCCCGGTCCTCTCGTACTAAGGACAGCTCCTCTCAAATATCCTACGCCCACGCCGGATAGGGACCGAACTGTCTCACGACGTTCTGAACCCAGCTCGCGTACCGCTTTAATGGGCGAACAGCCCAACCCTTGGGACCTACTACAGCCCCAGGATGCGATGAGCCGACATCGAGGTGCCAAACCACTCCGTCGATGTGAACTCTTGGGAGTGATAAGCCTGTTATCCCCAGGGTAGCTTTTATCCGTTGAGCGATGGCATTCCCACTTAATACCACCGGATCACTAAGTCCTACTTTCGTACCTGCTCCACCCGTCGGTGTCGCAGTCAAGCTCCCTTCTGCCTTTGCACTCTTCGAATGGTTTCCGACCATTCTGAGGGAACCTTTGAGCGCCTCCGATACCCTTTCGGAGGCGACCGCCCCAGTCAAACTCCCCGTCTGGCATTGTCCCCCGGCCTGATAAAGGCCGCTGGTTAGAAGCCCAGCAGCACAAGGGTGGTATCCCAACAATGGCTCCCCTGAAACTGGCGTTCCAGGTTCACAGCCTCCCACCTATCCTGTACATGCACTGCCGGACCCCAGTACCAAACTGGAGTAAAGCTCCATGGGGTCTTTCCGTCCTGGCGCGGGTAACCAGCATCTTCACTGGTACTTCAATTTCACCGGATGCATTGTCGAGACAGCGCTCAAATCATTACGCCTTTCGTGCGGGTCGGAACTTACCCGACAAGGAATTTCGCTACCTTAGGACCGTTATAGTTACGGCCGCCGTTTACTGGGGCTTAAATTCAAAGCTTCGCTTGCGCTAACCTCTCCTCTTAACCTTCCAGCACCGGGCAGGCGTCAGCCCATATACCTCACCTTACGGTTTTGCATAGACCTGTGTTTTTGCTAAACAGTTGCTTGAGCCTATTCTCTGCGGCCAACTCTCGTTGGCACCCCTTCTCCCGAAGTTACGGGGTCATTTTGCCGAGTTCCTTAACAATGCTTCTTCCGCCGGCCTTAGGATTCTCTCCTCATCCACCTGTGTCGGTTTACGGTACGGGTATCTTAAAAACAATAGCGGCTTTTCTTGATTCATGGCTCACACACTTCCCTACTTTAGTTCGGTCCGCATCACGCCTTTGGATTGCCACACGGTTTTTCCTATGTGACTCCTCCTTCGCTTGCACGCGGCTTTCCGTTCCGCGCCTGTGCTCTCCACAAATGTCCCCACAGTTCTGTTTTAAGATAGTGCAGGAATCTCAACCTGCTGTCCATCGGATACGCATTTCTGCCTCTCCTTAGGCCCCGACTTACCCAGGGCAGATCAGCTTTACCCTGGAAACCTTGGATATTCGGCCGAGAGGATTCCCACCTCTCTCTCGCTACTCATTCCGGCATTCTCTCTTCCTGGCACTCCACAGCTCCTTCCGGTACTGCTTCATCGCGCCAGCAATGCTCCTCTACCATACCATACGGTATCCTGTGCTTCGGTGTCGTGTTTCAGCCCCGGACATTTTCGGCGCAGGACCTCTCGACTAGTGAGCTATTACGCACTCTTTGAATGTGTGGCTGCTTCTGAGCCAACATCCTAGTTGTCTTCGAAATCCCACATCCTTTTCCACTTAACACGTACTTTGGGACCTTAGCAGCAGGTCTGGGCTCTTTCCCTTTTGACTGCCCAACTTATCTCGTGCAGTCTGACTCCCGATGAGCATCTTTACGGCATTCGGAGTTTGATATCCCTTGGTAAGCTTTGACGCCCCCTTAGAAATTCAGTGCTCTACCTCCGTAAGACTCCATCGAGGCTAGCCCTAAAGCTATTTCGAGGAGAACCAGCTATCTCCGGGTTCGATTGGAATTTCTCCCCTACCCACACCTCATCGCCACCCTTTTCAACGGATGTGCGTTCGGCCCTCCACTACCTCTTACGGCAGCTTCAGCCTGGACATGGGTAGATCACCCGGTTTCGGGTCTACTCTTACTGACTTCACGCCCTCTTAAGACTTGGTTTCCCTTCGGCTCCG
>NZ_QTWD01000025.1:0-2757 GCF_003460955.1 Blautia sp. AF26-2 | reverse complement strand
TGACTTCACGCCCTCTTAAGACTTGGTTTCCCTTCGGCTCCGCACCTTGAGTGCTTAACCTTGCCAGTAAACGTAACTCGCCGGACCGTTCTACAAAAAGTACGCGGTTGTGCACATAAGGCACTTCCACAGCTTGTAAACACAGGGTTTCAGGTTCTCTTTCACTCCCCTCCCGGGGTCCTTTTCACCTTTCCTTCACAGTACTATGCGCTATCGGTCACTGAGGAGTATTTAGCCTTGGAGGGTGGTCCCTCCTGCTTCCCACAAGGTTTCCCGTGTCTCGTGGTACTCTGGATCCTGCCAGCCTCTCATCAATTTCGCCTACGGGATTTTCACCCTCTCTGATCAGATTTCCCAAAACTGTTCGGCTATTGATTCGAGTACCTTATGCAGTCCACAACCCCGCGGTGCACGCACCACGGTTTGGGCTCTTTCCATTTCGCTCGCCGCTACTTTGGAAATCGAGGTTTCTTTCTTCTCCTCGGGGTACTTAGATGTTTCAGTTCCCCCGGTTCCCTTCCATACGTTATGGATTGGCGTATGGATACTTGAGGTTTGCTCAAGTGGGTTTCCCCATTCGGATATCTCCGGATCAATGGATATTTGCTCCTCCCCGAAGCTTTTCGCAGCTTATCACGTCCTTCATCGGCTCTCAGTGCCAAGGCATCCACCCTGCGCTCTTAATGCTTGACCTGTATTCTTGGTCCGCTGCCATCATAGCGTTGATGACAGGCTTTTGTGTTCTCTGCTTTAAAAGCAATTGATTCAATAATCTTTCGATTATCTCTGGTTTGATAACATCACATGCTCTCACACATGATGCCTCGGATGTCTTTTCCTATCTCTAACGTTTTAACGTTTTCAATATAGATTGTATATGCGGTTTTCAAGGTACATCTTTTGGACTTGATTCACTCAAATCCAGTGGGCTTAAGTGGACTCGAACCACCGACCTCACGCTTATCAGGCGTGCGCTCTAACCGGCTGAGCTATAAGCCCTCAGTCGTTTCCGACGCCCGGAAGTTTTCTTTCCGGATGGAGACGAAGAGATTCGAACTCTCGACCCCCTGCTTGCAAGGCAGGTGCTCTCCCAACTGAGCTACGTCCCCGTTTGAAGCTGGCAGCCACCTGCTCTCCCACACCGTCTCCAGTGCAGTACCATCGGCCGCTTAGGTCTTAACCATCGTGTTCGGGATGGGAACGGGTGTGTCCCCTAAGCGCATCGCCACCAGCAATAGTTATTCAGTTTTTGAAACTGTAAAGTCTACAGCTTTTGCTGTTCCTTAATAACTAAACAATGAAACCCATTCTTTACTTGTTCTTCCTTAGAAAGGAGGTGATCCAGCCGCACCTTCCGATACGGCTACCTTGTTACGACTTCACCCCAGTTATCAGTCCCGCCTTCGGCAGCTCCCTCCTAAAAGGTTGGGTCACTGACTTCGGGCGTTACCAACTCCCATGGTGTGACGGGCGGTGTGTACAAGACCCGGGAACGTATTCACCGCGACATTCTGATTCGCGATTACTAGCGATTCCAGCTTCGTGCAGTCGAGTTGCAGACTGCAGTCCGAACTGAGACGTTATTTTTGGGATTTGCTCCACCTCGCGGCTTTGCCTCCCTTTGTTTACGCCATTGTAGCACGTGTGTAGCCCAGATCATAAGGGGCATGATGATTTGACGTCATCCCCACCTTCCTCCAGGTTATCCCTGGCAGTCTCCACAGAGTGCCCAGCTTTACCTGCTGGCTACTGAGGATAAGGGTTGCGCTCGTTGCGGGACTTAACCCAACATCTCACGACACGAGCTGACGACAACCATGCACCACCTGTCTCCAATGCTCCGAAGAGAAGGCCCCGTTACGGGCCGGTCATCGGGATGTCAAGACCTGGTAAGGTTCTTCGCGTTGCTTCGAATTAAACCACATGCTCCACCGCTTGTGCGGGTCCCCGTCAATTCCTTTGAGTTTCATTCTTGCGAACGTACTCCCCAGGTGGAATGCTTAATGCGTTTGCGGCGGCACCGAAGAGCTTTGCTCCCCAACACCTAGCATTCATCGTTTACGGCGTGGACTACCAGGGTATCTAATCCTGTTTGCTCCCCACGCTTTCGAGCCTCAACGTCAGTTACCGTCCAGTAAGCCGCCTTCGCCACTGGTGTTCTTCCTAATATCTACGCATTTCACCGCTACACTAGGAATTCCGCTTACCTCTCCGGCACTCGAGCCAGACAGTTTCCAATGCAGTCCCAGGGTTAAGCCCTGGGTTTTCACATCAGACTTGCCTTGCCGTCTACGCTCCCTTTACACCCAGTAAATCCGGATAACGCTTGCCCCCTACGTATTACCGCGGCTGCTGGCACGTAGTTAGCCGGGGCTTCTTAGTCAGGTACCGTCATTATCTTCCCTGCTGATAGAGCTTTACATACCGAAATACTTCTTCGCTCACGCGGCGTCGCTGCATCAGGGTTTCCCCCATTGTGCAATATTCCCCACTGCTGCCTCCCGTAGGAGTTTGGGCCGTGTCTCAGTCCCAATGTGGCCGGTCGCCCTCTCAGGCCGGCTACTGATCGTCGGTTTGGTGGGCCGTTACCCCGCCAACTGCCTAATCAGACGCGGGCCCATCCCATACCACCGGAGTTTTTCACACCGAGCCATGCAGCTCTGTGCGCTTATGCGGTATTAGCAGCCGTTTCCAGCTGTTATCCCCCGGTATGGGGCAGGTCACCCACGCGTTACTCACCCGTCCGCCGCTCAGTCA
>NZ_QTWD01000024.1:0-5258 GCF_003460955.1 Blautia sp. AF26-2 | reverse complement strand
GCTCTGAAAATCAAAGCCGCCGTTTCAAATGGGCGTGTCAAATTGTCTGCTCTACGACGGCTTTTTTTCTTTTGCCGTCGTCCGGCAGAGTATTATTCAATATTTAATTCAATGTTTCCAGTGAAATTCTCACATTCAATGCCAATATAATTTCCACCATCAGGAAGTGTAATTATGTCACTATAAGTTCCGGTTGTTTCAATCAACGTGACTGCTTCATCAGATCCAGAAATCCAAAATACTTTTGCAGTACCTTCCGTAATCTCCAAGGTGCAATCAATGGACAGCTCCTTACCGGCTTCTCTCTTTATGGAAGTTCCTCCGAACAAATACTCTGTACCTGAAAAGTTCGCATAATCAGCCGTATAAGTCCCTGTATAATCATCAATTCCTTTTTCTTTTTCCCCTTGCAGTGACGATTTCCCTGTCAGTTCTATGGAACCCGCAGACTGAACAATGTTATTGTAATGATTGAGAATTTCATCTTTTGAACAGCCAGCAAGCATAAAACTTCCCACAAGGACGAATGTTAATGCTAAAACTATTTTCTTCATAAAATCATCACCAGCCTTTCTTTGGAGCTACCTTTTTGGCCTTTTTCTTTGTTTGGGTTGCTTCTCGTTCTTTCATGCACAAAATCAAGATGGCAGAAATAACGACAGCAAGCGCAAGACTGCAAGAACAGGTTCCGATATTCCAGTTGACTGCGGTATCATAGCTACGGTAGCCTACCATTCCAAGACTTGCGGTAATCGGATAAAGGTTTGCTAATGTCATATTTCCAGCGGCAAACATCCCTCCATATCCATAGACAAAAGCAATGATTACACCGACTAAAAAGCTGCCTGCACTCCGACAAGTAAGAGCGATAATCGGCAGAACCGCAAGATATAAAAAGAAATTAACCGCAGTAATCTGCAAGGCTGCTTTTAGAGCTAAGGAAATCTCAAAGCCGGGAAATCCCACAATCATTTCTGCTATGATTGTAAACAGACTGCATATCAGCCCGAAAATAATAGACAATACGCCGCACACAATCAATTTTCCGGTCAACAGTTTCTTAAAAGAGATCGGCACAGTCAGAATATTTTTCAATGTGTCATCCGTCTGCTCACGAGAAATCATATATCCAGCAATTAGGCTGATACACATCGGAAAAATCATGGACATATTGTTTTTGATGACCTGTTCTGTAAGATAGGCAAAATCCCAAACGGAACCATCATTCGCCATAGAGGTAAACAAGGTCAGCAGGACGGATAGGAGCATGAGTGCAACGCCCGCCCAAAGGATATGATACCTTTTCAATTTATAAAATTCTGTTTTTACAATGCGAACCATGTTTATTCCCCCCTCTGCTTATATAATCTGTCAATCAGTAAGAACGAAACGAATGCCATAATCCCAAGAATGAATACAACTTGAAATGTTGAGGGAATTAGCCCTGTCATTTGCTCCAAGTCCATTTTTATTCCATGAGCCGCCATATCTCCCGCACTCCAAAATGTAGTCAGTGGCGTGGGCAGAAGCCATAACATAGTTTTAGGCAGTGTGTCAAACAATGCCGTAGCACTCATGTTCAGAACGCTGTAAAAGACACACAACAAAATGGAAAAAACATAGGTCTTACTGAAAAAGACAACAAGGACAATCAACGGGAGTGTTCCTGCCGTAATGAAGATCCCCGTTTCAACCGCCAAAAACAGCTTATAACCAATTCCATAAACTTCTAATGTTCCAATTCCGCAAAGAATTGTTGCAATGGTAGAAGCCACGCAAAAAACAATTCCAAAGATAAAAAGGACAATAATCTTTGCAAGTACCATTTGCGTGCTGGTTACGGGAATTGTACGCAGATTTTTGAATGTATCGTTGTCGCGTTCCATAAAAAACAGAATAGCGGCAATCACTCCGATAATGCAGGGCAGTAAAAACTGGATACCATATCCCAACACCATGTTAAATAGTCCATCGAAAGCATCTGCCCGATCCGTATATCGCTCCATCATAGAGGGCGTTGTCATCAGATAAGTCAGCGGGATTGGAAACAGGAACGCAGCCAAAATAATCAGCGGAATAAATTTCTTCCGTTTCAATTTCAAAAATTCGCATTTGATTAGTTTAAGCAATTCCTTCGCCCCCTGTCACACGCTTGAAGTAATCTTCAAGACTTTCTTCACAGGTATGTGCTTCTGATACCTCCAATCCGTTTTCTACAAAAGCAGTTACAATTTTCCCCACGGGTAGCTCCATATTGTGTAGACGCAGATTGTGGTCGTCTTGTATGGAAAAATGGGTTTCATGGAAATTGCGTTCCAAAATTCTTGCCGCCTGTGCAGTATCAGAGAGCGTAAACCGGATATGTTTACTGCTTTTTTGCTCCAAC
The DNA here is from genome assembly GCF_003460955.1 of Blautia sp. AF26-2. Taxonomy (NCBI): domain Bacteria; kingdom Bacillati; phylum Bacillota; class Clostridia; order Lachnospirales; family Lachnospiraceae; genus Blautia; species Blautia sp. AF26-2. The sequence goes on along the minus strand of NZ_QTWD01000024.1, from coordinate 2,872 downwards.
TCAGCAAGGCTTTCTTCTTCCAGCAATGCACCGTGGTTAATAATTCCAATATCGTCAGCCAGCAAGGAAATCTCCGAAAGAATGTGACTGGAGATTAAAATGGTTTTTCCTCTAGTGTCGCAAAGCTCACGGATAAAGGATCGCACTTCTGCAATACCGATGGGATCGAGACCGTTGATCGGCTCATCCAAAATCAAAAGCTCCGGATCGTGCATGACTGCAAGGGCAATCGCCAGCCGCTGCTTCATGCCAAGAGAGTATTGCGAAAACAGCTTTTTATCCTTGTAAGGTAGCCCGACCAAATCCAGAGCGTCTTTGATGGCATGATTGTTTGGTACTCCACGCAGGGTAGCAAAGATACGCAGGTTCTCCGTACCGGTCAGATTGGGATAAAAACCAGGGGACTCAATCAAACTGCCAATGCGGGGCAGCAACTTCTTTTCATTCCCTTGCAAAGACTTTCCCCAGATTTTGACCTCACCGGAAGTAGGCTTCGTTAAACCCAACAGCATTTTCATAGTTGTGGTTTTTCCGGCTCCGTTTCTACCCAACAGACCATAAATTCTCCCACGCTTGACATGGATATTTAAGTCAGCCACACTCTTTTGTGAGCCGTATTGCTTTGTCAGATTTTTTGTTTCAATGATATAATTTGTATCCATATTCAAAACCTCCTGTTCTGTAAGGTATTCTATCATGCCAACCTTGCATTAACCTTGCCGCAACCTTGCATTAACCTTGCAATTTGAAATCCAGTAAAATGACAAAGGCTCCCGCCATAAAGACGGGAACCCGCTTAACTCTCCAAAGGAAAAAGCAACATAAATTCAGTTCCTTTTCCCGGCAAACTTTCAACTGTTATACTTCCCCCCATCTTTTCTACAAGCTGATGGACAATAGAAAGACCAAGTCCGCTGCCTTTTTCAGAGCGTCCTTTATCACACTTATAAAGCCGTTCAAATATGTGTTTCAAATCTTCTTTCTCAATTCCCACTCCATTATCCGCCAGCAGCAGCTCCATGTTATTTTCCTTCTTCGATAGGGAAATTTTGATTTTGTCCGCATGGCTGTGAGCGATTACATTTTGAATAAGGTTATTGATGATCCTCATATAGCTATCCATATCCAATCTTACCCGGACAGGCTGTTCAGGAATATCAATGTCATAATCAACCTGTTTATCCTCAAAAATCGGTATCCAGTCGATCAGAATGTTTCTTGTCAGCTCTGCAACCTCAACGCTCTGGATCTCCAAAGCAAACTCGTTGGAATTTAACTTGAACCAGTCAAAGAGTACATCAATGTATTCTTTTAGATCATGGGCTTTCCGACGGGCGGTTTCAATATAATCATCCCGGTCTTTTCCTGTGACCAGTCCTTTGTGTGTAGCGTCAAGATACCCAAGCAGAGTAGTAAGGGGCGTTCGCACGTCATGGGAAAGGCTCGTCATAAGCTGGCGGTTGGTTTCTTCTGTCTGCCGTACAGTTGAAAGTCTGCTTTCATAGGCCACAACAATCTCATTGATTTCATAGGCAAGAGGTGCTGTCAGTTCATTTGTTGCAGATAGAATACGCCGGTTGCCATTTCCGTTTTTCACATCAACCAGCACATCGGTCATTTCTGCTATTTGTTTTTTTACACGCCGAACGAGAACGATAGAAGTCAATACAGCCACAACAGCAATCACAATGGACAAGAATACGATAATTTCCATGCTGACTACACCTCCTTATTAAACCGGTAGCCAATCCCTTTGACCGTTTGTATGTACTTTGGGCTTGAAGGATTGACTTCTAATTTTTTACGAAGTCGGCTGATAATCGCCATAATGTTACTGTCATCATAGAAATATTCTTCGCCCCATACTTCCTCATAAATCTGCTGTTTGGTCAAAATTTTCCCTTGATGTTTTGCACAGTACAGGAGCAAATCAAATTCCTTTGGCGGAAGTTCAAAAGTGCCGTTTGCCGTCGTAACAGAACGATTTTCAAGGTCAATTTGCAATCCATCAAAATCCAGTTTTTGCACAGCTCCGGCTTGATGATTAAAACGGGTGTAGCGGCGAATGAGGGACGCAATACGGGCAATCAGTTCGTCCATATCAAACGGTTTTGTCAGATAATCGTCCGCCCCGGCTCGTAAGCCCCGTACTTTAGAAATGCTGTCATTTTTAGATGTGAACATCAAAATCGGCAGACTGTTCTCTTTGCGGATTTCTTCCAGCGTTTCAAAGCCATCCATACCAGGCATCATCACATCCAGCACCACAAGCTGATACTCCTGCTCTCTTAATTTTTGTAAGCCCTCTTTTCCGGTATTACAAAAATCAGCTTCTATGTTTTCTGCTTGTACGCTACGTTTAATCAAAGCGCACAGTTCTCTGTCATCATCTATAATCAGGATTTTATTCATGGTGCAACCCCTTCCCTTGTTTTGTCCTTCCGTCAATCGGCTTTTCTGCGTTCTTTGGGATCAGCCAAACACCAGCCATCTTTACAGCGCCGGGGATACGCCCAGCAGTGCAATAGTAATTTACTCTACGAGGTGTCACGCCCCATTTTTCGGCGGCCTCTTTTAGTGTCATATAATCCATTATGCACCTCCACAGAGTACATTATAGTTCTTCGTCTCGAACAATACAAGTTTATCTGTTCCAACGCAAGCGTTTCTTTGTTGTATAGTTCTTCAGGTGTTTTTGCGTAGATAGCTACGAGCTTACCATTCGCGTCTTTGATTCTTGTCCTATAATATAGGACACCTCTTTTCATAACTGTGCCATATGTACTGACGAAGGAGGAAAACTTGTCCCTCTTATTAACACTGACAAAAAGGCAAAAAACAGGCGCATCAAATGAAATTTTATCAAAAATAT
>NZ_QTWD01000023.1:6243-6463 GCF_003460955.1 Blautia sp. AF26-2 | reverse complement strand
ATTGACACTCCCCACAGCTAAAGCAGGGGGATTCCTGTTTCTTCCACCATTGCATTGGCAAATACCTTACGGTACTGCAATGTCTTACACGGTGTCCACAGGCTATCTTTATACTGTTCCCGCATGCCCTGCGGTACAGTTTTCTTATCTTTATGCCGACTGCAGCTGCAGTCCTTTTTTCAAAATATTGATGCCTGCATTCGTATCCCGGTCATGAACT
>NZ_QTWD01000023.1:0-6233 GCF_003460955.1 Blautia sp. AF26-2 | reverse complement strand
TATTGATGCCTGCATTCGTATCCCGGTCATGAACTGCATGACACCCGGGGCACTCCCAGATACGAATGCGCAGATTTTTCACCAGCGGATTCCGATAGCCACAGGAACTGCAGGTCTGGCTGCTCGGATACATCGTTGGTACTTTGCGGATTTCATTTCCATACCACACAGCTTTATATTCCAGCATTTCGAAAAACTTTGCCCACGAAACACTGGCTATCGACTTTGCCAGTTTATGGTTCCGGATCATTCCCTTTACATGCAGGTCTTCGATGCAGATGGTTTGGTTTTCACACACCAGCATCGTTGACTGTTTCTGCAGGAAATCATTTCTTTGATTCGTTACTTTTTCATGTACTTTGGCAACTCGAATTCGCTGCTTATCCCGGTTATGGGATCCTTTCTCTCTTCGGGAAAGTCTGCGCTGTTCCCTTACAAGTTTTCGCATCGAGCGTTCCAGATATTTGGGATTCGCTACTGTATTTCCGTTGCTGTCAGAATAGAACGTTTTGATTCCAACATCAATCCCAATCGTTCCACCCTGATTAGGTCGCAGTTCCGGTTCAAATTCAACGTTCAAAACCGCAAAATATTTTCCGGATGGCGTATGCTCAATGGTTACGTGATGAATGTTTCCCACTTCCATTGACTGACGCACTTTCACATATCCGAGCTTCGGAAGTTTGATATATCTTCCCACGATACGAATGTTGTCTTTTTGATTTACCGTTCTGTACGACTGAAAATGGTTATGTTTGCTTTTGAAAGTTGGATGGGACGCCCTTTTTTGAAAAAAGTTTACAAATCCCCGGTCAAGATCCCGCAATGACTGCTGTAATGCGATGGAATCGACTTCTTTCAGAAAAGCAAACTCTTCCTGCTTTTTCAGTTCCGTCAGCATGGCAGAAGTCTGGCCATAGCCGATTTTTTTCCCTTTTTCATAGCCTTCCTTACGCATGGCAAGTCCCCGGTTATAGATGAACCTGCAGCATCCCAGCGTCTGGTGGATGAAGGCTTTCTGTCCTTTATTCGGGTAGATTCTGAATTTGATCCCTTTTTGCATTATCCCATCTTATCCTTTTGTCTCTGCGATGTTTTCTGGTTTTCGATATACTGTTTTACTGCTTCCAGCGGAGCACCACCCACCGTCGATACAAAATAGCTGTTTGTCCAAAGCGTCGGCATCTTAGTTTTAAGATATGGAAATTCCTGTCTTAAAATTCTGGAAGTATAGCCTTTGAAAGATTTTACGGCTTTGTGAATACCAAACTGAGGGTCTACTTCCAGCAGCATATGAACATGATCCAGCATGATTTCCATTTCCAGAATCTCTACAGAAAGATTTGCAGCATACTCTGTGAGCAGTTCCTTCAACCTGGTATCTACACCATTGGTTAATACTTTTCGTCTATATTTAGGACACCATACTACATGGTATTTGCACGAATAGACGACATTGTTGTTTGATTTATATGTTGTATTCATGTTTGTATTATACTATATTTTTCCATTTAATACAACCGCTATTTTGTCCATCTCAATTACTTGCGTAAATTCGATGGACGCGTCTTATATCCCCATAGCTAAAGCAAGAGGTTTTACGACGCATTGGATAAACCACATCCATACTCCAACTACTATAAGCAATATACCCGATATTCTTCCTGCAAATTTCGACTTTTTATATCCTAGAAAATTTATTGTTTCGGGAGTTGTAAATGGCAATAAAACAACATCCATACCCATTACTATAATTCCAATTCCTATTATGAAGACATTATTGTTAGAAATAATGCCATAAAACATAACTAAGAAACCCAAAATAATGCCTAATATAAAATACTTGATTTTATGGCTGTCTTTATCCACCATCTTTTCATAACAATTTTCACATTTACTGTTACAAAATTCAAAATTGCCATTTAGTTTTTTACCACAATATTTGCATTTTTTCATACTGTTTCCTCGGTAATCCTCAAAAATTCATTCAACAGCTCACGATTTTCTCAATTCTCCAAACTTGAATTTCTGGATGAGTATAATATGCGGAAAATAAACTTAACTCCATCTTAAATATAGTGCTGAGTTTCACTGCCACTCTTTAACACCATTTTCGCCACACCAAGCAATGCTGCAAACAAAACACCTGCAACCGGCCATACAATCCATGTAATATCCCAGCTCATCGTCCAGAAGCTCCATGCAAGGTAAATCGCTGTAGTCAAGCACCAATATACACCAGAAAACGTGTCAGTCTTTTTCTTAAACAGTTTTTCTTCTTTTGTATATTCCCCTTCCTGAAGAAGGGTATCGTAACTGCTTTTTACCATCCCAACACGAACCAACAGATTCACTCCTATTGCAAGTATGAATAGCAGTAATCCAACGGAAAGACCACAGTAATAGTCGGACGCTTCCATAGATTCGGCAATAATTGTCGGAATCACTGCCAGTATACAAAGCACTACCCCAACAGCCGTTCCTCTGATAAAAATTGGTTCATAGGAATCTTTTTTTTCTCGTACCATTCCAGATACACCATACTCTGTTTCAAAGCATTCTTTTTCAAAATGTTCCATATGTGATTCACTCATTCCATATGTAATAAACAAAAAGACGGCTGCCGCAACCATTCCAAGCAAAAAAACACATCCAAATACTGTTGCCAGAGATTCCGAAACATGAAATACGCTATCTTCTGCCATTGTCACAAGAACAATCAATAATATTGGACTTAAGATACACATACTTGTTGCGTTTGCCACTACTTTGGATCCATTTCTTTTCATGTCAAGAAATTCATTTGCATTCTCCATAGTTACTTTTTTCAACGGTTCTGCATAGCTTTCAGTACTTTCGTGATAGGTGATATTTTCTGCTTTCATTTCATCTTTTAATAGGTAATCTGTACTAACACCAAAAAGCTCCGACATCTGTAAAATTCTTTGCAAATCTGGAACAGCTCCTGCACTTTCCCACTTAGATACTGCCTGTCTGGATACGCCCAACTGATTGGCTAGTTCTTCCTGTGACCATCCATTCTTTTTTCTTTCCTCTGTAATCTTATCAGCTAAAATCATTTTTTCCTCCTTTTGCAGATTTTATGAGCTAAATATAACAGTTTTGCTGTTTGCATTCCACCATTTCAGGCTGTAAATCTGTCAACCAGCAGTTGCAAATCACAAAAGGACTCTATGAATCCCGATTTTCCAGCAATACAAGCAGGAAATTATTTATCATCTGTATTGTTTTCCTTTTTCTTATGAGTCGAACCCAAGCAAAGAAACGAAGAACCAAGACATAACCATACTATAGCCATAGAATTTTCATTTCCACTCGTAAAGTCTATAGCTGAGGCTACGAGAAACAGAACTGATGCAATATAAAATAAGATTGATTTATTTATTCCTTTTTTCATAAATAAGAATCTCCTCCAAATCCCGACTTTGATAAACCCATTATACCCTTTCTGAAACATCCTGTCACCACATTTCATCAGATCAGAACCTGTCAAAATCCTCCTGCGTGGCAACCTGTCTCCATCCCTTATACTCATCGTTCCTGCTTTCCACAAACATATCATTCACCATCCCGATAGTCAGCAGATCCAGATCCCGGATGGAAATCCCCAGCTGCACACACCGGAGAAGAAACAGGGGAGTTGTCATTTCACGGTCTGTTGCATGAAGTTTTTTAGCCTCCACATCCGTCCTGATGTTCATCCCCCACAATTCAATCAGCTTCGGCAAAACCTGATAAATACTGAATCGCAGGTATCTCTGTCAATCCTGATATCTTTGCCGCATTGGTTCTGTTATGCCCTGCAAGCATCTCATAGCCCCTTGCAGCTTTCCTCACAATCACCGGATTCAGCACACCATGATCCCTGATGCTCTGTACCATATCTTCCAGGCGTTCTCCCTCATACAGCCGGAACGGATGATCATGAAACGAATGTATTTCCTCAACCGGAATAGAAACAATCCCGTTCACAGGCACTGGCGTATTCTTCACCGGATCCTCAGCAAGAAGGTCCAGTGCGTCCTGAAATACTTTTCTTTTTGGTGCATTAGCTTTCATCCCCAACCACCTCCTCTGCCAGATTCCGGTATGCTTTACAAGCCTTATTCTCCGGTGCATACTCCAGAAGCGGCTCACTGTAATAAATTGATTCTCCCACCTTTACTGTGTTTGGTATGATACTCTTAAAAATCCGGATCTGTCCATCAAAAGTATCCGTCAGCTGTTCTGTGATTACCTTACAGAGATTTGTTCTGGCATCACACATAGTCAGCAGGATCCCTGCAATCTGCAGGCGGTCATTCAGTCTGCTTCTGACTTTCTTCACTGTCCGGATAAAATCCTGCAATCCCATCGTTGCCAAAAGCTGCGGATTGACGGCAATAATCACCTCATCAGCCGCCGTCAATGCGTTAATCGTCAATGTTCCGAGCGATGGACAGGTGTCTACAATAATATAGTCATACAGCCCTCTCAGCGGCTCCAGAATACCAGTCAGCATCTTCTCTGAACCCATCTCCATCCGCAGCTTACTGTCCACTGCTGAAAGCATCATGGATGACGGAATAAAGTCCACGCCATTTCTGCTCTGAATAAACTCTGACAGATCCGGCATTTCCTCATCTTCCAGCCGATTCATCATCAGATGTCCAATCGTCACCGGCACAGCCGCAGGATCTTCTACTCCGAAGCAGGTTGTCAGATTTGCCTGGCTGTCAAAATCAACAGCCAGAACCCTTTTTCCCATCTCAGCCAGTGAATACGCCAAATTCCAGGAGCTGGCAGTTTTGCCAACTCCCCCTTTAAATGATCCACACATTATAATCCTTGCCATACATTCTCCCCCTCTCATGCTTTCTTTCCATAACAGCCTGCACTCTGCTCTGCCACATATTTTGCAGTAATTTCTTCTTTTTCATTCTGGTATCTGATTATCAGTTTCTTAATCTCCTCATCCATAAATGCGGTCTTCGCTTCCTGCTCTTGTGCTTTATCCACATCCGGCGTGATAATCAGCTGACCATTTTCACATTTCACCTGCACATAATCCCCAAGATGAAATCCCAGTTCTTCCAGCCACTTTCCTTTTAATGTAATTGCCGGAACTGTCTCATATTTATAACCGCTCTGTCCACAAACCTTCATATTCCTTACATTTTTCTTTGCCATAGAATTGACTCCTTTCAGATTTGACTAATAGATTTTCAGATAAAAAGAAAAAGCCGCTGACACGTTATCTTCTAACGCATCAACAGCTTCTATCCTGCTTTAATTCAGTGTATTATTCGATTTTATTTAGGCTCTTTACCATCTTTAATACGATAGTAATCATCCATATCCACGCTGAGTTTTACCGTGGTATCTGGTTTTCGGTTGCTCAAGAGGCACACAGTTTCAACGGTACTTTCGTTGTCCCAACAAAGTTCCTGTATTTCCCTGTCTCCAAAATACACCGGGAAGCGGAACTTTATGTGCTTCAGGAATCTGCCATCCGGCTGCTCCTGCTCATAAATGTCCACCTGTTCTACAAAGCTGTTAAGAAATTCTTTCTTCTCCAGGTCGGTGAACTTATCATATAGTTTATCAAAATATAAAAGAAATTGATAGACGTTTTCTTCTGATATTTTCTGTTGCTGAATATTCAGCAGGCGGTTCTTGACTTCTTCTATACTGTTCTCCACGCCTTCAATTTCATCATACAGACGGTATAACCTTGTCTCCATATCCTGATATTTCTTTTCATAAAATTTATCCATGATGTCCAGGCTATCCATCTGCTGTCCAAGTCTTGCTTTTGCTCCGGTCAGCTGCCTGTACTGTTTTTCCAGTCTTTCAATCTCTTTTTCTATTTCTTCTGTATCTATTCTTGAACCAATTTTATTCAGAATTGCTTCTTCAAATTTCGGATTCTTCACCAGTTTCCGGATAACTTCTTCTACTGCATTGTTAATCTTCTCTTCGCTCCATTGTTTACGATATCCACATTTATGACCGTCTACCAGGCGACGATGTTTGCGGGCATAATAGAAATAATCCTTATATAAGGTTCCGTCTTTCTTTTTCTTTCGGTTCACGTTTCCATACATACCGCTTCCACATAACGGACATCTCAATATTCCGGATAAAATATGCTCATGATCGAGGCTATGTGTCTTTTCATATTTTACACCTGTTTTTTCCCGTTTTTGATGTGCCAGCTCCCAGTCTGTTTC
>NZ_QTWD01000022.1:0-10074 GCF_003460955.1 Blautia sp. AF26-2 | reverse complement strand
GAGATCGAGATCATATCTGGCAAACTCTCTTTCCTGACGTGCCAGAGAGGAGGAGGCACACCATTTTGCTTTGTATGCTTCTATTCTTTTGTTCTCAGCAATCGGATATTGTATCGGGATTTCCGCTGATAATGCTTCGCTTCGTACTTCCAGTGGCGTTTTGCAATGGAATCTTTCCTGCAGTCTTTCTTCGGCATAAAACTTTATATATTTGTCGATTGCCGAACGTAAAGATATCTCGTCGGTTATCTTATACATACAATACATCTCTGATTTGATAATCCCCCACAATCCTTCAGTAGGACCATTATCAATGCAGTGTCCAACACGGGACATAGACTGTTCCATGCCTTGTTCTCGAAGCCTTTTCTGAAATATTCTGCGCGTGTACTGAAAACCTCTGTCAGAATGAAAAATCGGCCTGGCATCCGGATTATCTTTGAGAGCCTTATCGTATGTGTCAAACACGAGCTTATTGTCATTTCTTCCGCTTATGACATACGCAACTGGAAATCGATCATATAGATCAAGGATGACACTGAGATATAGTTTCCTGCCAGTCTCAGGAACCTTGAATTCCGTAACATCCGTAACCCATTTCTCATTAGGTTTCGTTGCATTGAATTCCCTCTTCAGCTTATTTTCCGCTGTTGTCTCCGGTCTGGACGACGGGTATTTCTTCTTCTTTTTACGGATAATAGAATGAATTCCCAGCTTCCTCATGATTCTGTGAACCCTGTTCCTGCTGTAGCTGGTGTGATTGAAATGGTTGATCCAGCTTGTCATCCGCCTGTATCCCAAGATATGTCCGAACCGTTCGTCATACTCCTTTATCAGTTCTGCCAGTTTTGTGTTCTCGGATTCCTGCTCTGGAATTGTCCGGTGCAGCCATTTATAGTAAGCAGCGTGTGATATGCCCAATTGTTTGCACATCCAGTTGACACTCCATTGCTTTTTTTCGTAAAAATATTTTATTGCCTGATATTTTGATTCAAACCGTAGTTTTCCAAGCCTCACATTCTTTCGAATTCCTTCACTTTTTTTAACAGTTCCGCCACCATATCTTTTTCTTCAAGCTGGCGCTTTAGTCGCAGGTTCTCCCGGCGCAGCCGTTCCAGTTCATCTACTTCATCATCCGTTTTGTGGTGCCCGCGTTTATCGGACAGTCCATCTTCCCCAACAGCATCATATTTTCTGACCCATGAGTACACCTGGCTATAAGAAACATCATATAGAGAAGCTGTTCCTTTATAATCACGGTTATGGGTAATACAGTATTCAACGATTTCCTTACGTTCAGCTAACGTTGTCTTTCTTCGTGCTTCTGCCATATAGACCTCCCTCTTGGGATCATAATCCCTAAGTTCTCTATTGGCATTATACAACGAAATCCATTTTTGTAGTGTTGCATGTGCAGGAATTCCATATCTGGCGCATAAATCGGTAACCGATCCTTCCCCGTTGATATACTTCCGAACCATTTCAATTTTAAATTCACTGGAATAGGAATGGTTAGCTGTAACAGGGCAGAGGGCTTTTATTCCCCCATTTTGATATGCCAGTATCCAGTCTCTTATAGTTCGTGTACTTTTTATAGATAAATCTACCATAATTTCAGAGACAGAACGTATTCCATTCAGATAATCCTCGACAGCAGAAATTTTTTCTTCAACCGTACACTTGGGTTTTTTTCCCATAAAAATACCTCCAACGTAGATTTTGGTTATTTACCTTGTCTACTTCAGAGGTATCATATCATTATATGGAGAGTGTTAATAATTACATCTACCTATTCGGAGGTGCGTTAGCGTCATAATTCCGGTTGCGGAAGAGACTGGAAAATGTTATTCTTATCATAGGCAGTGGAGCTTTCTTAGTTCAGTTGTTTCGTGTGGTAACTTAACAATAACGGATTATGGAAAGTAATTCCACTGCTTTTTTAATAAAAATAAAACTGCGCCACAGCCTTGGCAGGCCATCGCGCAGTGATTTTGTTCAATCTTAGTTTATCATTCCTGTTCTTATGTGTCAAGTTCTGTGCTTATCTTTTCCCACCATTTTTCCAAATTTGACTTATCCATGAACTAGTGCCTCAGAAAAGGAAATCAAACCACTTCTGACCGAATAAACCAATATAATGCTATCAACCCCCAAAATATCCTCTCACATTTCTCCCCATCTTCCGTTAAACTACATACACAAGCAACTAATACGGAGATTTTTCTCCACACTACACATTATTGAATAGAGAGGATTTTCGAATGAAAAAAGCACTTATCACCGGTATCACTGGTCAGGATGGCTCTTATCTTGCGGAGTTTCTGTTAGAAAAAGGTTATGAGGTTCATGGTATCACCCGTCGCGCTTCGCTTGCAAATACAGCTCGTATCGAGCACATTATGGATAAAATCACACTGCATGACGGTGACCTTTCTGATTCGTCATCGCTGATTCGTATTATCAATATTGTCCAGCCGGATGAAATTTACAATCTGGCTGCGCAGTCTCATGTACAGGTTTCTTTTGATGTTCCGGAATATTCCGGCGATGTAGACGCACTTGGTGTTCTTCGTATTCTGGAAGCATGCCGCATTCTTGGCCTTACCAAGAATACAAAGGTTTACCAGGCATCTACTTCTGAATTATATGGAAAAGTAGAGGAAGTTCCGCAGCGCGAAACAACTCCGTTCCACCCATACAGCCCGTATGCGGTTGCAAAACAGTATGGCTTCTGGATCGTGAAAGAGTACCGCGAAGCATACGGCATGTTTGCTGTCAACGGTATTCTGTTCAACCATGAATCCGAGCGCCGCGGTGAGAACTTTGTTACCCGTAAAATCACACTGGCTGCCGGAAGAATCGCAGAAGGTATTCAGGATCATCTGGAACTTGGAAACATGGACTCTCTGCGTGACTGGGGTTATGCAAAAGATTATGTGGAGTGCATGTGGATGATTATGCAGCATGAAACACCGGAAGATTTCGTCATCGCAACCGGCGAGCAGCATACCGTACGTGATTTCACCGAAAAAGCATTCGCTGCAAACGGCATTACCATCCGCTGGGAAGGCACCGGTCTGGAAGAAAAAGGCTACGATGCAGAAACCGGCAAAATGCTGGTATGTGTCAATCCGGAATGGTTCCGTCCGACCGATGTTGATAACCTCTGGGGCGATCCGACCAAGGCCAAAACCGTTCTTGGATGGAATCCGCAGAAAACAACGTATGCTGAATTAGTAGAAATTATGGCAAAGCATGACCGTCAGCTTGCAAAACAGGAAAAAGCCATGAACGCCGCACTTTAATTTAGGAGATGCAAAGATCATGATGGAAAAAAATGCAAAAATTTATGTAGCCGGACACCGTGGAATGGTTGGTTCCGCGATTGTAAGAGAACTGAAACGCCAGGGTTATGAAAATATCATTACCCGTACCCACAAAGAACTGGATCTCTGCCGTCAGGATGCTGTCGAGGCATTTTTCGCAGAGGAAAAACCGGAATATGTCTTCCTCGCTGCTGCAAAAGTAGGCGGCATCGTTGCAAACCAGGAAGCACTGGCAGACTTCATGTACGATAACATGACACTGGAAATGAATGTCATCCACTCTGCATGGAAAAACGGCTGTAAAAAACTGGAGTTTCTTGGATCCTCCTGCATTTACCCGCGTATGGCACCGCAGCCGATGAAGGAAAGCTGTCTGCTGACTTCTGAACTGGAAAAAACAAACGAGGCTTATGCACTTGCAAAAATCTCCGGCTTAAAATACTGTGAGTTTCTGAACCGTCAGTACGGAACTGATTATATTTCCGTTATGCCGACCAATCTTTACGGACCAAACGATAACTATCATCCAACCCACAGCCACGTACTTCCTGCACTGATCCGCCGTTTCCATGAAGCAAAGGTTAACAATCTGCCGGAAGTTACCTGCTGGGGTGACGGCTCTCCGCTGCGTGAGTTCCTGTATGTCGATGACCTTGCAAATCTCTGTGTCTTCCTGATGAACAACTATTCTGGAAACGAGACCGTAAACGCCGGAACCGGAAAAGAACTGACCATCAAAGAGCTGACAGAGCTTGTTGCAAAAGTAATCGGTTATAATGGAAAAATCAATTGGGACAGCACAAAGCCAAATGGTACTCCAAGAAAACTGCTCGACGTATCCAAAGCAACCGCTCTTGGCTGGACCTACAAAACCGAGCTGGAAGACGGCATCCGTCTCTCCTACGAGGATTTCCTGAACAACCCGATGCGTGCAGAAAGATAACGGAGAAACTTTATGAATATCGTTTTATTATCCGGCGGCTCCGGCCAGCGCCTGTGGCCGCTTTCCAATGATATCCGTTCCAAGCAGTTTATCAAAATTTTCCATACGGCAGATGGTGAACTGGAATCCATGGTACAGCGCGTTTACCGTCAGATCCGTACGATAGACAAGGATGCAACGGTAACCATCGCGACCTCAAAATCACAGGTTTCCGCCATCCACAATCAGTTAGGGGAAGATGTCGGCATCAGCGTTGAGCCTTGCCGCCGTGATACATTCCCGGCCATTGCGCTTGCCGCAGCCTATCTGAAGGATGTAAAGGGAATTTCCGAGGACGAACCTGTCGTTGTCTGCCCGGTTGACCCTTATGTGGAAATTGATTATTTTGATGCCTTAAAAGACCTCGGTGCCCAGGTTGCTTCCAGCAATGCCAACCTGGTTCTGATGGGTATTGAACCGACCTATCCAAGCGAAAAATACGGATACATTATTCCAGACACCCCGGCTCCTGTCAGCACGGTGTCGATGTTCAAAGAGAAACCGACCAAAGAAATTGCAGAACAGTATATTTCCCAGGGTGCTCTTTGGAACGGCGGTGTTTTTGCTTTCCGTCTTGGTTATGTTCTGGATCGCGCTCATGCATTAATTGATTTTGAAAACTACGAAGATCTTTTCAGCAAATATGAAACGTTAGACAAAATCAGTTTTGATTACGCAGTGGTAGAACACGAGGACCGTATCGAAGTGATGCGTTTCTCCGGCATGTGGAAAGATCTTGGAACTTGGAATACTCTGACTGAGGCCATGGACAGCCACAATGTCGGCGAAGCACTGTTTAACGAAACCTGCAGAAATGTGCATGTAGTCAACGAGCTGAATCTTCCCGTACTCTGTATGGGGCTGAAAGATATTGTAGTTTCCGCAAGTCCGGACGGCATCCTGGTTTCCGATAAAGAGCAGTCCAGTTACATCAAGCCCTTTGTCAATACACTAAATCACCGCGTTATGTTTGCAGAAAAATCCTGGGGCAGTTTCCGCATTCTGGATATCGAAAAAGAAAGCCTTACGATTAAAGTAACTTTAAATCCGGGTCATCAGATGAACTACCACAGTCATGATTTCCGGAATGAAGTCTGGAACGTTATTTCCGGCACAGGACGTGCCGTGATCGACGGCGTTGTTTACAATGTTCACGCCGGTGACACCCTGCAGATGAATGCAGGCAGCAAACACACCATTTTTGCTGATACGGAACTGCAGATCATTGAAGTCCAATTCGGAAAAGACATCAATGTACACGATAAACATAAATACGATCTGCCGTCCCTTTTCTAAATTGTAATGAAAAACCGCAAACCATTTTCTGCCCGATCTGCTGAAAATGATTTGCGGTTTTCTGTTTTACCATTTTTTCCGGTATTCTCCCGGACTCATTCCTTCTATTTTTCGAAAACGGCGCGCCAGATAATTTGCATCATTCATTCCGATTGCGGCACTGATTTCATCCACCGTCATATCAGTAAATCGAAGCAGATTTTTCGCCTGCGTAATCCGTCTCGTTTCCAGATAAGAAATGATTGTCACACCATATGTTTCTTTAAATATCTTCGTCAGATAATATTTATTAATATAAAACTTCTGTGACAGCAGTTCCAGTGTAATATGTTCCTTATAATTTTCATCCAGATAACTTTTCACCTTTTCCATGCTCATCCGTTTTCTGGCATGCGCAGCGCGTCCCTGTTCCGGATGCCAGGAATTCTTCATCAGAATCCAAAGCAGGCGGTTTAAAATCTCATTAATTTTCATATCCCGCACATAACTGTCCGATCCTGCCGCAGAATACAGGTCTGTCATAACTTCTACCAATTCTTCCATTTCCTTGGGATGAAAAACCGGCTGTCCGCCGCGCTCCTGATACTTTTTGTAAATATCAGGCATGGTATGACCGTAAAAATGACACCACTGCAAGGTCCACAGATCTGCCGATGTCGCATGGGAATACGGTTTTCTGCAGTCGATGAAAACACAGTCTCCGGAATGCAGTGCATACGTTTTCCCATTGTAATTCAGCTCTCCTGACCCCGATGTTACCGAAAAGAACAGATACGAAGCCAGATGCTCTCGATGAGACGTATGCGCCGCCAGTGCATGGAGCGAACCTGTTTCCTGTAAATACAGAAGTGAAGTTCTGGCAAATTCCGACGGTGTATATAAAATACGCTGCGACGACACCGAATGGGACGACGAAGCAAAATATTCCATTCCTATCTTACCACACCTTTTTTCAGAATCATATTGGCATACTGTGCCGTCTCACCCGTTGCCACAACACAATAGGCTTCTTTTGCACGCTCATAGTAGGCAAAGCGTTCCATCGTATGTACTTTTGCTTCCGGTTCGTATCGATTCAGAACCGCTTTATACTCATCCCAGATCGGCGTCTGAACCGGATCTCCCGGCACCACTTCCATCAGTACAAAATGATCCTCATCGTACTGATCCAGCGGGAACAGCTGCAAAACAGCATCCAGCAGCTCCACTGCACCGATTCCGTCTGCACGTACAATTCGTTTTCCTGTACTGACCGTTGGAAAATTCGCATCGGCAAATACAATCTCATCTCCATGTCCCATTTCATCCAGCACCTTTAACAGTTCCGGTGATAATAACGGTGATATTCCTTTTAACATTCTTTTCCTCCTCCTACGCCAGTGAACAGCTCCATACATCTACACCGCTGTCTTGGAAAACTTCACGCAGCCGTTTCCGCACATCTTCCTGTGTTACGCCCTTTTTCAGCACAACCTGAAGGAAACCGCCTCCGCCGGCACCGCAAATCATCTTTCCGTCAATCAGGTCTTCTACGGAATGGAAGATCATATCAATACACGTATTCGTGCAACTCGCATCCAGTTTCTTGGATAATTCCCAGTGCTGATTCAAAAGCTCTGCAAATCCATCGATATTGCCTTTTTCCAGTTCAAACCGCATCAGAACCGCCGTCTGCTGAATCGCATATAAGACATCCACCGCATCCTCGATTCCTCCGACATATCGTCCAACGACATCCCGCAGCAGATTTCTTGCCAGTCTGCGCTGTCCGGAATAGATCAGGCAGAAACGCTCGTCGAGTTCTTTTCTTGTCTTTTCACTGATTTTGCACGGCACACACGTAATTCTCTGTCGAATTGCCGGTTCACTCGAAACCATCTTAATTCCCGGTGCCAGACCTCCGACCTGATCCTGCCATCCGCCGCCGGTAGACATAATCTGTTCCATGCAAAGAACACGGTCATACAGCTCTTCGTCTGTTACCTCTTTTCCCAGCATCTCATACAGCGCTTTTACACAGGCACCCGCCAGAATCGAAGATGTTCCAAGGCCGGAACCGCGCGGGATATTGATGACCTGCGTGGAAAGATACAGGCCGCTTCCCAGATTTTCCGTGATTTCCTGCACGGAAATCGGATCCTTATATGGAATCACGCCGCAGGCAATCAGTGCCGCTTTGTGCAGGGCAAACGGATCGTATGGATTGCTGGAATCCTGTAAACTGGAAATATCGGTAAAGGTCTGCTCGGCACCACTGTCCGCACTTGCGAGAACAATCACCGGTTCGTCGACTTTCTTAACCACAACTTCGATCGGGCAGTTTCCGTCCAGCATCACAGCCGCATTCAGTACAGTTCCGCCATGTTCCATGCAGTACGGCGGTGTATCACTCCAGCCGCCTCCCCAGTTCACACGGACCGGAAGATTTACGGTAACCTGATCTTTTCCCATTTTCGCATCGGCATCATAGCAAAGACCTTTTACAGCTCCGGCAAGAATACCGCTGCTGATGGTCGCAAAGCAGGAGTCCATATACTTTTCATCAAAACAGGACAGAACATAATAAATTCTGATCTTTCTGCTGAACTGATCAAGCTCTGTCTCGCTTAATCTCTGTGCTTCTTTCAGCAGTTCACCTTTCACCCGCTCTGAGATACCATCCCGCATCTGCTCAACCAGTCTGGTTAAATTTTCCTTTCGATCAATTGCCTCCAGAATTTCTTCCAGTTCTACTTTATCCGATACCTTCTCCTGCCACGGCAGCAGTGCAGAAAGATCTGCTTGGTTAAAGCTGTCTTTCAGTGAAATCGCATCTTCCCGAATCGGAAAACCTTCTCTCCAGGCTTCCAGTGTCTGATGCACTGCCTCTTCCATTGAATCGCATACTGGATAAATCGCAGCTTCCCAGAGCGGCATCGGCAATGTTTTTCCAAACAGCAATGCTTCCTTCGGATTGTCAGAAACACCGTACATGCGGACAACAAATTTTCCATTCTGCTGTTTCAGTCCATGCAGAACAGTATGCGCAGGAATCGTCTGACCATCTAATGTCACGCCGGAAATCACACACTCTTCACCTATCTGTGACTTATTGCGAATCATACAGTCTTCCAGGTAGCTTCCCTTTCCAATCTCTGCATTCGGGCTGACGTAACTGTTCGAAGCTGCAAAATCCGCTTCCTCCCGATTCGTGTTGATGTTCGATGTCCATCCCAGATAATAGAATTCATCCATCCGCTCTGTCATAAGCTCACGCAGTTCTTTTGTCGTACCAAAGTGGATAAATGCAGCCGGTGACATTCGAATCAGTTTCATCTGATACGGATGCAATACACTCCACAACTCCGTTCTGCACTGTTCCAGTTCCGGCGTAAAATCACCTTCCGGTGTTTCTTTATAATACTGCTCCAGCGTAGAGTCTGATGCCAGAGGGTAGAGAAAATCAGCATAAAAGGAAAGCCGGGTACTCTCATTCACATAAGCTGCAAATTTTTCTTTCGTATCCACCAGCTGGTACAGCGCCTGCAGCATCTCACTGTTGAAGATTACCGCTCCTGTATCGATATCTACATTTCCCTGATCATCCGAAGCTCCCAGTTTCTGCAGCTGCTCCACTGTTTTTTTGTGCAGGAAACCACCTACATTTCCTTCGCTGTCAACCCGGTAAACACCGTGATTTTTTCCGATCTCCGCCGGCTCTTTAATCGAAAGCGCCGCTGCACCTTTGCCATAAAAATCAATCTGCAGCGGATTGAACAGCAGCAGCACATCGCCGGAACACACCAACATACCAGCATTCATCCGTGCGGCCACACCACTCATGGAAATCATAAATTCATCAAACAGAGTAGAACGTTTTCCATTCGGCAGAACACGTGGCACCGGTGAAAATAACTTTCCGCAGGCAGAATACTGCGGCACCCGCTTACTGTCACCGCCGGAATGGATCACCAGAATCCGCTGATTTTCGAATGAACCTGCATTCTCATGAACGTAACGCAAAACATTCAGTGTAGCGCCGCCGCTTCCTACCCGTTTTCCGTCCGGATCCGGAAGCACTGCATAATGCGTCGATGCCGGAAGCATATTATGATCCAGACGATACTGAATCTGTGTACGGTATGATGCAGCCTGTTCCTCATTGGAAGCTGTAAGAATCACGTAATCCCATAATGGCAGCTTCGGCGCTTCCAGAAGCGCGGTATACTGGTTTGTGCAGTCGATGTAGGACTGCTGTAAAAATAGAGTTTTGTGTGACATGTCTTTTCTTTGTTCCTTACTTTATCATTGTAGTATTAATTTCTGTCCCTCTCCAGGGCACGTTGTTTTCAAAATATATGTTGAAACACTTGTAATTTAGTATATCATAGATTCCGTCAAAAATCTTCCTTTTCTTATTACATTTATTATTTAACGCCTGTATTTTGTAAGTGCAAAATAATTCGACGGATTGTGTTGCCCTAAAAAATA
>NZ_QTWD01000021.1:1182-17519 GCF_003460955.1 Blautia sp. AF26-2 | reverse complement strand
TACCTCTTAAAGAGCAAGACACCGGATGGGCTGCTGAATACACTGGCATTTGTCATTTTCTCTGTCTTTGGTGTGTACACCCTTTACCAGGGACTGAAATTAATCAGCGCCAGCGTCTGTCCAATCCCGGTATGGCCGGTACTGATTGCTGCAGCGGTTGTTTTTGCTGTTTTATGCGTCTGTCTTTTCCGAAAAAGAGAGAAGAAGAAAGCGAAATAAAGCTATCCTTTGCTATTTTACTCGATGAATGGGATTGTCTGTTCCGGGAATATCAGCAGGATCAGAATGCCCAGAAAACCAGAGTTTTCCTTCCTTGTAATGTTTCCGGCAGAGTGCCACATAGCTTTCGTTGGAACTGAGCATGATCTGGGCACCTTCGCGCACGATTTTTCCGTTGGCATAACGGGTGTTGCACTGTGCGCGTTTTCCACACCAGCAGACAGACCGATGCGGGAACGAGTCTGTGCTCGCCATCGCGGTTATCGGTTCTAGGTTTCAACAGTACGGCATATTGTCCCCGTTCCTCATAATTATAACGCACCATCAGAATATTGGCAGATTTCGAGCTGCCCATTGCGCCGTAGCGAAAATATAATTTTGCCATTTTTGAACCTCTTTAAGAAAAATTTTTGAATTTACAATGCGGGATAAAAATCAATCCTTATCCGGCTGATCGGAAAGTGTAACATTCCCGTTCACAGTACTTGCCTGGATCGTGCGTGAGGAAACATCACTTTTCTGGGTAAAGTGCCTGGAAAAAGAAGAAGTCTTTCCGTTTTCTGTAAGACGAATCTTTCCTGTTACCGTCGATGCAGAAACAGCGGTACCGGATAGATCATGTGGAAGATACAGTTTTACCGACCCATTGACCGATTTGGCCTGCAGGGATTCTTTGCATGTTCCTTCGAACAGGACGGTGCCGTTGACTCCGTTTAAAACAGCGCGGGAGCAGCTGGCAGATGCCTGCAGTTTTCCGTTTGTGGCGGAAGCCTCGAGGCTGTCGGCCTGTACGTCTGTAAGAACCAGTTTCCCATTGGCTGCCTGCAAATGGCAGTCGGATACGGTAAGAGAATTGCAGACCAGCTTTCCGTTTGTGGAAAAAATTTCCAGTTTTTCCAGTGAAAGATGATTCAGCTCGGCTCCGCCATTTACAGAACGCAGCGTAATCTGCTGAACCGTGGATGGTACCTGAAAGATGAATTTTTCTGTTTTCTGGCCGGTATAGAAAAAGTGTTTCCAGAATACAGCAGCAGAAATTTTCTTTTCGCGTAAATAGAAAGTATTGCCATCGACGCCAACTTCAAACCGGTCTGGATCCAGTTCTCTGGTACAGTCAAAAGAAACACAGGCGGAAGTGCCTGGAATAAAAGAAGCAGAGGCATTTCGCAGAACGATTTCCATGCGGGTGATGGAAGCAGCGGGATCCGAAGGATAGGAATACTGCGGCTCCTGCGAGAGCTGTGCATTGATATCCGGCAGAGCGGAACTGGATTGGGATGCAGATCCGGTGGATGTGGAGGTTGAAAGATGTCCTTCTGCATTCGAAGTTTTTGCTTCGGTGCGGGCGACTGGCTGTTCTGTCGTGGCATATTCCTGGCGGAAAAATGTGAGAACATCGTTTACATCGCCGAGTTCAGCGCAGATTTCTTCGTCGGAAAGTCCCTGGCTGCGGGCATCCGCAAAGTGGGATTCAAAATCATGGATAATTTCATCGGCCAGTGCGGAATCAAAAGATTCCAGGCCTTTTTTTAATGCATGCATGTAGGATTCGTAAGTGGTTGTATTGAATGACATAAAATATAACACGCTCCTTTTCAAAAAAAATTTTGGTATGCTGTATGTTTGGAGACTTTTTCTATTTTCCTGCGGAAACACACAAATATATGGTTGGTTCTATAAAATTTTAGCAGTCAGATAATAACCGGTTGACCTGTCCGATAAAGTCAAGCCATTCCTGCTTTTTCTCCTGCTGATAAAGTTTACCAGCATCAGTAAGGTGATAATATTTCCGCGCCGGGCCAGAGGCAGATTCCAGCAGATAGGTTTCAACGTAACCGGCTTCTTTCAGGCGCTTCAGAATCATGTAGAGCGTGCCGGCGGCGATGGACATTTCCTGCGAAATCGCATCAGTCAGCTCGTAGCCGTATTTGTCTTTACAGGTAAGCTGGGAGAGAACGCAGAGCTCGAGGACTCCTTTTTTTAGCTGTGGATTCATAAGAATACCTCCTTGTTGAGTAGATCATAACACAGGCTATATCATAATGCAATATAGTGGAGAAAAAAATTTAACAGACAGTGGCTGTTTTTGTGGGGATTCTTATAAAAAATATGAAACGGGATAGGCTGTCATATAATCTGAAAGCCTATCCCGTTTCGTACCGTAAAGCTTAAAGTTCAACACATTTCAGGCGATGGTATAATCTCCGCCTTCATATTCCCGAACCACTCCATCCGGGCAGGTTACAATGGCGCGTGTCTGTTCCGGCACATGGAATTTCATGATATAGCCATGTGCAGCTGCGGAATCTTTTTCCCAGCGGCAGGTGATGGTTCCATATGGGCAGGTGTGCGAAACTTCGGCAAACTCGAGCTGTTCGCCGATTACAGGAGCAAAACGGAATGTCTTGTAGCCCGGATCTGCCATGGAAAGGCCGCCGACGCGGGTGTACAGCCAGTTACCGACAGCACCGTAGGCATAATGGTTGAAAGATACCATATCTTTCGGGCCGTCATCGGAGTTGTTGACGGTTCCGTCCGGGCACAGAGAATCCCACCGCTCCCAGGAAGAAGTAGCGCCACAGCTGACCGGATAGAGCCAGGACGGGCAGGTATCCTGGAACAGCAGATCGTAGGCTTCCTGTGTTTTGCCTTCATCGGAAAGTGCAGCAAGAAGTTCTGCGGTTCCGACAAAGCCGGTTCCCAGATGATTGTCGCGGGCTTTGATGTCATCCAGAAGATCCTGTAAAGCGCGCGGGCGCTGCTCCGGAAGCAGCAGGCCGAAACGCAGGGCAAGTGCGTAGATACTCTGGAAACCATCGGTGATATGTCCATCCGGTTCTACAAAGTTGTCGCGGAATGCCTGACAGATGGTCTGGAACAGGGCATCGTAGGCAGCAGCATCTTCGGTTTTTCCAAGAATTGCGGCAGCTTCGCTGACAATATGTGCGGAGTTGGCAAAGTATGCGGTGGAAGTCCATTTTGCGGAAGCTGTCCAGCCGTGCATATCTTTGCCCGGAGCCAGCCAGTCGCCCAGCTGCATGCCATGTTTCCAGATGTAGCGTGGGCTGTCTTCCTCCACAATATCAGCTAATCGTTTTTCGGTATCGACCCATGCTTTCATACTTTCGTACTGCTGTTCCAGAACGGAAACGTCACCGGAAGACTGATAAACAGCCCACGGAACCAGCGTTGCGGCATCGCCCCAGAGGGCATCGCACTGATCGTAAATTTCTGCCCAGAAAGTAGAAGTACGGTCATAGATAAAGTTGTTGCTCGGGCAGATCCACGGAACGACACCGACTTCTTTCTGTACAATCGCAAGGTCACCCAGCCATTTTTTCATGAACTGCGTGATGTCCATATTAAAGGCAGCGGTCGGAGCAAAAGCGGCGATATCGCCGGTCCATCCGCAGCGCTCGTCTCTCTGCGGGCAGTCGGTCGGGATGTCGATAAAGTTTGCTTTTAAGCTTGTGACAATATTGCGCTGGAGTTGGTTGATCCGTTCGGCGGAGCAGGTGAAAGAGCCAATCATTTCCATATCGGAGTAGATTTCATAAGCACAGATATTTTCTTCGGTCACATCTATGCCTTCTACGGAAATATACTGGAATCCCATGTAGCAGAATTCCGGCAGATATTCGTTGACGCCTTCTTTGCAGGTGTAAACGAGAGTCTGTTTCGCCGTGCGGAGATTGCCGGTGTACAGCTTGCCGTCCTGTACCAGCTCGCCATGGTGAATGACAATCTGCTGTCCCTCTTTTGCAGTAAGAGGTCCAATCTTTACAATACCGGCCAGGTTCCGGCCAAAATCGATCAGCGTGATGCCATCGCGGTCTTTGAAAATTCGTTTTGGCTTTACCTGTTCGTGCAGCCGAACCGGCACGCCCTGCATCGGAACGATCTGCGGTGGCACTTTGCCGGTATATTCGGAAGCAGGCACAAACGAATCCGCGGGGATTTTGTTTTCCAGCCGGGCATCGTACACTTCACCATCGAAAAAGCCCGCATGGCGGCGTGGTCCTTCGGTTGTTACTTCGAAAGAAGTATCGGTTGGGATGATCTGCTCACTGCCATCTGTAAGGGTAACATGAAGTTCTGCCAGAAGCGCACGTTTTTCGCCATAGCGGTTTTCCATATTGCAGAGTCCCAGCCGGCCGGCATACCATCCGTCGGCAAGCTCGGCTGTCAGTACAAAGTTGCTTTTTCCGGAAAGAAGAGAAGTAACATCATATTCCTGGTATTGCAGCCGCTGGCTGTATTCGGTGTATCCAGGAGCAAAGTAGGTGTCTGAAATTTTGTGATTGTCTGCAAAGATACTGTATACGCCAAGCGCGGTGGCGTACAGTACAGCACTTTTTACGTTTGCCGGTAAAGTGACCTGTTTGCGGAAAAGATACGGTGCTACTTCGCTGTCCCGGTCAATCTTTGCCGGGCCGGTGATCCATTTTGCTGTAAAATCCATTTGTAAAAACCTCCCACAGTTTATTTTTGTTGGTTCCTCTCATTATATCGTGAATGCTTCAGTCCGCAGTGCATGTCCGAAAAATCATAGGTTTTCCGGACTGACGGGCATTCGCCCTATCCCCTGAAAGTAAAATACAAAGATGCCTGCAAGCAGTCATTTTGTATTCTATTTTCAGGGGCACTGCTCATTGCATATACGCATTATATCATATCAGAAAGTTCATTGTTAAGGTGGAGAAAGAGGTTTGGACAAAAAAGTGTAATGGCAGGTCAAAAGATTATATGCGAATTGCAGGAGAGAATCTGCTATACTATAAACTGGAGATGGTAGACGTATCTGCTGCTCATCATCGAAAAAACGTGAGCGGCTATTTATGGCAAATCAAGGAGGGGAAACATTTTGATAAAAAAGAAGAAAAAACATTTTAATTTTTCAATCCAGATGATTGTTTTTGGAATTCTGATTATTACCATTTTACCGATGAATCTGTTGTATATCCATGCGGCCAGGCAGTCGGTGAAGGCGCTGAACGTGCAGGCGGAGACTTCTGTTCAGAATCTTCTGGCACTGATTGGCACAGACATTTCGGAGCGTATCACACAGACCAACCGGTATATGGGTGAGGTAGTGTCAAATAATGCATACTATACGGCACTCCCACAGCAAGAGTCGTGGGATGAATATCAGCTGAACAAGTTTTTCCTTGGACAGAATCTGATCGATAATACAACCGTATCCACCGCCGCAGATACCTATTTTGTATTTTCAAAAACAAAAGCGGACTATCTGATTGCCCGTCCGGGAAGACTGGCCAATCAGCTGTCCTATGAGAGTCTGAAAAATTTTATTACAGAATATGTAAGCAACAACAAGGCATCCTCCTGGCATCTGATTTGGATTGATGAAAAGCCGTTTCTTATGTGCTGCCACTATGCAAAGGAAACTTATTTTGGCGGACTGATTGGGCTTTCAAATCAGAAAAAAATACTGCTGAAAGGTTTAACGTATGAATCGGCCAGGATTTCTTTTGAAGAAGATCCCAAAGGCAGAAGTTCGGGAAAGGAAGCAGCGGAAGTACTTCCGGATAAAAATATTGTATGTGTTTCCAAACAAATCCCGGTTTGCCCAAAGTTTTTTATGGTATGTGAGGTTTCGGAAGCGGATGTTATCCAGGACCTGGCTTTCCTCCAGAGATACAGTTATTCCATTGCACTTGGATATCTGATCCTGATTCCTGTTTTATTACTTGTGCTTGGTATCCTGCTTTTGAATCCACTCAAAATTCTGCTTGCGGCAATCCCGGAAATCGGAAAAGGAAATACGTCTTACCGGATCGGAAACCATCACGTTGCCCGCGAGTACCGGCAGATCTACGAAACCTTTGACCATACGCTCGATGAAATGCAGGAACTGAGAATCCAGAACTATGAAATTGAACTGAAAAAACAGAAGGCAGAACTTGAGACAAAACAGATGGCACTGGAGAAGCAGCAGGTAGAACTTCAAAATCTCCAGCTGATGATCCGGCCGCACTTTCTGCAGAATACGCTAGGTCTTTTGTATTCTTTAAGTCAGATGGAGGAAACGGAATCTCTTGGAGAGACGATTTTATATCTTTCCGATTATTTCCGTCATATCTACCGGTCCGAAGATCTGATTCCTTTTTCCACAGAACTTACTCTGATTGAAGGATATCTGGCGATGGCTGAAATTCAGTTTCCGGAAAGCTTTGAGATCGATTATCAGATTGATCCGGAGCTGGAAGAAGTAAAAGTTCCGCCACTGCTGATCCATAATTTTATCGAAAACGTTATTTCACATGCTTCGCGAAAAGGCGATTATCTGATGATTGAACTGCGCTTAAGGCGGGAGGGCGATCTGGCCGTTTTTGAGATTAAAGATAATGGTATCGGAATCCCAGTTGGAAAGCTGGAAGAAATTAACCAGGGACATCCGATCCGGGACAAGAAACGGATGCACGTAGGCATTTATAATTCCTGGAAAAGGCTGGAAATCCTGTATGGGGGAAAAGCTTCCCTGCATTACGATTCTGCTTTGTTTGAGGGGACAACGGTTACGGTAAAAATTCCGATACCAGAAGAGCAACAGGAGGAAAAATAAAATGACACTTTTAATTGTAAATGATGTAGAGATGACGATTAAATTTCTGACAACAAAAATTGACTGGAAAAAATATGGCATTTTCCGGCTTTTTACAGCCTACAATGCAGATGAGGCCAAGGAGATCTTCCGGGATCAGGAGATCGATATCATTCTCTGCGATATCGAGATGCCGGGAGAAAATGGAATTTCTCTGATTCGTTGGGTTCGTTCCCAGAATTTTTCTACTGAGATTATTTTTCTGACCTGTCATGCAAATTTTGATTATATTCAGGAGGCGCTGCACCTGGATTGTCAGGACTATGTACTGTTTCCACAGCCGGCAAATAAAATAGGAGAAGCAGTTCAAAAAGCGGTTGAGCGCCGTCAGAAGAAATACGAGTCCATGCAGTTGGAGGAATATGGAAGACACTGGCTGGATGTCCATCAAAAGAGTGCACAGGAGCAGGGAGCCGACAGCGGCAGTATGGTGGATGCTACCGTGTCGTATATTCTGGAAAATATTTCTTCACCGGAACTTTCCGTCAACAACATTGCACTGCAGAATCATGTCAGCCTGAGCTATCTTAGCAGACTGTTCCGGAAACAAAAAGGAGTTACGATCAGCCACTTTATTATCGATGAGAGAATGAAACTGGCGGGAAAACTTTTGCAGAGCGGAGACGCAACGATTAATCTTGTGGCACTGGAAGTGGGCTATACCAACTATCCTTATTTTACTAGTGCGTTTAAAAAATATTATGGCGTGACACCTTCTGAATACCGGGATTCTTTTTAAATAAATCGAAGAAGTTCCCTGTTTCAACTGCGAATATCTTTTGATATAAAATAAGATCGCCCCGAACTGCTATAAGCGTAGCGCGAGCAGTTCGGGGCGATCTGTTTAGAACAATGTCTGATGATAAAAAAGAATCATATGTTGTTTTTGCTATTTTTAGTTTTCTCCGAATGTATCAAAAACTAATTCTTCTACTTTTCTTGCAATTGGTGATGCAGCACCACCGATATCTAGTCGGTTCATTCCGAAGGTTGCGGATATTCCACTTGCCGGATGAATAAACATATGGGTTCCGTATGCGCCACTCCATCCATAAGTGCCGGCACCGGCATGTGCACCCAGCAATTCGGGATGACTGAATACCACCATTCCGAGTCCCCAATGAATGCCTGGTTGAAATTCAAGTAAATGTTCACCGGTTTCTTCATAGATTCTTCGAACAGTTTCTTCTTTTAAAATTCTTGCTCCATGGAATGAGCCTCCGTTTGATAACATGGTGGTAAATTTGTCATAATCTTCCACACTTCCAATCAATCCTGCAGCGCCGGAATAATATCCTGCTTTAGACTCCCTGAGAAATTCGTTTTGTTCTTCTGGCACATAGACGAGCTTTTCGTGTTCTCTTTTATACAGAGAGGAAAAACGCATCTGTTGGGCGTTGTTCATACGAAATGTAATGTCGTGAATTTCCAGTGGATCAAAAATTTTTTTGTTTAAAAAGTCTGAGAATTCCCGGTTGCTGACAATTTCCACAATCCGTCCAAGAATTTCCATGTTTGCGAAAGGACTATAACCGGTGGCTTCGCCAGGTTGAAAATCTAAAGGACAGTTTTTCCATTTTTCTATGCGTGTGGAAAGGGTGTCGCCGTATTTGTTCACTTTTTCCATATAGTGTTGACTGATTCCGCCCATTCCAAGGCCGGAACTGTGTGTAAGAAGATCGCGGATAGTTAATTTTCTTTTTGCAGGAACATAATGCATAACATCCATCAGTTGATCCAGGGTCATATCCGCTGGATATTTTTGAGATGGTTTGTAGCTGCCATCACTTTCTACTTCTATTTTACACACTTTATCATTTACAAAACCCGGAATGTAAGTATCAATCGTATCTTCCAGAGAAAGTTTTCCCTGTTCTTCCAACATCAAAATTGCCACGGATGTGATGGGTTTTGTCATAGAACACAGAGAATACATGGTATTGTATTCTGTTGGTTTCTGGGAGGCGATATCCATGTATCCCCATTTGTTCCGATAAATTTCGTTCCCTCTTTTTCGAACAATGAGGACACCGCCTGCCATTTCATTTGTATCAACTAATTGTTGCAGTTCTTTTGCAATTTTATCCATTATTCTTTTACACCTCCAAGAGTAATACCTTTTACAAAATATTTCTGGAAGAATGGATAAGCCAGAATGATTGGGAGAATTCCGACTACAGCGATTGCCATACGCACGGTTGTGGTAGGAAGCTGTGCACCGGAAAGACCGGAGATATCGGAGTTCTGATTCAAAAACTGAATACTGTCATTGATACTGTTCAAAACCATCTGAATCGTATAGTAATTCCGTCCGTTTCTGGCGGTCAGATAGTAAAGACCATTGGTCCAGTCGTTCCAGTAAGCAATGGCGGTCATCAGGCCGATAGTTGCAACAATCGGAACCGACAGTGGAAGAACAACCGAGCGGTAAATTTTGAATTCGTTGGCACCATCGATACGGGCTGCTTCAATCAGAGATGGCGGAACACTGTTCATAAAGTAATTCTTTACCAGAATAACATTAAACGCGTTCATCATCAGGTTCGGGAAGATCATGGCCCAGAGGGTATCTCTTACGTGGAACAGGGATACCCAGCAGTAATAGGAAGCAACGATACCACCGGAAAACAGCATAGTGAAGATGCATAAGAAATTCAAAAGTCCGCGGAAAGGAAGACCTTTTGTCGCAAGCGCGTAAGCAAATCCGGTTGTGATCAGAACACTGATGATGGTTCCGACAACGGTTGTGATGATCGTCATCAGATAAGCATGACCGATGGTAGTCCACTGATTAATGATGTACTGATAAGCTAATATGCTGAGCTTTTTCGGGAAAAAGGAAAAGCCGTTCGCGGTAGCCCAGGTATTATCCGTAATGGATGAGATAAAAAGCAAGAGAAACGGAAGCAGTGCCAGAATAGACAGGAGTGCCATGACGATTTCAGCAACTACTTTCCATGTTTTGTTGTCTGTATGTTTCATGATCGTACTCCTTTCTACTAAAACATTGCGTTTTCGCGGCTGACTTTACGTACAATCGCGTTCGTAACCATAACCATAAGAAATCCTACAATACTCTGGAAGACGCTGGCGGCAGAAGCCATGCCATAGTCGCTTCGCTGCATCAGGGCGTTGTATACATAGACATCAATCGTCTGTGTTGCATTATACAAAGCACCGGTATTTCTAGGAATCTGATAAAACAGACCAAAATCAGAAGCAAAAATTCTTCCGACAGAAAGAATCATCAGCGTGATGATAGTAGGTACCAGCTGTGGAATTGTAATGTGCTTGATCTGCTGCCATTTTGTGGCGCCGTCGAGCATGGCTGCCTCATAGTAGTCCTGGCTGATACCGACGATGCTGGCGAAATACACGATCATCGTATAACCATTGTTTTTCCAGTGATTGACAAAGGTCAGAATGAAAGGCCAGTATTTCGATTCACTGTACCAGTTAATGGGAGCAAGGCCCAGAGGTTTTAAAATGGAGTTGTTAAACATACCGGTATCTGCGGATAAAAAGGCGAAAACCAGATAGCTGACAACAACCCAGCTCATCAGATAAGGCAAAAGAATCACACTCTGGTAAAAACGTGCGCGGAAACGGTTGGTGATTTCATTCAGTAAAATAGCACTTGCAATGGCAAGAACATGACCAAGAATCAGCCAGAGTACATTGTAGCAGATGGTGTTCCGGATCATGGTGAATGCAGCACTGCTCTTAAAAAGAAATTCGAAGTTTTTCAGACCGCACCATGGACTGGCAAGGATACCTTTGGCAAAATTCAGCTTTTTAAAGGCAATGACGATGCCAAACATGGGAAGATAGTTGTTACAGATCATGTATAGGATTCCTGGAAGAGCCAGCAGATAGATGGGCAGATACTGCTTCCAGCGGATTTTTTTCTTTTTTGTCATAGGGAGTCATTCTCCTTTTTTTCCATCAGGCCTGTGAATTTCTCCACAGGCCTGTAAAATATACAATAGGTAGATTTATTTTGCTGCTCTCCATGCATCAAACTGTTTCTGGTTTTCTGCAATAACATCATTGATGCCGGCAGTTTCAAGATCCTGAATAAACTGTGGAAGATAGGTGTCCGGATTTGCTGCACCGGCGCTGATGGTTGGTGTGTACTGTTTTACAACTGCGGATACCGCAGAGTAAGCGGAAGAAATATCGTCGGTGATTTCAAAGGAGTAACCAAGTGCAGGAGATGCAGCAGTAATGCTGTCATTAAAGTCACGTAACTGCTGATTGAAATCTATGGTGTTTGGCTCCCAGATAGACCAGGTCAGACGGTCTCCATATACACCGGCATAGCAGTAGTAAGGAGCGCTGGCAGCATCAATGCCGTCGACAAATTTTACGACACGGTCCGTGCCGTTGTCTTCTACAACCTGATATGTTTCACCCTCAAGACCGAACATCAGAGTATCATCAATATCGTTATCTCCGTACAGAAGATTTAAAAACTCAAAAGCTTTCTGTGGATTCTCTGAAGTGGTAGGAATACTCCAAAGAACGCTCTGACTTGTTTTTTTGCATGGCTCTGCGAGGTGAATTTTTTTGAAATCATAGCCAACGTTTGCACCAATTCCTTCGGCACCGCCCGGTGTTGTCCAGTAGAATTCACCGAAGTAGTTGCCTGTTTTCAGCTGAACCTGTCCATCATCCGTATTGGAAGCTGCATCAGCCGGAATATAACCTTTCTGAGCCCAGTCATACATGGTCTTTGCGTAGTCTGCATAAGCATCGCTGCCATAAATATTTTCGATCGTTGTGTTATCATAACCGTCGGTCAGAAGCAGACCGCCGGAAGCGGTAGAAGCACCAAGCGTATCAACGGATCCGAAGAAGGAAGTATAAATGTCGGAGGTTGAGTTAATGTTTGCTACCATATAGAAACCATTTCCAACCTGCTGGGTTGCTGCAACAGTATCCATAATATCGGATAATTCATCCAGTGTATAAACTTTGGATTCATCAATCTCTACACCGGCTGCATCGAGCAGATCGGCTCTGGCAATAAAGCCATAGGATTCTGCCTGAATATAGGCACTGGAAACACCATAAAGCTGATTCTGATAAATACCATTGGAGAGAGCATCTCCAAGTTTCCGCTGGATATCGGCACCATATGTATCAACATATTCATCCATAGGAACGATCAGTCCCTGATCTACGAGAGTTCCGACTCCGGTACTAACGGATACGATCAGGTCTACTTTTTCGCCGGTAGAGATTGCCAGGGTATTTGCATTGCTCAAGTCATTCAGCTCAACCGGGTAAAGTTTTACAGTACAATTGATTTCCGGAACCGTAACTTCGTTGATGGCAGCTTCAATTTTCTGCAGATTTTCTTCTGTAGGAGTATTTCCGATTGCAGGCCATTCCAGAACGACCTCGTAAGGAGCTCCCTCGTCTGCCGTTGTCTGTGCAGCGGAAGAGGATGAAGTATTCTCTTTACTTGTGGTGGAAGCTGTATCGGTGGAAGAGGTACTGGAAGAAGTTGTGTTTGTGGAACCGCAGGCGGTCATTCCAAGTGCCATTACAGCGGCAAGCATCGTTGCTAGGGCTTTTTTCTTTTTCATTTTGTGATCTCCCTTTCAATTTTGTCAGATTACTGATTACAGTGTTGCATGGTCGCGACCCATTCAAGTAACCTTATCATAGCGGATAAACGAGAAAGAGAAAATAAAAAAATTTGTCTTGGACTTTCACTTTTTTGACCTGCGGTTTCAATATTCCGTAAGGGACTTTTTCTTCCGGCAAAAATCTGATATGTTTGTTTTAACACGAAAAACAAGGAGGATACGAACATGAGTTACAACAGTTTTCACCCAGGACAGGTCTGGCTGGATACCGAAGGAAAGAGAATCCAGGCCCACGGAGGTTCCGTTATTTTTATTGATGATACCTATTATTTCTATGGCGAGAACAAGGAAAAAACAGACGGAAAGAACGGAATCTGGCACTGGGGAGTAAAAGCATATTCGTCAAAAGATCTCTACAACTGGAAGGATGAAGGGATCATTATTCCGCCGGAACCGGAAGATGAAAATTCTTCCCTTCATCCAAGTGCGCAGATGGATCGTCCGCATATTATTTACAACAAAGCAACGAAAAAATATGTATGCTGGCTGAAGATCATGCATAAAGACGGCACACAGGATGAGACCGTTCTGACCGCAGACCGTTTTCTTGGCCCGTATACAAAAGTCCGCGAAGGTTTAAGACCACTGAATATGAGTGCCGGTGATTTTGATCTGGTTGTAGCACCGGATGGAAAGGCTTACTATATGTTCGAACGTGTACATTCGGAGACGATCATCGCGGATCTGACGGATGACTATACGGATGTGACCGGATACTACAGTACCCATTTCCCGCATCCGTATCCGCCGTATGTCCGGGAGGCAACGGCACACTTTATGCGGAACGGCAAACATTATCTGATTACATCGGGAACCACGGGATATCTTCCAAATCCATCGGAAGTTGCGGTTGCAGACACCTGGCATGGACCGTATACAGTACTGGGAAATCCGCACCCGGGAGATGAAACAGATACTTCTTATCATTCCCAGATTTCATCGGTATTTAAAGTACCGGGAAAGAAAGATCTCTACATTGCATGCGCAGACCGCTGGCTTCCAAATGCGATGGATAAGGATTATCATGTGTACAAAAAAATGTTTGAAGCTATTTTCATCGGGAAAAAGGAAGAGTTTGATTTTTCGAGCATGGGAGAGCCGGTGGTAGAAGAGACGCGGATCGCAGATTACGTCTGGTTACCGCTTCGTTTCGTAGAACCATGTGAGGAATATCCGAACGGAATGGTATTCGTTGACTGGAAGGATGAGTGGAGAATCGAAGACTACGAATAGAGACTTGCCTGTGAAATTTCGGAGAAGGCTGAGATGGGAAAGGGCTAGGTATAAGCATAAAAACAGTTTTAGGGAATGAATGGGGACACCCTCCGCTGCGCGAGACATCACGCAGCGGAGGGTGTTTTTTAATCAAATCAAGGAAGTCCCATGCCTTTATTGCGAAAAGTAATAAACAGTGGTTGGAGATTTGCTTGTATGATCTGATATAAGAAGAGTTCAGGATAGGGGCACAACTGGATGGAAAAATAAATGGTTTCAGGAACAACCTGTTACCGAAAGAAAATCACAGAAAAATATTTTTTCGAGAGATTCCGTGATATGCTATAAGATAAGTTTGCTGCTGAAAAAGTAGTAAATATTTATATGATCCTATGGCACGCAGGACGGTGTGCTGAACCGGGAATCCTATGAGAAAAACCGGAGTCATCTGCCGGAATATTTTACAGAGAAGATTCTGGAAGGCGGCTGCCATGGACAGTTTGGTAGTTACGGAGTACAAAAGGGAGACGGAACTCCCACGATCACGCAGCAGGAACAGGTAGAAGAGACGGTGGAAGATATTTTGGCGTTTGTTCAGGAAGATTGCGATATTACAGATCCATCTGGCCGGATGTGAAATCAAGAGTAACGTTTATAGTTTAGCAGAAAAAAT
This sequence comes from Blautia sp. AF26-2, assembly GCF_003460955.1. Classification (NCBI taxonomy): domain Bacteria; kingdom Bacillati; phylum Bacillota; class Clostridia; order Lachnospirales; family Lachnospiraceae; genus Blautia; species Blautia sp. AF26-2. The sequence continues at coordinate 3,130 of NZ_QTWD01000021.1, read as the reverse complement.
TGTCAAGGAAATTGGTATTTTCAGAGCATGAGAATTTGACAGCTCCTTGCTTGATTTTTTTTCAGATTATGGATATAATAATATCAAATCACAATTTAGTAAATCACGATTTGATATATGGAGGTGATTCTGTGTTTATTGGGAGAGAAACAGAACTAAAATTTTTAAATGACAAATATGAGGAAAAAGGTGGGCAGCTTATTGTTCTGTATGGCAGGAGACGGGTAGGAAAAACCGAAACACTGCGGGAATTTTGTAAAGGAAAACCTCATGTTTTCTTTTCCTGTACCCAGACAACAGACCGGGTGCAGCTTCGTAATTTTTCGAACAGGATGCTTAGGGAAAATATTCCGGCAAAAAATTATATTTCTGAATTTGAGGATTGGGAAAAAGCATTTCGGGCAATTCTCGATCTTCCCTATGGTGATGCAAAAAAACTGATTGTAATTGATGAGTTTCCATACATGTGCAGGAGCAATAAGAGTATCCCGTCCATTTTACAGAATTTATGGGATACTGAAATGAAGAACAGTAATGCAATGGTTATTCTGTGCGGTAGTGCCATGAGTTTTATTGAAAAAGAATTGCTGGCAGAAAAGAATCCATTGTATGGCCGTGCCACGGGTATTTATAAAATGAAGGAAATGGGATTTTATGACGCAGCAAAATTTTTCCCTGATTACTCTGACCGGGACAAGATTTTTGCTTATGCGATACTTGGAGGCATTCCACATTATTTGCGCCAATGGAATCCACACCTGTCTGTAGACGAAAATATTAAACGAAATATTTTGACAAAGGGTTGTATTCTTTACAGTGAAGTAGATTTTTTGCTTCATCAGGAACTTCGGGAAACACCGATTTATAACTCGATTATCGAGGCGGTAGCACTTGGAAACACCAAATTAAATGATATCAGTCAAAAATCATTGGTGGAGGATTCTTCAAAAACCAGCGTTTATCTGAAAAATCTGATAGAACTTGGTATTGTAGAAAGAGAATTTTCTGTAGATGCTAAAGTGAAAGAGCAGGCAAACGTCAATAGAGGAACTTATCGACTGACGGACAACTTTTTCCGTTTTTGGTATGCTTTTGGTTTTTCTAATTTTTCACAGCTGGAAGATGGCGATGTAGAAGGGGTTTATGAATATGTTGTGCAGCCGGCACTTCATCAGTTTGCATCGTTTGCGTTTGAGGATGTTTGCAGGGAGTTTGTACGCCGGATGCAAAAGAAAAATGATTTGCCGTTTCGCTATGCCAAAATGGGGCGTTGGACAGGAAAAACAACGGTTCGTGATGAAAAAGTGTCAGCTGGTACGCGAATTACAGAAACGGAGATAGACCTTTTAGGAATAAGCAGGGATGCGAAAGAATATTTGGTTGGTGAATGCAAGTTTAAAGGAACACCGTTTTCCTATTCGGAGTATCTTGACACGCTGGCAAAACTTAAAACATTGAAAGAAAAAGCAAAATTTTACTATGCATTATTTTCTGAAAGTGGATTTGATGAAAAGATCATAGATGACGCCGCAGAAAATGATACAAAATTATATTCGCTGGAACAAATTGTTCGCTATTAACGATTTATAACTATAAATGAGCAAATTTGAAAAATTGCACAAAACTACGCCACGACCTTTACAAAGGAGTCAAAATCATTGCATTCCCTCGCACATTGATAGAGGGTGAGATATTTTTCTATCTGGATTATGTCACTGATCTTGTGATAACCTGTTTCAAAAGGACAGACTTCACCAGTTCCAACAACACACATATAGTGTGCAAATGATATAATCAACCAATATTTTCGGATTCCCTGCGCAGAACGAATTTGATAGTTGTCCAGCGCCAGCTTATCCTTACATTGGCGGAAAAACATGATGCTCGGTCACCTGGACGGCGTGATCTTAATTGGATTCTTTGCAGGTTACATTGTCTACATGGTTCA
>NZ_QTWD01000021.1:857-1172 GCF_003460955.1 Blautia sp. AF26-2 | reverse complement strand
ATCTTAATTGGATTCTTTGCAGGTTACATTGTCTACATGGTTCAGATTGCCTTAAAGGCAAACCGCGAAGGAAAAAAAGTCGAAATTGAAGGCGGTTCCGACGAGGATATCAAGCTGCTTTCCGTTCCGAAGAGTATCGTGTTCATCGTCGGCGGAGCAGTCGCCATTGCAGTCGGCGGAGATGTGACCGTAGATGCCGCAGCAAGAATCGCGGGCGATCTTGGAATGAGCCAGACTCTGATCGGACTGACCATTGTTTCCATCGGAACTTCCCTTCCGGAACTCGTAACTTCTATCGTTGCTGCCAGAAAGAAT